>DASTLA010000223.1:0-9475 GCA_035715525.1 Nitrospiraceae bacterium
CCCCCCTTTCGTCCGGTTCACGCCCTCGCGTCATCCCGTATATAAGGGGAATCCTCATGACCATTTCTGGCACAGACTCGCATTTTTTTCAGATTTGAGGTTGCCACCGACTTGGCTGCTCAGCTAAGTTGGTGCAGGCAAATCCATACAGATATTCCGCAGGGTCGGTGGACCGGCCCCCAGGAACACGAAGGAGAGATCGTGTCGGCTTCAATCGACAAAGAGGAATCCAGTCCTATGGCAAAGACGGTATGTTGTCCCGTCATCGCGGCGGAGCAAGACGCATGAAAACTTCGACATCGCCGCGTCCTCCTCAACGGCGTAGCACGTCGTTCGGCCAGTCCGTCAATCCGAGCAGCTCGGCTCAATTTCTTGCGGGACGGAAGCACGCCAGTTCCAGTCGAATTCTGTATCTGGTCGATCTCAATCCCTCGCACAAGTTCGGCTCTCTCGAAGAACAGATCTTCCTCATAGCCTCGGAACTGTCCCGGCAGGGAGGCTTGCTGCTGCCGGCATTTACGCGAGAGATGCCGGACGTCCACCGCGCTCGCTATACCGCGGCCGGTATTTCGGCCACGGCGCTCGATCTTCGTAAATTCGAAATGGGCCGATTGTTGAAGCTGCTGCGGATCATCGACCGCTATGCCATTACGATCGTGCACTGGAATTTATATCCTCCCGCCAATTTGTACGTGCCGATCCTGCGCCTCCTGCGGCCACGCTTGAAGCACTTCATGACCGACCATAACTCTCGGCCCCCGGTGTCAGCGCCTCTCGTCGGAGGGCTCAAAGGGTTCTGCCGGCGGCTCTATGCCCAGGGGTATGCCCGGGTTTTTGCCGTGAGCGACTACGTCAAGGGCGAATTGGATCGCCAGGCCATCTGGCATCAGATTTCTCGGCATCACCATTTCATCAATACGGAACGATTCAGACCGAATCGGCATGTACGCGACACGCTGCGCGCGTCGCTCAATCACGGAGATCGGTTCATCATCCTCGTTGTAGCGCACCTCATTCGAGAAAAAGGCGTGGACGTTGCCATCCGTGCGATGACGCATCTTCCTCCCGACACCATACTCTGGGTCGTTGGCGACGGACCGGAACGGCACGCACTGCAAAGCCTGACCGATCGGCTCGATCTCAATAACCGGGTGCGATTTTTCGGGCTGCAATCGGAGGTCTGCACCTTCATGCAGGCCGCAGATCTCTTAGTGTGTCCCTCCGTCTGGCAAGAGGCTGCAGGTCTGGTCATTTTGGAAGGCTTGGCTTCCGGGTTGCCGGTGGTCGGGAGTAATATAGGCGGGATTCCGGAATTTATCGTGCCAGACCGCACCGGCTATCTGTTTTCGCCCGGCAACGATGTGAATCTGGCGGAGCAAGTTGGCCGCCTGTACGCAGTTCCTTCACGATTGGAGGCGATGCGTACACAGGCTCGCGCACAGGCCGTCTCTCGGTTTTCTCATGGGACACGAGTTCGCGAAGCTGTTGCCCAATACGAGGCGCCGTCATGAGCATGTCAAGCATGGCCGAAACGCTGCTCGCGCAACTGACACGTGATGGGGTGGTCCGCCTGCCCTCGCTGTTGACTGGAGCTCAGCTGCGAAGCATGCAGGAGGCCTTCGCAGCGAGGCTTCAGCGCCTGTCGTGGAATGATGTGATGGGATACGAACGGACGGAGCGCTATCGCCACATGATCCAGGACGTATTGATTCTGGATCAGGGTATCCTTGATGTGGCCATTCATCCGATTGTGCAGGAAGTTCTTCGGGCTTATCTGGGATCACAGTACCAGCTGGTCGAAGCCAAGGGCTGGCTTTCTCTGCCCACCAGGAGGGATTTTCACGGCTGGCATGGAGACGCCTGGTACGATCAGCGAACGGTGAGGAACATTCCGAAGGAGATCAAGCTGGCCTTGTACCTTACGGACGTGAAATCAGGGGCGTTCAGCTACATTAAGGGGAGCCATCAGAAACAGCATCCGCGTCTGATTCCAAGCCGGGAGTTGATGGACACTCCTCAGGAGGTCATCGAGGAAGTGACCGGTCCTGCGGGGTCCGCTTTTCTGTTTGATACATCCGGCATACATAGGCAAAGCATGCCCGTTCTCGAGCCGCGACAAGCCATCTTTCTCAATTACCATGACCCGGCCGTTCCGCTGCAAGCCGAAGACGTGGCCTATTACCGCTATCATCCGCTCATCTTGAACGCGGCTTTCTTGGGCAACTTGTCGGAAGAAGATCGGCGGGTGCTCGGCTTCGGCGATAAACGGAATTACCAGCATGGATTTGTCCGGCAGCGGCGGCATCCGTTCCTCGAATCGGTGAACCGCTCCCTGGTAGAGCTGAATATTCGGTTCAACAGCGCCTTGTACTACCCGCGACGCGCACTGGCCAAGGTACAAGGCGCGTTCGCTCGCGGCTGATCATAAGGGCCGCACGGACTGTATCGCGCCATCCCACTCGGCTTTTCCCGTCCTATTCCCACTAACCGAGCCTCGCCATAGGGTCCGCTTACCTGACTCAAAGTTCGTGCGGGTGTCTTTGGGCCTCAGCATGGCAACGGATCGGGCTGGTCGATCACATAGGAGGGCAGTGAGTTCGATCCCTCCTCAGGATTGAGAATCCGGCATGGAGGGATATCCGCCTGCAATCGCTTCAACAAGCGCGGCATCCTGAGAGTGGACGGCACCTCGCAAAGCCACACGTGCATGCCGCTTTGAGGCTCATCGAAGTGCCGGCGTACCCGAAACCCCGGATGCTCCATGAAATAGGCGGACAGGAACCCGGTGACGGCCTGTACCACCCATGGATGCACCTCGGCATAGCGCGCCGTGATCCGAAGCTCGGCCTCCGTCAAACTGTCCGCAGTCATTGTCCCTGATCACTTTCCTTTCGGCAATGCGCCCCACTGTACCAGGTTCTCCGCCCCCTGGAAACATTGCAGCCACGAACCGAATGTGTGTATGGTACTCCCCATCGAAAGGAAGCTTATGCAGGCAACCGACCGGCTGGCAGTCTCGCCTTCATTCATATACGGCACCGCGTGGAAAAAGGAGGCAACCACCCAACTCGTGATCGATGCCGTCGAGGCCGGCTTTACGGCCATCGATACGGCAAACCAGCTCGTGCATTACGACGAGGCTCGGGTGGGCGAAGCCTTGCAGATCTTGGCCGCCAGAGGCATCGCGCGGGAAAAGCTTTACCTGCAAACCAAGTTCACCCCCATCAACGGACAGGATTCGCGCCTGCCGTACGATGCTCATGCCCCTCTGGCCACACAAGTGAAGCAATCCTTTGAAAGCTCCTTGGGGCATTTGCATACCGACCGGCTGGATGCCTACCTTCTGCATGGGCCCTACTACCGTCGAGGTTTGGGTAATGAGGATTGGGAGGTGTGGGGCGCGATGGAAGGACTGTACGACTCCGGTCGTACCCGAATGATCGGCGTTAGCAACGTCTCTGCGGACCAATTGACCGAGCTTTGCGAGCGCGCTACGCAGAAGCCTATGGTAGTGCAAAATCGCTGCTATGCGGCGTTGGGGTGGGATAAGGACGTGCGTGACATCTGCCGAGTGCAGGGCATCGTGTACCAAGGCTTCTCGCTGCTCACCGCCAATCGTGAGATATTCCTCACATCCGACCTGCGGGAATTGGCGGCCAAGTACGGCGTCGGTCCGGCGCAGATCGTGTTTCGGTTTGCCATGCAAATCGGCATGGTCCCGCTCACCGGTACGACCAGCAGGCAACACATGAAAGACGATCTGCAATCCGACCGGTTCACGCTCTCCGCAGAAGAACTCCGACGCATCGAATCCATCGGTCTCTAGGCCGACCCGCGGCGACTCCCGAAATCTTCTTGCTGAATCTCAGGCGGGGCGGTCGAGGAGGGCGGGACCGGCTCAATATCCATGTAGACAGGAGATTTCGGGCGCAATGTCATGAGCGCGTCGGGCAGCAGGGGCTTCGCTTCGACCGAGGCGAAGCGAAGCCGGGCCGCGAGCACGGATAGGATCAAGAGCCCTTCGAGTTCGGCGAAGGCTTCGCCGAGACAACGTCGTCCTCCACCACCGAACGGAAAATAACTAAACTGCGGCCGCTGGCTGACTGCGCCTGGGGCAAACCGTTCGGGATCGAATCGATCGGGGTCGGGGAACCAACGCGAGTCGCGCTGTACGCTCCAGGGGCTCAAAAACACATAGGCGCCGGCCGGGATGCTGGCTCCTGACGGCAGCGGATCCTCCTCGCGTGCGAGGCGCATGTGCAGGGCCCAGGCCGGAGGATAAAGGCGAAGCGATTCGTCCCAAACCCGTTTGGTGTAAACGAGCTGCTGAAGGTCGGTCACGCCGGGCAGACGTCCGGGCGGCAAGCGCTGCAGTTCGGCTGCGAGTTTGGCCCGGATCTCGGGATGCCGGGCGAGCAGAAACCAGGTCCACGTCAGCGCGTTGGCGGTCGTCTCATGGCCGGCCAACATCAGCGTCATGAGCTCATCCCGGATCGCTTGCTCGGTAAGCGGTGCGCCGCTTTCGTCGGTGGCAAGGCACAAGAGCGACAGCACATCCTCCTGGTCCTCACGCGGCTCCCGTCTTCTGGTGCGGATCAATTCCCGAACGAACGAATCCAACGTGCCATGAACGCGAGAAAAATCGCGGTGGAGCTTGGTCGGCAGCCAGAGCGGTGTGAGTTGAGCGAAGAGGGAGTGATACTGCTTGTTGATGAGGCGATGCCCCACCTCGATGGACTCGGCGATCAGCATGGCTTCCGGTCCGAGTTCGCGCCCGAACAGCACCGGCCAGATGATGGAGAGGGTTAGACGGCTCATGGCCTGTCCCATGTCCACGGTGCCGCCTGCACTCCAGCGCTCCGCCAGGGCGGCGGTCTTCGTAGTGATCATGTCGGCATACGCATGGATGTGAGCCCCGTGAAAGAAGGGCAACAGAAGCCGCCGGTGCGCGTGGTGCTCCGGTCCCTCCAGATGCAGCAGGCCCCGTCCGAAAATCTTTGCCTCGACCGGCGGGATGGGGCCTTTGACATAGTTGTGCTGATTCGTCACCAGCACATGTTTGATGTCATCGGGATGGTGCAGTAGATAGACCGCAAGACCTGGGCGGCGAAGCAGGATCTCGGCCCAATGTCCCACCGGCAGCTTCACCACGTCGCCGTACCGTCGGCATTCGGACAAGAAGCCGAGCACGTCTTTGCGGAATTCGGGAAAGAAGCCGAACCATTTCGAGAGCGCGGGCCCGTTGGAGCTTGGGGGAATCGGCGCAGACACTGTCACCGTACCATAGTCCAGTCGTGGGCCGAGCATACGGCTCGATCTTGGACCTGTCAACGGCGTCATGGCGTTGAAATGGTGTGGTATCTTTGCGATTCTCACTGGATCGAGGCGAACGGTTCTGAAGCGGTTCACACAATAGTCACCAATATGTTGATCGTCATCATAGGCGGGGGGCCGGCGGGGCTCATGGCGGCGGAGGCCGCACTGTCCGGGGGGGCCGAGGTGGAATTGTTCGATGCGATGCCGTCGATCGGGCGAAAATTACTGTTGGCGGGAAAAGGCGGCTTGAACCTGACGCATGCCGAATCGCTCGACGCGTTCATGGCTCGCTATGGCCCTCACCGAAACAAAATGGCGCCGTTCTTGAAAATGTTCGGTCCGGAGGCACTGCGCGACTGGGCCAAGGGCCTGGGCATCGAGACGTTTGTCGGATCTTCAGGCCGAATCTTTCCCTTGGACATGAAGGCGGCGCCGTTGCTGCGGGCTTGGCTGCGCCGGTTGCGCCGAGCGGGGTTGATCGTGCAGGTGCGCCATCGTTGGGACGGATGGCAGGACGGAGGCTTGCGGTTCGTGACGCCTGAAGGGGTACGCAGGGTGCATGCGGATGCCACGGTGCTCGCGCTGGGAGGAGGCAGTTGGCCCAAAACCGGCTCGAGTGGAGCCTGGGTCGAATTCCTGCGCGGGCGGGGCGTACGGGTCGCCGCGCTGAAGCCCGCCAACTGCGGGTTCGATGTCGGATGGAGCGAGCATTTTCGGTCGAAGTACGCGGGCCATCCGGTGAAGACGGTCGGGGTGGTCGCCAAGGGATTGGACGGGGAGGTGATTCATCGCCAAGGGGAATTCGTCGTCACCGAGACCGGCGTCGAGGGCGGCGTTATCTACCAGGTCGCCGCCTGCCTTCGCGACGTGATCGACGCCAAAGGGAAGGCGACGCTTCGGCTCGATCTCGCACCCGATCGTGAGTTGCCGCGGCTCATTGCCGACCTGTCGCAGCCTCGCGGCAAACGCACCGTGGCGACCCAGCTGAAACGGCGGGCCCGCGTGGAGGGTGTCAAAGCAGGGCTGCTGCGGGAAGTCTTATCGAAAGATACCTTTACCGATCCGAAGAGATTGGCGCCGGCCATCAAATCTCTTCCCTTGACGCTCGTGGCCTCGCGCCCATTGGAAGAGGCGATCAGCAGTGCCGGCGGCGTGACGTTCGAGTCGCTCGACGAGCATCTCATGATCCGATCGCTGCCCGGTGTTTTTTGCGCGGGTGAAATGCTCGACTGGGAAGCCCCCACGGGGGGATATCTCCTCACGGCCTGTTTCGCCACCGGCCGAGCGGCGGGCGCTGCGGCGGTCGAATGGGTCACGCGGGGCGGGCCACGTGGCGCATAGCCCGGCGACAGAATGCCATGAGCCAGGAGTCGCGTCGCCCGTGGTCGTCGTTCCCGGCATCGGTGGCTCAGGGGAAGGCCATTGGCAAACGCTTTGGGAGCGGAGGTTTCCCGGTTGGAAGCGGGCGATCCAAGAGGATTGGGATCATCCGGTCTGCAGGAAATGGGTGGAGCGCCTCGATCAAGCTATCGGTGATTGTCCCGCACCCCCGGTCTTGGTGGCCCATAGTCTCGGCTGTCTCACCGTCGTGCACTGGGCTGCCTGCGCATCGCGTGCGGTCAGAGCAGCATTGCTGGTCGCCGTGCCGGACCCTACGTCTCCGAGCTTTCCACCCGCTGCGCAAGGGTTTCAACCGGTTCCTTCGACTAAGTTGGCCTTTCCCAGTCTAGTGGTCGCCAGCAGCAACGATCCATTCGGATCCGTCGATTTCGCCGCCCGCTGCGCGGCGCGATGGGGCAGCGAGTTCGTCGACATCGGAGCGGCTGGCCATATCAATGCCGAGAGCGCATTGGAAGAATGGCCGGCAGGGTTCGCACTCTTGCAGCGGGTCGTGCTGCGCTAACCTCCATGGGTGAGCCCATATCGACGGTGGATGTCTGTGTCGTAGGTGGCGGCGCTGCCGGATTGGCGGCCGCCATTTTTGCGGCGGAACAGCCGACTCGGCCATCGGTTTATGTCCTCGACGGCGCCAAGAGCGTGGGGGCCAAGATCCTGGTGTCGGGGGGCGGGCGCTGCAACGTCACCCATGAGACCGTCACCGCGGACGATTTCTTCGGAACGCGCCATCTCGTTCGCAACGTGCTGTCGGCTTTTCCGGTGCCGGATACCGTCCGATGGTTTTCCTCGCTCGGTGTGGAACTGAAACGTGAGGAAAGCGGCAAGCTTTTTCCGACGACGGATGACGCGCGTACCGTGCTGCGAGCCTTGCGGGGTAGGTGCCGCGCCCTGGGAGTCGTTCTCTGTCCCGATCATCGGGTGCAGGCGGTGACGCAGATGGTGAGCAGCGGAGAGACGGAGATGGAGCTTCAACCGGCGTTTGCCGTGAGGCATCTCCAGGGAGAGATACCGGCGCGACGCGTGATCCTGGCCACCGGCGGGCGATCGCTGCCGCGAACCGGAAGCGATGGCGCCGGCTATGAATTGGCGCGTCGTCTCGGGCATCGAGTCACGGTCACCGTCCCGGCCCTTGTCGCGCTCGTGCTCGAGGAGAGCTGTTTCCACCGGACGCTGTCCGGCTCGTCCGTGGAAGTCGAATTGGTAACGACTATCGACGGACGAACGGTCGATCGGCGTACCGGCAGCTTGTTGTGGACTCATTTCGGCGTCAGTGGGCCGGTCATCATGGACGCGAGCCGCGTCTGGACGCTCGCGAAGGCGTCCGGGAAACCTGCGGAGATTCATGTCAATTTTTTGCCGGGCCGTACCGCCGATCAAGCGCGGGAATGGCTGCTGCGCGAGGCAGCGCACGTCCCCCGCCGTTCGTTGCTGAATACGATCGCGAGCCTGCTCCCGGAACGGGTCGGCGCTGCGATTGCGCGATATGCCTCCTGCGACATCAACCGGCCCATCTCGCAAATTCCACGGCCGGACCGCGAGCGGCTCCTGATGAGCTTGACCCGATTTCCGCTGCCTGTCGCGCGTGATCGCGGCTGGAATTTTGCCGAAGTGACGGCGGGGGGGATTCCGCTCGATGAGGTGGATTTCAGGACGATGGAATCCAAGATCCTGCGCGGGCTGTATCTCATCGGAGAGATGCTCGATTGCGACGGCCGCATCGGCGGGTTCAATTTCCAATGGGCTTGGGCCACAGGCTACCTGGCCGGACGTGCAGCCGGATCGCGGTGACGCCGCCGGAGAGGACGCATCTCGACCGCCGGAACAAGTCCATGGATTGACAGTGGCAGCTCGACCACGTACTTTGCGGCGGTCGATTGTCGTGGAGATTCAGCGTGGCAAGAGCGGGACACAAATCTGTTGAGGCGGCCATGACCGGGACTGTGGTTTTGGCGTCCGAGTCCGGTCTGCTCCATCGTGGCCGTCATCAGCCAAAGAGCGGTTCGATGAGTCGGGATGGCGCTGCAGCGGCAGGACAATCAGACGGCCGGACGAGGTGCGCCTGGGTGGGCCGGAAACCACATCTGATCCGATATCACGACGAGGAATGGGGCCGCCCCGTTCACGATGATCGCAAACATTTTGAAATGCTGATGCTGGAGGGAGCGCAGGCAGGGCTGACGTGGGAGACCATTCTGCTTCGCCGAGAAGGCTATCGCAAGGCATTTGCCGGGTTCGATCCGCGAAAAGTAGCGCGCTTCAAGGCGAGCAAAAAAGCATCGCTGCTCCAGGACCCAGGCATCATCCGCAATCGCCTCAAAATCGATGCAGCGATCACGAACGCTCGGGCCTTTCTGGCCG
The DNA here is from genome assembly GCA_035715525.1 of Nitrospiraceae bacterium. Classification (GTDB taxonomy): domain Bacteria; phylum Nitrospirota; class Nitrospiria; order Nitrospirales; family Nitrospiraceae; genus JAHBWI01. Next base: position 9,073 of record DASTLA010000223.1, read on the forward strand.
TGCAACGAGAGTTTGGATCGTTCGACCGGTATGTCTGGGGATTCGTCGATGGCCGGCAAAAAATCAACCGGCGGAAGGCAATAAACGAAGTGCCGGCCACGACCGATCAAAGCGATGCGCTCTCGAAGGATCTCAAGAAGCGGGGCTTCCGCTTCGTCGGCAGCACGATCATCTATGCCTACATGCAGGCGATCGGCATGGTGAACGACCACACCGCAGAATGTTTTCGGGCGCCCAAGGGCTGATCCGTCTTCGTCATTCCTCGGTATGCGTCCCGTCGAACTGATCCAACGCTTGCCCCAATGCGACTTTGAGCTCTTTCAAGTCCCTTCCGCTGTCGGAGCGGGTTCGTTCTTGCACGGACCGGTTCAGGGATTTTAACGGCGGGAGAATGCGGCGGTCC
>DASTLA010000224.1:0-5071 GCA_035715525.1 Nitrospiraceae bacterium
GACCAGAAGCGAGCCGTCATCGGCATCTATCAGGACGGGTTGGTAGCCTACAAGCAACGACAGTTTTCCCTCGCCCACACTCGATTTGCAGAGGCGCTCGCAAGGGACCCGGCTGATGGTCCTTCCCGAGTGTATTTGGAGCGCTCGCTCGCCTATCAGAAAGAGCCACCCTCGGTCGATTGGGATGGCGTCTACGAGCTGAAGTCGAAGTAGCCCTCGGGCGGCACCCGACGAGCGACGGGCTTGCGGTGTAAGGGATGAAGGGGAGGTTACCGTGGGACGATCTAGTCGCATCTTGTGGATGGTAACGAGCCTGGCGATCGGGCTGGTATGCAGCGCGACGGCAGCGTTCGCCGAAACGATGTATGTCCAAGCGAAGACGGCGCAACTCCGTGCGGGAAAGACCTCCTTGGACGCCGTGGTCGCGAGCGTCAAATTCGGCGATTCCTTGGAGGTGGTAGGACGCGACGGAGCGTGGGTCGAGGTGAAGACGTCGGTCGGCGCGCGAGGCTGGATTTACAACAACAAGCTGTCGTCCACGAAACCGTCGGGCAGCAGCGACGCGCTGGCCAAGTTAGGACAGAGCATGCGGGGAGGGGATGCCTCGGCCACGACGGCGTCAGCCGGGGCCCGTGGCCTCGACAAGGCTTCCGAAGGCTATGCCAACCGCACCGGCATTTCGCCAAAAGATCGAGAGGCCGTTGATCGCATGACGTCCTATCAGATACCAGATCAGGAGGTGGAGGATTTCCTGCGTGAGGGGGGGCTCGGTGAATATGCGAAATAAGACGATCATACTCGCGGCGATGGTGGGCTTGGCACTGAGCCTCGGCAGCTGCGCTGAAGTGCAACGCGCGGCCGAAGGTGCTGCACGGCAATCCGGAAATCCCCGGTTGGCCAACGTGATTCACGGGACCGGGAGCGTCGTCAGCAGTCTGCTGCCGATCGGCTACGAGGAGGAATCCTCGATCGGGCAAGCCATCGCGCTTCAAGTCATCGCGCGATACGGCGGGACCGTAGACCAACCAGAATTACTTCGTTATGTGAATTTAGTGGGCCGGGCCGTGGCCAACACGTCGGACCGTCCCGACATCGCCTACCGCTTTGCCATCTTGGAGGATAATTCCATCAACGCTTTTGCCGCGCCGGCCGGCTACATCTTCGTCACCCGCGGGCTGCTGCGACAGGTCCACAATGAGGCCGAGCTCGCGGCTGTGTTGGGGCACGAGATCGCGCATGTGAGTCAAAAGCACATTCTCGACGTGATTCAGCGAAGCAAGCGCCTGGCCGGTGTCACGGAGGCCGGGATGGCCTATGCGAACGCGAACCCTGCGGCCTTCAAAAGCATCATTGATGGTGCGGTCAAAAAACTCCTCGACGAAGGGTTGGACCAGGACAAGGAAACGGAAGCCGACGCATTGGGTGACGAATTTGCTGCGCGGGTCGGGTACGATGCCGCCGCCTACCTGACCTTGCTGGGCAGGTTGCGTGAACTGAAGGGTGACGACCGGGCGTTCTTCAAGACCCATCCGAACTTCTCTTCGAGAATTCAAGCCGTCCAGCAGACTATTCAGGCCAAGAACTTGAAAGCGACCGGATTGCTGCTTCCGGACCGTTTCGGCAAGTATGCGAAGAAGGTCTAAGCCTGCCGATCGGGCTGATCGGCCGACGCAGCGCTGAGGCGCACCGTCACAGTTGTACCGGCACCCACCGTGCTGCGAATGGCCAAGGATCCGCCGTTTTCCTCGACGAGGCGTTTCACATTGGTCAGGCCCAATCCGGTGCCGTATTCCTTGGTTGTGAAAAACGGTTCGAAAATACGAGACAAGTGCTCCGGTTGAATGCCCGTCCCGCTGTCGATGACCTCGATCGCCACATTCGCCGGTCCGTCTCGGCTGGTCCTAAGCGTCAGATCGCCTCCTTGCGGCATGGCTTCACGGGCATTGTGAAGAAGATTGATCAATGCTTCCTTGATTTGTTCCGGATCGGTTCGTACGGGGGGCAACGCATCGGCGAACCGGCAATCGATCTGGATCCCCTGGATTCCTCCTTGCGCCTCCCATTGCCATAAGGCCGACCGTACGATGTCTTCGGCTGAAACCAGCCTGTAATCGGGTGGCTTCTGTCTGGCGTAGCGAAGAAAATCATTCAGTCGATGGGAAAGCTTATCGATCTCGTCGATGATGTAACGGGCGACTTCCTGGCGAACGCCCTGCTCCTCGTTCCCGTCAAAAATCAGCTGAGCGGAACTCCGCATGACGCCGAGGGGGTTCCGTATGTCATGGGCGAGCGCAGCCAGTAACTGCCCAACGGATGCCAATTTTTCACGCTGCACCAGTTCTCGCTGCTGGGCGCTGATCGTCCGAAAATTGTCTTCCAGCACCCCCCGCATCGCGACGAAGCTTTCCGCTAAGTCTTCAATTTCATCGCCGGTCCGATAGTCCAGCGCGGCCGAATTCGACTGTTCGGCGGGCAGTCCGGAGGGAGAAAGGGTAAGTTGTTGCCGCAATGCCTCGGCCTCGCGCTGCAGCGCCGTCAGGGGCTGCACGATGCGGTGTCCGACGACAAAGCCGAACGAAGAGAGGACGACCACCAGCCCGAATCCGATCAATCCGACCGTGGTGAGCAAGGCGTACACGGGGGCGTAGGATTCTTCCGGAGCTTGGCGGATGAACGCATACCAACGCTCTGCGCCCAAGCTGGATCGGGTGATTGCGTGGCTGATTTCGACTGGGGCGGCACCGACGATGGCATCATGTCCGCCATGCGCGTCGTCCTCGGCTACGAGCCAGAGGGGCTGTGTGCCGGCGAGTCGGATCATGAGTGACTGAGGAATGAGATGGGCGGTAGGCGGCAAGACGGGGCAGATCAGCGGAGTGCCTTGCGTGTCCATCAACATGCCGTGGCCGGTATCGCCCACCCGGATGGGCAAAATCATCGCCGTCAGAAACTCCCTGCGGATCACCAGTCCGACTGCGCCGATCGGAGTCCGGTGCGAATCATCGAGAATCGGTACGCCAATGTGGAACACCGGTTCGCCCCCTGGGGCATCCGACGTCAAAGGACCGACGTAGTAGGTTCTCGCCGGCGCCTGCATGGTTTCCCGCCACCATAACTGATCGTTGTGCCGGTCTGCGGCGCCGTCCTCGGTGGATGCGATCACGTTGCCCTGCCGGTCGACCACCAGGATGCGCACGTAGTGACTGGATTCCCCAGCCCATTCACGCAGGTACCGGCCGGTCTCCGCAGAATCGGTTTGAAACCGGCCGGCAGGCGGGTCTGAAGCGGTTGCGCCGTCGTTGCTCCGCACCCGGGCATTGGAGCGGATGACGGGCTGGCGAATGTGGGCCGGGACGAGGGCCAATCGGACGGCTCGGTCGATTTCATGATCGATGGCAGTGGCCAGGCGGAGGGCAGTGGAACGAGCGATTTCCTCTACCCCCTCGCCGATGGCCTCTTTGACGCTGGCGGTGCTGAAGTGATAGGTGGCCCACAGGGCGACGATGCCCGGTACCGTGCCGACCGTCAGCAATGCAAAGAAGAATTTTCTTTGAAGCCCTCCGGTCCTCTTGTGTGGTCGCATCACCCTGGCGGCTGTGAGAGGTTGTACTTGGCCATCCGATAGCGAAGCGTATTGCGCGTGACTTTGAGCAGGCGGCTGGCTTCGGAGATGTTGCCGCCGCTCTTTTGAAGCGCTTCCTGCAGCATGGCCTTTTCGACTTCCTCCACCGATAGGCCCAGCGAAAGCAGCGAGGGCGGCGACGGCGCCCCGACGGACAGCCCGTGAGGTTCCATGGATGTGAGCGAGGCCGGAAGATGCTCCGGACCGATTTCTGCCTGCTTGCAAGTAATCGTCAGCCACTCGACCACGTTATGCAGCTCGCGGACATTTCCGGGCCAGGGATAGACTTTCAGGATTTTCAGCGCGGCCGGACTGATGGCGCGGATCGGACTGCCTCGTTCGCGGCGTGCGGTCTCTAAGAATGCCTCCAAGATCGGCTCGATATCTTCCGGCCTTTCTCGTAGAGACGGCATGCGAAGCTGGTACACATTCAATCGATAATACAGATCAAGCCGGAACCGGCCCTGCTTGATGAGCTCGGGCAGTTCTTGGTTGGTCGCGGCAATCACCCGGATATCGACCTTGACACTGCGGACGCCGCCGAGCGGTTCCACGACATGGTGTTCGAGGACCCTCAGCAATTTGGCCTGCGCGGCCATGCTCATTTCGCCGATTTCATCCAAGAACAGCGTGCCTCGATCAGCGAGCTGAAAGCGGCCAGGCTTGCCTTTCTTGGCGTCCGTGAAAGCACCCTTCTCAAACCCAAAGAGCTCAGACTCCAGCAGGTGCTCCGGAATGCCGGCACAGTTCAAGGCCACCATCGGGCCTTGTGCACGCGGGCTGGCCATGTGAATTGCGCGGGCCAGCAGGTCCTTGCCGGTTCCGCTCTCGCCGGTGATGAGCACGGTGGAATGCGTTTGTGCGACTTCTTTTGCCAGCTGTTTGACCAATTCCATCTGACTGGATCGGCCCACCATTCGATCGAAGCCGTATCGTTCCTGCAGGCCCGCTCGAAGCGTGCGATTGTCGCGTGCGAGTTGCTTTAGCTGAAGTGCCCGGGCGATCACGATTTTCAGTTCGTCGTTGTCCACCGGCTTGGAGATGTAATCGTAGGCGCCTTTTTGCATGGCTTCGACTGCCGATTTGACCGTGCCATAACCGGTAATGATGAGGACCGGCACGTCCGGCATGTCTTGCCGCGCGGCGTCGAGGATGTCCATTCCCGACACAGCTCCCAATTGAAGATCGGTGATGATCATGTCGATTGCGGTTTGCTCGTGAATCAGACGGAGGGCTTCGGCACCGGACGCGGCAAACAGCAATTCGTATCCGGTCGGTTTCAGCACCAACTCGAACAGACGCCGCATGCGCTCTTCATCTTCGACGATCAGAAGGGTTGCCGAAACCATAGGCAGACCGCGCAAGGGGATGTCGTATGCCGTTGAGGACGGTGGTAGCCTATCACTATCCGGCACTGAGGAGAAGTGTGCGGGTTACTCGAACCGGGAA
>DASTLA010000225.1:0-4298 GCA_035715525.1 Nitrospiraceae bacterium
TCAAAGAAACCCTCAAAGGGCAAAAAAGGGAAGTAAAAATATGATTTCACTGTGCTATCAGAGTGCTCGACGGTCATACGGCAAGAGGATCGCCCAAACTACCGCCTTCCATGCATCTTCTCGTCCATAGGTCGTTCACCATGACTAGGCGCAGCCTGGCGCGGCCATGTCTGCATCGCGTCAGATCTTGAACGCTCCCACAATCCCCTGCAGCTCGACGGCCATCTGGCTCAGGTCTTGACTGGCCTTGGCGGATTCATTGGCCCCGGCCGCCGACTCCTTGGTCACCTTCGCCACCGCTTCGATGTCCTGGGCGATCTGTTGCGTGGCGATGGATTGCTCGCTCGATGCCACGGCAATCTGCCGGATCATGTCCGCGCTTTCGGACACCATCTGCACGATGCGCGTGAGAGCTTCTCCGGTTTTGTTGACCAGTTGCACGCCGTCGGCGACCCGCTGAGTTCCCTGATTCATGGACGTCACCGCCCCCTGCGTGTCCTGTTGGATCTGCCGGATCATGTCGCCGATCTCTTTCGTGGCTTTGGTGGTCCGTTCTGCCAACTTGCGAACCTCGTCGGCCACCACGGCAAAACCACGGCCCTGCTCGCCGGCCCGAGCGGCTTCGATCGCAGCGTTGAGCGCAAGCAGGTTGGTCTGATCGGCGATCTCCTCGATGACCCGGACGATTTCTCCGATCTGATCGGACGAGCGGCCCAGGTCCGCGATGATCGTCGCGCTCTGGGTGACGGCTTGGGAAAGCTGTTCCATGCCCGCAATCGTGCTTTGGACCACGCCCCCTCCCTCCTTGGCCGTCTCGACCGTCTGCTGAGCGATCGTGGCCGCTTGAGAGGAACTCTGTGCCACCTGGCTCACCGTCGCGTTCATCTCTTCCACAGCGACGACGGTCTGGGTGGTCCGAGCCGTGAGTGAGTCGGTGCCCGTAGAAATTTCCGCGGCACTGGCGGAGAGTTCCACCGAAGCCGAGGCGACGCGATCCGTGACGTGCGAGACCTTCCTGACCATATGCTGGAGTTTTTCGATGAATTGGTTGAAGGACTGTCCGAAGCTCGCGATTTCATCGTGGCCCTTCACCGGAACGCGGCGGGTGAGATCTCCTTCCCCTCGCGCGATGTCGCTGGTGATGATCGCGATCGACTTCAGCGGCTTGAGGACGATGAAGCGAAGCATGGTATAGGTCAATAGGAGCATGGCCAGCACGATGCCGATCATCAGCATCGTGGTTTTTTGGAGCGACTCCTCCGAGGCCGCCTTCCCCCTCGTCATGTTCATGTTGATCATGACCGCTCCAAGCGTATCGCCGACGCGGGCTTCGGTGTGGCAGCCGATGCAGGCGTTGGTCGTCGCCTTGTCGGCTGTCGCCCGCCGGAACGTCAGCGTCCCGTTGACCTCCTCCGTGCGGGAATAGCTCGGAGCACCGGCCATGATGGCGTCGAGCGCGTCTGTTTCGAATGGATCCTTGGGAGCGTTCGCAGGGTTCAGGGGCGTCGGAGCAACGAGCCGGACATTGTAGTCACCGCTTCTATTGGCCTCCTCGCCCATTTCGCGGATCGCCGTGGCCGGTATCGGGATCGCATCGGGATTGCCGGCGTGGTCCTTGGCGATCACGATGTCTTTCGCGATTTTCGAGCGTTGCAGTTTTGCAACGTAATTCTGGGCCAGATAGGTGCGCATGATTCGGATCTGCGCTTCCAGGAATTGCCCCCGCTGCTCGAGCATGAATTCCAGCTTGGCCTCTTCCTGCTGGCGAAGCAGGACCAACCCCAAGGCGATGAGTCCCGCGGCGACCGTCCCGATGGCCAGGAGAAATTTTCCCCCGATATTGAACGTTCCGAACATCTGCATGTGCTGGATGCCTCCTTGCGGTGAAGTGATGAATCGCTCCCTCTAGCCGAGATGTCGGGTAACGGCCAAGGCCAACTGCTCCGGCTCGAACTTCGTCACATAGTCGGTGGCTCCCACCTGCTGGCCCTTCTTTTGATTGCACTGGCCGGTCAAGGACGAATGGAGAATCACGGGAATGCGCGACAAGGCCGGGGTAGCGCGGATATGTTGGGTAAGAGTAAATCCGTCCATCTCCGGCATCTCGATATCGCTCAGCACCAGATCGACCTGCGGGGGCCCCGACGCCGGCCCCTCCTCGAGGGATGCGCTGAGATAGCGCCAGGCCTCTTGACCGGTGGTGGCCTGCACGAATCGAACGCCGATCTGTTCGAGGGTCTTTCGGATCTGGGTCCGCGCGACACTGGAATCATCCACAAACAGCACGGTTTTCTGGTGAATCGACGGCTGTGCCGTGATGCGGGCGTAGGTGCCGTCCTGATGGGCAGGCTGCAAATCCATCAGAATCTTCTCGACGTCCGGAATCAAAATTGTCTGCCCGCGGTCATCGACCGTGACGCCGGTGATCATGCCCTGGCTTTGAGCCCGAATCACCGCCGGCGGGGTTTTGATCTCGGTCCAGGAGGTCCGCATGATGCGATCCACGTCGCTCACGTAAAACGCCTGGACACTGTTGCTGTAATGCGTGAGCACGAGAAATCCTTTGGAGCCGGCGGTCTCCGCAGCCGACAGTTTGAGGCAGGCATGCAGATCCACGACCGCGATCGAGTTGTTGCGTATGGTTACCAGGCCGAGAATCCGCGGATCGGTCTCGGGCAAATGCGTGATAGTCGGCATGGTGACGATTTCCTGAACCTTGAAGACATTCAGCCCGAACGTCTCCTTGGTCCCGAGATGAAAGAGCAGGAGCTCGATTTGATTGGTGCCGGCCAAATTGGTCCGCGCATCAATCTCTCGTAGCATCGTTGTCATCCAATCCCTCCCCTTTTTTCATGGGCCAACGCGTGAGTGCCAGCGTCGTCGTGATGTCCTGCGTGTCCCCGCAGACCGAACCCTCGGATGCTGTCCTGGATAATCCGACAGACATGGCCTGACTTGGACTGGTCTAAGGCTGGATCACAGCTCGTTGATCCTGACTGCGTGGTGCCGGCCGGCCTGCGCGCGCGATGTTTCTCATGGCCGAAGCTTATCGGTCAGGTAACGACAGACCTTGAGCCGCCGACCCGCCGAGAGGAATTGTCGGAATTTTACCGACGGCCGCGGAGCACATGTGGAAGATGGAAGGGCGGGAGGCGACAGCGACGTGCACCAGTGCTCAGATGGTTCCAGTATGCCCACCCCTCGCCAGTCATCCCCATCGGCCATAGACCCGCCTACTTCGAATGGTAGAATGCGCTCGGCCCACCTTCGTATGAGGAAAGGATCGATCATGCTGGAACTTCGGCCGACCTGTGAGCACTGCAATACATCCTTACCGCCAGATTCACTGGAGGCGCGCATCTGCTCCTATGAATGTACCTTCTGCGCCGCCTGCGTCGAGCAAGTGCTGCACAATGTCTGCCCGAACTGCGGCGGCGGATTCGTGCCCCGACCCGTCAGACCGTCGAAAAATTGGAAGGATGACAACTATCTAGGCAAAGACCCGGCAAGCACCAGGCTGCAACACCGACCCGTCGATCTCTCCGCCCATCGCGCGCTCCTGACGAGGCTGAAGGCGATCCCGCCCGAACAGCGGTAGCGACGACTACAACTGCTATCTGTCCCTCGAAAGGAGTGCTGTAAGGTCTTCCGCCTGCCGGCGACTCACGCTCGGAAGGTGGAATCAACCATCTTTTCATTCGAGGAGATCAGCCATGAAGAGCGAGAGCAAGCAGCTGGCCATCCTGGGCCTTGCGGTCGCGTTTACCATGACGTCCTTCGCCGGTGGAGCCCATGCCGAGAGTATGAAGCAGGGACACCGGCTCTTGTTGAAAAGCGCCGTCGAGAATGCTGACTTCACGGAAGTCACGTTGCCGATCTTCGAAGGCAGACGCAACGGCGAGCCGGTGTGGTTCGTCGTGACCGAATCGTCGGATCGGGCCGATGCCGAGAAGCGAGGCGTGCATTGGAGCCCGAAGATGGCCAATGGCAAGGGCACGCTGGCGGTGCAGAAAGTGGCGATGATCGACGGCTACGTCCATTTTCTCGGCAGCGTCGACTTCGCTCCGGAGCGGATCGTGACTCCCAGCGCGACGGGGTTCCCGCCGCAAGAAGCCAAACCCGGGGCCATCGGGGAGCCTCTTTACACACCGCTGATCGAGTTGCCGAACGGCGTGGTGTTGAATGCGCCGCAGATCCGGAACGCGAGCGGCCATCACGACCGGCTCATCAGTATCGATCTGAAGAAACGGACCGCCACGTTTCGCATGACCGACGGCTTCTTCGAAGGCCGCCGCGTG
>DASTLA010000226.1:0-12592 GCA_035715525.1 Nitrospiraceae bacterium
CCGAAAACACTCTGGCGTCCATTTGGAAAGCCCGAGCCTGCCATGCCGACCTTATCGAAGTCGATTTGCGGGAAACTTCGGACGGGCATCTCGTGTTGCTCCATGACGAGAGCGTCGACCGGACGACGAACAAAACGGGTCTGGTCGCCGAGATGACGCTGGACCAGCTGCAGCGGCTCAATGCGGGCAACTGGCAGCGGATTCCCACGCTCGAGGAAGCGCTCGAGATTGCGAACGGGGCGTTGGGCTTGGTTCTGGAATTGAAGGTGAAAGGGATTGGCGCCGAAGCCGGCTTGATCGTGAAGCGTTCCGGATTTACCGGTCCCTTGATCTATGCTTCCTTTTTGCTGGATGAGCTACAGCGCCTTCGCCAGGCCGACCCATCGGCACAGGTCATGGTGCTGCTTGGAGACCCGCTGCCTCCGGATCCGGTGGCGGATGCCGTGACGATCGCGGCCACCCATGTCGGGCTGCCTTATGGGACGGTGACGCCGCCGCTGCTCCAGACGTACCGTAATCTGGATAAGCGGGTCTTCGTCTATACCGTCAACGATCCGCAAGACATTCAGCGCATGCGAGATGTGGGCGTCGACGGAATCATTTCCGACTTCCCGGACCGCATTTGAACGACGGCCGGCGTAATATTCGTACGCGCCAAGCCCTATCTCTTTCGATCATCGGCGAGGTGCGAACCACGCTGACGAGACCAGCCTGTTATGTCGCAACCAGCTTCACCACCACCTGATTCGCCGCTACGCTGTTCGGACCACGATCGACCTCGCATCCGCCGTCCTGACCACGATGTACCCCATCGTCATTTCTTCGATGATGCCGGTCTCCAATCCTGTTGGAGCCGCCAGTTGCACGCGGTCTCCCACCTCGAAGGGCTGATAAAACAAGAGCGCGAAGCCGGAGACCAAGTTGCTCAACGTACTTTGGGCCGCCAACCCAAATAGAATACTCGCCACACCGGCGCTGGCAAGCAAGGCCGTACCCAATGCATGCAGTTGGGGAATCGCATTCATGTAGAGGATCAGAGCCAACGTATAAACAACGACCTGTCCCAACCGCACGAGTAGGGCAGAGGCGGTATGATCGATCAGGAGATGATCGACCCGCCTCACCGCCAACCGGATCATCCGTGCCAAAAACCAGGCCAACAGGATGAACAAGAAGGCGTAGAATGCCGCGCCGATCAGCGTCGCGGGATTCACGAAGTCGCCATGCAGCAGGCGCTGAACAAATGACATGCGGCACCTCCATCTAAAGGCTTTGCGGAACCCTAAGGATTTGCCGTATGCCAAGGAGTACGGGAACGGCAGAAATAAAGCGGCGCTCAACATGCCACGGGCGACCCTTCACTACGGTGGGAGGTCGCCCGTGGGTGGCGCTTAGGACGCCGATAATCGTTCAATTGTTGTGCGAGTAGACCCGATCGAAAAAGACGGTACAGGGTTTCCTGTCGGGGGATGATAATCCCAGGCGCTTGTGTTCCTCGTCCCCGCTTCCCAGTTCTATTGGAGATACAGGCTATCGTTCCTGTTTGGTCAATGTGCCGAGAGACACAGCCAAGAAACTGGTGAAGAGACGACCGACGTGAAGCCCGCCCTCAGTTCGACGGGCCGCTCTGGCCCGGTGGACTGCGTTCTTCCATTGTGAACCTCCCCGTTTGAGGAGTGGCGGAGATGGAGCGGGCGCGCACCGCTCGATATTCCGTCACAGTGAACGAACTCTCAACTGTGGACCACGGCGTTATCATACGCCGATGAACAAGTCTGTCAACTGGGAATTCGGCCCTAGGCCCCGAACCGCCCGGTTGCTGTCTAGAATACATACAAGTCGGGCTCCCGTCCGGACGGGAGCCCGCTTGCGGCGCTTGGGACGCCGATGCTCTATGAAATTATGGCGGCCCTGGAAAGACCCGTCGAATGTGACGGAGAAGCGCCTCTGGATCGGTCGGGCCCATACACGAAACTAGATCGCGAGTGAACCGAAGAAGGTACCAGCGAAGAGTTCTCGAACTCAGGGCGGATGACACGAAAGCTACCGAACGTCGCGTCCTGTGTGCCGTTGGCACCGCCGGCGGAGAACCAGCTGGTACGACCGATGAGACGCCCGCCGCTCAATCGGCGGGCCTGCCGGGTCAGGTGGAGTCGTATCGTCCATCATCCACCCTCCTCTCTGCAGTGTGACTTAGAGCGGCGCCTGGTCGACAGCCGTACGGTCTGTCCGACACTCCGCATCAACTCATTATAGATAGGGCCGCATTTGCTTCTCTACGCTTGTTAGAAAAAGCTGTCAAGCACGAACTCAGCGTCTGCCTCCTCCAGCCGAATTGCTGCTATTGGCCGCTTCCCTGCTGCTTTTTCATCATTTCCTGAATCTTGCGCATCATCTCCGCTGCCTCGGGTGGGGGTGCGTCTGCTCCGGAACCGCCTTCGCCCTGGCGCTGGGCTCGTCGCTGTTCAGCGTCTCGCATCAGTTTTTCGAAATCCGGCTGTTTTTGTCCTTGCTTCTGCTGCATCTGCTCGCGCGCCGCTTTCATCCGATTCACCATGTCGCCCATATTCTGCCGCGTATAGTCGGCGGGCACGACGAATAGGCTGGCATCGAGCCTCTTCTTCTCAACACTGACCACTTCAGTGCGCGATGCTTCTTTACCAAGATCGTCGTACCCGATGCTGCGCATCCCGAAGCCGCCTTCCTTGGCCAATTGCTTGACCCAAGACGGCTGTGAGGATTGCTGCAGACGCTTGGGATCCAGGAATGCCGTCGCACCCCGTCCAAACCCCTTGGCCACGCAGATCTCGTGCTCGAGCTTTTTCGTTTCTTTGTCGCTGATTCGCCACACTTCGCATGGATAGCCGGCGATCTTCTCCGTCTTGCCGGTGCGATCGACGACTTTCTTCTCGAACTCTTCTTTCATGTGCTCGGCCATGGTGTCGCTTGTCGCATCGAGAGTGAATTCCATCGCAACCTTCTTTTCCGGCATCAGTATGATCATCGAGCGCTTTTGGCCGTCCATGATCATCGCGGAACCTTGCCCCTCCTCGTGAGACCGCTCCATACGGGCGACATCTCCCTTGATATACCAGTCGGACATTGAGGCCGTCTTCATTTCGGTCAGCGTGGTCTTCATGTGGAGAATGCCTTCGAAATCTCCGGCGTGCAGGAAGGCTGTTCCGATCAGAAGCCACACGGCGACCAGCGCGGTGCGAATGACGATGTTCATGTCGAAGACTCCGGGTTAGAGGGGGGATGGTGGCCGTCAGTGTACTCCCGGCAGCCTCCCGAATCCAGCGGACCGGCTGCTACAGCCGCTCAAGATTCATCGAATGCGCAGCTTAGCAAAGTCCACGTCCGCCGGCGGGGGAGGGGTCTTGAGCCTCATCGATTCCAGGGCCTCCACGACCACCCGGGCGACGACGAGGTTGCGGTACCATTTATGGTCGGCAGGCACCACATACCAAGGAGCGTAAGCCGTACTGGTGGCAGAGAGCATGTCTTTGAAAGCCTTCATGTAGGGCTCCCACAGCTTCCGTTCTTCCAAGTCGCCTTCATTGAATTTCCATCGCTTTTCCGGATTGCGGATCCGCGCTTCGAGTCGTTCCTTCTGTTCGTCCTTGGATATGTGCAAAAAAAACTTGAGAATGGCTGTTCCGCTTTCCACCAGCAGCTGCTCGAATTCGCGGATCTGCTCGAACCGCCGCCGTACGTCCTTCTTGGACACCCACCCGTGCACGCGGGTTATGAGAACGTCTTCGTAATGCGACCGATTGAAGATGCCGATAAAGCCCTTGGGCGGTACTTCTTGATGCACCCGCCACAGGAAGTCATAAGCCAGCTCCTTGGTGCTCGGAGCCTTGAAACTGACCACCTTGCATCCTTGAGGATTCACCCCCGACATGACGCTCTTGATCGTGCCGTCCTTCCCGCTGGTGTCCATGCCCTGGAGGACGATCAGGAGTGAGCGACCGCCGTTGGCGTAAAGTCGTTCCTGCAGGCGATCCAGTTTCGCCACCAATTCCGCCGTGGCTGCTTGTGCCTTGGCCTTCCCCTCTTCGTTCTTCCTGTAGCCGCCGGTCTCCTCGGCATCGGCACTGTCCAGACGCAGCGGGCGACCCGGTTTGACACGGTATCGTTCCATGGGAAGTCTCCAGGGCATGGAGTTGGATGCGGCGCACCATACCGTTGGGCACGGCGGAAGAGAGCGCCCTGTCGATTACTTCAGACCGGCCGATACACGGGCGGTGAGGAGCCAGTTCAGCAGCGTCGTGATTTCCCCTTGCCGTGCGAGATAGTAGCGCGCCGCGGAGCGCGCTTTCCGGCCGATTCGTACGGTTACAATCCGATCGTCCGGCAGGGAAAAAACATCTTCGTCGGTATCGTCGTCTCCGATATAGAGCGCGGCCGAGCTCTTGAGTTGATGCATCAGCTCCAGCATGGCAGCCCCCTTGTGCGGCGTCGCAGGGGGGATCACGTTGACAACTGATTTTCCCAATACGATGCGCGGCGGCGGTCCGAGCTGCGCGATCACGTGGAAGATGCTCTCCCGCGCGGCCTGCGCGGACTTGGCGGACCGATAGTGGAAGGTCAGCGAGTAGGTTTTGTCTTCTACGACCACGCCGTTCCGGCCGAGAACATCATGCGATTTGCCGGTGGTACGCTTCCATGACTCACAACATTCAAGAGCCTGTTGCATGACATGGGCGGAGGTATGCAATCCCTCGAGACCATGATTGCCGACGAGATGGGCAGCCGCACCGTCGATACGGGGCGCAAGATCGGCGAGAGAACGGCCCGAGATGATCGCGGTGGGAGCCTGCGCGCTCAAGGCGTAGAGCGCATTGCGGATCGGCTCCGACAGCCTGGGCGCATTGCGATCGCGGACGATCCGCGCCAGCGTGCCGTCGAAATCGAAGGCATAGAGCGTGGACTTGTCTGCTATCAGATGCTCTAACGCCCGCTTGCCCGAGGGTCTCAGGAGATGCTGCATGGAGGATCAGCGCACCAGTCCGGCTGTTTGTCCCACTTGCTTCATCACCCGGTACCGGCGCCTCATGCGCGCCGCATCCATGAGCATTCGTCCTGCCCACCGGTAGACGTTGAACTCCTGGATCAACCCTCGCATACTTCGCATCCGAGCCCGCTGCTCGCCGGGACTCATCGTCAAGGCCAAATGAAGTGCCGCCGCACATTGGTCAATGTCGTATGGATTGACGACCACCGCTTCCGGAAGCTCCTGCACCGCCCCGGTGAACTGGCTCAGGATCAGCACCCCCTGTTCATCGTCGCGGGCCGCCACGAATTCTTTGGCGACCAAATTCATCCCGTCATGGAGGCTGCTTACCAGGCACAGCTCGGCCGCCCGGTAATATTCGTATACATCCGGCGGCTCATGGTGCTTGACCTTGAGCACGATCGGCTCGTAGCCCTCTCGCCCGAACCGTTTGTTGATCCGTTCCGTCAGCGCGTACACCTGATCATGGAAATGTTGATACTGATCGATGATGGTTCGGCTGGGCGCGGCGATCTGGATGAACGAAAACTTGCCGATCCACTCCGGCTGTAATTCAAACAAGCGCTCCACCGCCATAAACCGCTCGATGATGCCTTTCGTGTAATCCAGGCGATCGACCCCGATGCCGATCAGTCGCTCCGGTCCCATCGCATGGCGCTCGCGGATGTGTTGGCGACACTCCGGCACGGGACGCTGGTTTTCCGTCCAGCGCGAGGGCCATTCAATGGAGATCGGGTAGTGGTTGACGGCCGTCAGTTTACCCCCGTACGACACCGTCGAGGTATCCCGATCGATCCGCGCTTCGAGAATGCGGTCGATACAGTAGAGGAAGTGGTTGCAGTGCACCCGGGTATGGAATCCCACGATACTGCTGCCCAACAAGCCTTCCAGAATTTCCTTTCGCCAGGGGCAGATGCCGTAGCTTTCGGCGTTGGGCCAGGGAATATGCCAAAACATGATGATCGTGGCGTTCGGCAGTTTCTCCCGTACCATCTTGGGCAGCAGCGCGAAATGGTAGTCCTGCACCAGGACGACGGGGTCATCCGTCGTGGCTTCTTCGATGACGGCCTGGGCAAACCGTTCGTTGACCGAGACGTAGCGTTCCCAATCGGAGGTGCGGAACGTGGGACGCACATGTGCGTTATGGCAGAGAGGCCACAGCCCCTCGTTGGCGAACCCATAGTAATAGCCGGCCTCTTCGTCGGCTGAGAGCCAGATGCGTCGGATATCGTAGGAGGGATGATCCGGCGGCACTCTGACATGATCGCGGACATCCACCACTTCGCGGTCGGCGGATCCATTACCGTGCGCGATCCACACTCCCGAACAGGCCCGCATGACCGGCTCGAGCGCCGACACCAGCCCGCTGGCCGGGGTCTGCACCTCGATCTTTTGGCCGCGACGATTGTGAATATAGGGCTGGCGATTGGAGACGATCAGGATTTCATCGCCGGACAGATGCTCATGCAGAATGGTCTTCAGACTGGCCGGGCTCCAGGTGATTTGGCTCTCGTCCCTCATCCGGCGGTCGGCTTCCAGCTCGCGGACCAGCTCATGGAGGTCTTGCGCAACAGGGTGCAACTCCGGCGAATGCACCTGCCCGCTCAATCCAGGCAACCCACCCCGGTTCAGCATCGCCCGGACGCCGGCCACCCACCCGCGCCAGCTGATGTGGGCCACGAGCACCGTGACCAATGAAATGACGGCAGCCAATCCGGCGAAGAGATAAAAAATGTACCACTTCGTATCGGCGCTGCGCTGGTGCACGAAGCTCATGTCGTGCACCAGCATCAAACGACCATGCGCCTTGCCCGCAGCCTGAATCGTGGCCGCCACCACGTGCAGGGGGCCTTGGGGAAGATTCACGACCTCCGACGTCCCGGCGGGCAGATGCGCAAGGCTCTCGCAAGACAGTTGGTCGGGATAGGTCAGGGTTTGGTACAAGAGGCGGTTCTGCGTATCGCAAAATCCCAACGCGTAGAGCCGTTCGTCCTGAATGACCTTGTGAAAGTAGGCGAAGATCTTCGTGCGCGACCGGGAGGCCACCAAGTCTGCCAGCGGCGCCTCCATCGTGCTCGCCAGCAGCCGGGAGCGGCTTTCGAGGTCTCGGGTGAACCATTTCAGGGTCAAGGAGTCCACCAGCGGCACCACGCCATAGGCGACTGCACCCAAGACCAGCAGAAGCGGAAGGATGAAGCGAAGTGAGAGCCGCATTTTTACGCCAGATCGTTTACTTTGACGAACAAATCACTTATGGTCGACACATGTATCCGTACGGGTTGATCGGCAACTGCCACGTCTCGGCACACATCCACGAAAGCGGTTCCCTCGATTGGCTCTGCCTGCCTCGGCCCGACAGCGAGCCGGTGTTCGGCCGGATGCTCGATCCGGACGGAGGCCATTTTTCCATATCAAGCCCGATTGACGCCACCCAAGTCAAGACAACCCAGCGTTATCTACCTAATACAAATATTCTCGTAACCGAGGTGTCCACGTCCACCGGCGACACGTTCCGGATTACGGACTTCTGCCCCCGCTTCGAGCAGTATGGTCGGGTCTATCGGCCGGCCGCCCTGTTCCGGATCGTGGAGCCTCTTGCCGGTACCCCCTCGATTCAGGTGAGCTGCCGTCCGGTCACCGGCTGGGCCAAGGAGTACGCCCGCGGCATGCGAGGCAACAGTCACGTTCGCTATGACATCCGAGGAGAGTATCTGCGGCTGCTGACCAACATGCCGCTCACGTATCTGTACGAGGAACGACGATTCGCGCTCACGGACAAAACCTTCTTCGCCTTGACCTGGGGCCTCGGCGTCGAAGACGATCTCGCGAAGGTCAGTCACGAATTTTTGGAGCAGACCGTCAGATATTGGCGAACGTGGGTGAAGCACTGCTCGATTCCGGTCCTCCACCAGGAGGAGGTGATTCGGTCGGCGCTCGCCTTGAAACTCCACTGCTATGAGGACACCGGCGCCATTCTTGCCGCTCTCACGACGAGTCTGCCCGAAGAACCGAGTGGACCTCGAAATTGGGATTATCGCTACTGCTGGCTTCGGGACGCCTATTTCTCGCTCACGGCCTTCCATAACCTCGGCCATTTCGAAGAGATGGAGGGATTTCTCAAGTTTCTTCTCAATATTGCCTATACGCACGAACACTCAAGAGAGCGGCTGGCTCCCGTGTATACGCTCAGTCAGGACCTTCCGTTGCCCGAAACGGAACACCCACAGTGGAGGGGTTTCCGCGGCAGCGCACCGGTACGCAACCACAACCAGGCAGCCGAGCATGTGCAGAACGACGTGTATGGAGAATTAGTGCTGACGCTGGCGCCGATCTTCAGCGACAACCGATTTTACGACCTCCGGACGAGAGACCACGAGCAGCTCGTAGCCAATCTGGCTCGCCTCTGCGAGCGCAACATCGGTCAGCCGGATGCCGGCCTCTGGGAGATTCGAAACGGTTGGCAGGAGCATTCCTTCTCGAATTTGATGTGCTGGGCAGGCCTGGACCGTGCCTATCGCATGCAGCGGGCAGGATTCTTGCCGTCCCTGACCAGCGATATTGCGGCTGCCCGAGGACGTGCCGAACAGGCGCTCCTCAAGGCCTCGAGAGACGGAGCGCTGCGCAACGGGCCCGCCGACGACACCTTCGACGCATCGCTTGCCCAGGCCCCCATTCTGGGTTTCCCGAACCGGGACGTCTGCGAATCGACGATGAAACATATCTCTCAAGAACTGGCCGTCCGCGCCGGAGGGCAGGACACCGGATTTTACTTCCGCTATCTTCGAAAGGACGATTTCGGCCGCCCTCAGTCCAGCTTCGTGATTTGTTCGTTCTGGGTCGTGCAAGCACTGGCGAAACTGGGCCATATCGCCGAGGCGCAACGCATCATGGCGCAGGTATTGACCGGAGCCAATCATTTGGGACTGTTTGCCGAGCATTTCGTTCCGGAGACCCGTTCTCAGCTTGGGAATTTCCCGCAGGCCTATTCTCACGTGGGCCTCATCAACGCCGCCTTCGCCGTCAGCCCCCTGTGGAGCGATACGCTCTAACGCCCTTATTTCTCCTGCAGCATAGGTACCCGCCGGCCCGGAGGAGAGCGCCTCACGGGGCAGCGTATCACGGTCCGGCTTGAGCGGACCGCCTGACTTTTTTCAACACGCGCTCCCGCTGCCTCAACTGCGCGGCATCCATCAGCATGCGGCCTGCCCACCGGTAGATATTCCAATCCTGGATCACCGTCCGCATGCTTCGCATGCGCGCCTGCTGTTCCTGCGGGGACATCGTCAACGCCACATGCAAGGCGGCCGCGCATTCGTCGATGTCATAGGGGTTGATGGCCAACGCTTCATGCAACTCCCTGGCTGCGCCCGTGAATCGACTCAAGATGAGCACTCCTTGTTCATCATCACGCGCGGCCACGAATTCCTTCGCTACCAAGTTCATACCGTCGTGGAGACTGCTGACCACCGCCACATCGGCCCCGCGAAAATACCGATACACCTCCGGTGGTTCATGGTGCTCCATCTTGAGGCAGATGGGCTGGTAGCCCTCTGCGCCGAAACGCGCGTTGATTCGGTCCACCAACGCTCGTACCTGGTCCGCGAAGGTTTGATACTGTGGGATGGCCGACCGGGTCGGAGCGCCGATCTGTACGAAGGTAAATTTTCCGATCCACCGGCTTTCCAACTCCAACAACCGTTCCACGGCAAGACACCGTTCGATGATTCCCTTCGTATAGTCGAGCCGGTCGACCCCGATGCCGACCCGACGCTCCGCGTCCATGCCGCAAGTCCGACGCACGGCCGCGCGACAGTCGGGGATGGAAAGCTGTCCCCGATTCCATTGCGACGGCCACTCGATCGAAATCGGATAGGGCTTCACCGCCGTCAATTTCCCGCCGTATGAGACCGTCGACTCTTCCCAGGCGATTCTGGCTTCCAGGAATCGATCCACGCCCTGGAGGAAGTTCGTGCAATGCATGCGTGTGTGAAAGCCCACGATGCTGCTCCCCAGCATGCCCTCCAGAATGTCCTCCAGCCACGGACAGATACTGAACTGCTCGGCGTTCGGCCAAGGAATATGCCAGAACATAATGATCGTGGCGCCGGGCAATCGCTCGCGAACCATTTTCGGCAACAGAGCGAAATGGTAATCCTGAACCAGCACCACCGGGTCCGGTGTCTTCGCCTCCTCTTGTACAGCCTCGGCAAACCGTCGATTGACGGCGACGTACTGCAACCAATCCGACGTACGAAATGTCGGCCGGATATGCGCGAGGTGGCAGAGGGGCCACAAGCCTTCATTGGCAAATCCATAGTAATAACCTGCCTCTTCTTCCGGACTAAGCCAGAGGCGACGGATCTCATAGGCGGGATTGTCTGGCGGCACCCGCACATGGTCCCGCGCATCCACGACCTCACGATCTGCCGACCCATTCCCGTGTGCAATCCATACTCCCGAGCAAGCCCGCATCACCGGCTCGAGCGCCGAGACAAGCCCGCTCGCCGGTACCTGCAGTTCGATGCAGCCGTCCCGCCTGGCATGGATATAGGGCTGCCGGTTTGAAACGATCAACACTTCGTCGCCCGCCAGTTGGTCATGCAGGATCCCTCGAAGGCTGGCAGGCGTCCAGGAGGTATGCATTTCGTCACGCATGCGACGATCGGCCTGCAGATCGCTCACCAGCTCCCGCAGGTCCTGCGCCACCGGCTGCAGCTCCGGCGCCGCCGTCATCTGCTTGTCATCTCCGGCATGCTGGCTCCGCATCATGGTCCGGACGCTGGCGACCCAACCTTTCAGGCTGAGATGCGCGATCGCGACCGTCACGCCGGCCACGGTCACGCCGAGCAGCAAAATGAAGTAAAAGATGTACCACTTCGTATCGGCACTGCGCTCGAACACGAAGCGCATGTCGTGTACGAGCACCAATCGCCCGAGGTGGCCGCGCTCCGTCGTAATCGGCAAGCCGGCAATATGCACTTTTCTGCGAGACACCTCCCGAACCTGCTCCGCGTACGAGGGACCGGAGACCACATCGCCGCAGGCAAGACCTTTGGGCCAGGTCTCCGTG
Source organism: Nitrospiraceae bacterium (assembly GCA_035715525.1). Lineage (GTDB taxonomy): Bacteria > Nitrospirota > Nitrospiria > Nitrospirales > Nitrospiraceae > JAHBWI01. The sequence goes on from DASTLA010000226.1 coordinate 11,091, forward strand.
CGCACCGCCAGCCGATCGTCGGAGTCGCAGAAGCCAATGGCATACAGTCGCTCGTCCTGAATAATGCGTCCAAAATAGGAGCGAAGCTTATCCAGCTTATTGGACGCCACGAGGTCGACCAAGGACGCCTCCATGGTGTTGGCAATGAGCTTCGATCGGATGTCGAGATCCCGGACGAACCACCGGATCGTCAGCGCATCGACCAGGGGAATCACCAAATAGGCGAGGAGCGCCAATACGGCTGCAAGTGGAAGCACGAAGCGAAGGGACAATCGCATGTGCGCGTGATAGGGATAAGAGCGTCCGCCGGCGGGGCATGCGGCTGGACAAGAACAACGGCTAGTCTCTCTAACAACTACAGGCCTTCGGAGAGCGAGTCAAGCACGAACGAGAAGCGAGCCGACTGCGGGAGTGCCGTTATGCGGTTCTATTCCTCACCGCGCGTACGGGCGCCGGTCGGAGCCGTCACCCGAACGGTGCCGGATTCGTTGAGAGCTTTTCCTCCCGTCTTGGCCGGGTCGGTTTTGGCCGTGTATTTGTATACGCCCGCCTTGTTGAAACAGAGACTGGCGCTTTGCGTAGGGGCGATATTGCTGAATCCCCTGGTGAAGCCGAGGAAGTTCGAAAATCCCCGCTGGCAGCTGAGCATGTCCGGCGTGAGCCCGGGAAAGTCCACTCGCACGGCCAGTGGTCGCTGATTGGTCCACTGGATCTCATCCCCGACGCGAGCCGATAAGTCTGACTGGCTCAGCTTGTCTTTGAATTTCAGCTCGTGAACGACGGCCGTCCTCGTCGTACTCGGAAGGCCCGTGCAGCCGGCGAGCAACAATAGCCCAGTCCACATCACGGTGAGCATGCCCATCGTTCCCTCCTGGTTTTGGGATGGTCGGCCATACTCTAGGTGATAGAACTGATCCGGTGCAAGGCCCCAGTGGAGGCTGGTTTATAGGTGCCACAGCAGTTCGCCCTCATCGCGAGACAACGGCCTGCACCTTCCGAAAGGTACGTCGACCGGAGCTCGCAATGGCCCGGTATTAATAAATACTCGTGCTGAGGACAGCAGAGGGCTGGCTCTCATTGCCGTTGGCATCATAGGCGCTGACGGCAAAATAATATGTGTTGCCCGGCATGAGCCCGGTAACCTGATACGACGTCACCTTGCCGACCACGATTGGCGCGCCAAACACACCCGGGGAGGTCCCGACGTAGAGCTTGTACCCGGCAAGATCCGGTTCGGTGTTGGGCTGCCACGTTACGGTGACGGTCGTACGGACTGAAGAGGAGGGTACAGACGATTGCGGTGTTGTGGGAGACGATGCCGCTTGGGCCGCGGCGAACGGCATGGTTACGAATGGGATAAACGCGACGAGGTAGACAGAAATGTTTGGGTGTACTTTCATGATCCAGGACACCTCCTGTAAGAATGGACGTCGGAAACGCGCAGTATGAGGCGTCGAAGAGAAGCGGATCAATTCGTCTCTATACCGAAGGAAATAAACGAG
>DASTLA010000227.1:0-12203 GCA_035715525.1 Nitrospiraceae bacterium
AAATAATTTTATAGTTCTACCCTTGACTTGCCTCGAGGTGGCGCTATCTCTTCCCCGAGTTTTCTGCAGGTAATCCTTGCAGTGGCACGTCGGATCTGAATTTCCAGCGTACATCACAATCACCATCGGGCTCTGAGGCGCTCGTTACCAGAAGGAGGACAGGGTATGGCTACGGAAGCGAAGGAAAAGAAGTCAACGGCTGCGAAGAACTTTCAACCGCTGGGGGATCGCGTGTTCGTGACTTACACGGAAGAACTCGAGCGGACTGCCGGCGGGATTTATGTGCCGGATTCAGCCAAAGAAAAGCCGCAACGGGGAATCGTCCAGGCAGTCGGCAAGAAGGTCGAAAACGTGAAAGTTGGCGACCAAGTCCTGTTCGACAAATATTCCGGCAGCAAGCTTCGGATCGAAGACGAGGATTGCCTGATCCTGAAGGAAGAAGACATCCTCGGCATTTTCAGCAACTAAACGGTCACGCCTTATAATTGACCGTCACCACGACGACTTAAGGAGGAAGCATATGGCAAAGCAACTCATGTACAGTGAAGCGGCGCGCGCTGCCATCCTGAAAGGGGTGAACCAGTTGGCCGATGCCGTGAAGGCGACCCTGGGTCCCAAGGGCCGAAATGCGATTCTCGATAAAAAGTTCGGCGCCCCCACCATCACCAAAGACGGCGTGACGGTCGCAAAGGAAATCGAACTGAAGAACCCCTATGAGAACATGGGTGCGCAGTTGGTCCGCGAAGTCGCTAGCAAGACAAGCGATACGGCGGGCGATGGAACGACCACCGCTACGGTGTTGGCGCAAGCGATCTATCGTGAAGGCGTGAGAAACATCACAGCGGGCGCCAATCCTATGGAAATCAAGCGCGGCATCGACAAGGCCGTGGAAGCAGTCGTCGCGGAATTGAAGAAGCTCAGCAAGCCCTGTCAGGCGAAGACCGAGATTTCCCAGGTCGGCACCATTTCCGCCAACAACGATAAGACCATCGGCGATCTGATCGCCGAAGCGATGGAGAAAGTCGGCAAAGACGGCGTCATCACCGTCGAAGAAGCCAAGTCGATGACGACGTCGCTGGACGTGGTCGAGGGCATGCAATTCGACCGCGGCTATATCTCTCCTTACTTCGTCACCAATGCCGAGCGGATGGAAGCTGTGATGGACGAGCCGCTCATCCTCATCAATGAGAAAAAAGTCAGCAGCATGAAGGATTTGCTCCCGGTCTTGGAGCAGGTGGCCAAGATGGGCAAGCCCCTCGTGATCATCGCGGAAGAAGTCGAAGGCGAAGCGCTGGCGACCTTGGTCGTCAACAAGCTCCGCGGGACCTTGAACGTATCGGCGGTGAAGGCGCCGGGCTTCGGTGATCGCCGCAAGGCCATGCTCGAGGACATCGCCATCCTGACCGGCGGCCAAGTGATCTCGGAAGACCTCGGCCTCAAGCTTGAGAACGTCAAGCTCACCGACCTCGGCCGCGCCAAGCGCGTCACGATCGACAAGGACAACACCACGATCGTGGAAGGCCATGGTGATCCGAAGAAGATCGAAGGCCGCGTGAAGCAGATCAAGGCTCAGATCGAAGAGACGACCTCGGATTACGATCGCGAAAAGCTGCAGGAGCGGCTGGCAAAGATCGTGGGCGGCGTGGCCGTTATCAATGTCGGCGCCGCGACCGAGACCGAAATGAAGGAAAAGAAAGCACGTGTCGAAGACGCCCTGCACGCCACGAAGGCGGCGGTCGAAGAAGGCATCGTCCCGGGCGGCGGGACGGCCTATCTCCGCTGCGTAAAGGCGCTCGAGAGTCTGAAGGACGTTTCGGCTGAACAGAAGGTGGGCGTCGACATCGTGAGGCGTGCCCTCGAAGAGCCGGTCCGTCAAATCGCAGCCAACGCCGGAAGCGAGGGTTCGGTCGTCGTCGGCAAGTTGCGGGAAGAGAAGAACGCCAATGCCGGCTTCAATGCCGCGACGGATGAATATGTCGACATGATCAAGGCGGGCATCATCGACCCGACGAAGGTCTCGCGCACCGCGTTGCAGAATGCAGCCAGCGTGGCGGGCCTGATGTTGACCACGGAAGTGATGATCACCGAGCTGCCGGAAGAGAAGAAAGAACCGGCCGGTGGACATGCCGGACACAGCCACGGCATGGAAGGTATGTACTAAGCGTTTCGTTTCTTCTTCGCTGTCTGAGGCCGGACCGGCGGTGGCCCCGCCGGTCCGGTCCTTTTTTGCGTTGCTGCCCGGGGGTGGGAGGAGTGGCCGCCTCCCACCGCCAACGCCCTCCGAAGCAGCGTCGATCGGTCCGCCTCATAAAATAAGGATCGGAACGCCTCATGCACCCCTGCGGTGTGGCGTTTCAGGTCGACTTCAAACGCCCGGAGCGCCTCGGCACGTCGGTCCACCCCGTATCCCATACGAATCGCGCACCGCCGAAGCTCTTCGTCGCCTTCCGGCAGAGCGTGGGTTTGCAATTCATGCATCATCTGTAGCTTGTGCTCGACGTCGCGCAGGAACCAATAGGCGTCGGTCAGACGCTGACATTCATGCGCGGTCATCAGGCCCTCATCGCAAAATCGCTGCAGTGCCCCCACTGTTCTGCGGTCCAGGATATCGGGCACCCATCGACCGATCAGGACTTGAATGATCTGAACCAGAAATTCGATCTCCCGGATACCGCCCGTCCCGAGTTTGACGTTGCGGTATGTATGACCTCGGCCGGCTATCTTGTCGTCGATCATATCCTTGACAGTGCGAACATCGCGGACCATCGCCATCGCACGGTGCTTGGTCACGATGGCGGCGTCGGGTTCCAGCACGAACGGCTCGACCATCCGGACGAACTCCTCTCCAAGTGCAAAGGATCCTGCAATCGGCCAGGCTTTGAGCAAGGCCAATCGTTCCCAGAGCTGCCCCCGTTGTTCATAGTACCGGCCATAGGCTTCCAAAGCCCGAGCCAGCTGCCCGACCGTGCCCTCCGCCCTCAAACGTAAATCCACTCGATACACCGCTCCCTCGCGGGTCTGCTCGGCGAGCGCCTTGGTCAAATGCCTGGCCAGAATCTCGAAATATTCCTCGTTGGATAGTGAGGAGGACTCGCCCTGTTTGTGTCCGCGCCCGCCATGGGTGTGGCCATCGGCGGAGGCATAAATGTAGATCAGGTCCACATCCGAGCTGTAATTCAACTCATGTCCGCCGAGCTTGCCCATTCCGATCACGGAGAATGCCGTCTCCCCCCATGTCCCGTCTGGCTGCCGGTGCATGGGGGTTCCGTACAAGGACTTCAAATCGTAGTCTACGATCTCATAGGCCGCATGAATGAGAATGCAGGCCAAGTCGGACAGCGACTCCGTCGTCTCGCTGACGCTCCCGAGCCGCAGCAAATCGCGCACGCCGATGCGCAGCATCTCACGCCGTCGCACCCGGCGGAGTACGTCCAATTTAAGTTCGGTGGTCTGGAGCGATCCGAGGCTTTGTCGCATAGAGGCTTCCATGCCTGCCCGGGTCGGCGGCGTCGAGAGCACCTGTTCCTCTGCCAGCCAATAGACCAACATAGGATCGCGGATGAGCGCGAAGGCCAGCGAGTCGCTGTTGCCAAAAATGGTGCACAGCAGACCGAGCATTTTAGGTGAAGCCTGCAGGTATTGCAGCAGCGCCGTCCGGTTGGCCGCACCGGTCAGCATCCGCTCCCAGTGGTTCAACGCCTGGTCGGGATCCGCCGTGCGGGCGATTTCGGCGAGCAGAGCCGGGAAGATCGCGGCCAACAGCCGGCGCTCGTGGGGTTCACCCGCCATGGCTTGAATGTTGGCGTCCGCCTCGGCAGGCCTGACGATGCCGTAAGGGCTCAGAATACGGGACACCTCGGCGGGCTCAAGGCCGGTCGCGATCAGAATCGGCAGCGGGTCGGGCAAGGCCACGGCGACGGCCTGCCTGTCGTGGAGGCCTTTTCCGCGGGATTTCGATGGCTTGCTGACCATGGCGCCGCATTATACTGGCGCGTTTCTTCCGGTACAACGAACACCGCTTGCGGTATACTGCGCTGCCATGCTGACGGCCGACGCCGACCGCGAGCGCATTCTCGCCCTGCTCGCACCTCTGTGTCAGGATGTGGCACCGGACATCCTCCAGGATTTCGTCACTCGGATGGACCTGGACTATTTCTCCGCGTTTGCTCCCCAAACTGTCGCGGAGCACGTCAAGCAAGCCGCCGCGCTCACACCGGATTGTCCCTGCCAAGTCTCGATCGCCGACGCCTCGGATGGCCGTTCGACGATTACGGTCGTGGCCTATGATTACTTTTCTGAATTCGCCACGATCTGCGGCCTGCTTTCGGCCTTCGGCCTCAATATCGAGGAAGGCCAGATTTATACGTTCGTCGAAGCCGCTCCGGCGGCTTCGGCTCGCCTCATGTGGGGCGGAACTCCACGACTTCGCCACAAAGCCCGACCGGGTCTGAGTCGGAAGAAAATCGTCGACGTGTTCCGCGTGCAGCCGGTACGTGGCGCCTCCTTTGGCCCGGATGATCGCCGCCGGCTCATCGATGAGCTCACGCATATGATTGCATTGCTCGATGCGGACGAGTTCGACGAAGCGCGACAGGCCGTCAACCGTCAACTCGTCGAATATCTGGGACAGCGCCGGGCGTCGTTCAGCGGGTTGCTGCATACGGTTCAAATCACCTTCGATAACAGCCTCTCGGCAGCCGATACGGTCATGGACATTCAATCGGATGATACGCCGGCCTTTCTCTACGCCTTCGCCAACGCGCTGGCCATGCGTAACATCTACATCGCCAAAGCGCAGTTTTCGATTGAAGGCGGCAAGCTTCACGATCGGTTCTACGTCCGCAATCGCCATGGGCAGAAGCTGACCGATCCGATGGACCAGCAGCACCTCCGCCTGACTGCGGTGTTGATCAAACAGTTCACCCATGCCCTGACTTGGGCGCCGGATCCTGCCAAAGCCCTCGAAGCCTTCGATCAGTTTCTGGACCTGACGGTCCAGGACAGCAAGGGCAAGGAACAGAGGCAGGCGCTTGCGTTCCTGAGCGACAAGAAGACGTTTCCCCTGCTGGCACAGCTGCTCGGGACGAGCGATTTTCTTTGGGAAGATTTTCTCCGCCGTCAGCACGGAAATCTTTTGCCGCTGCTTCAAGGCTATCGCGACGCGCCGCTCATCAAACCACGGGCTTTGCTCGGCAAGGAGCTCGATCGGTTCATGGCCAAGGCGAAGAGCGAAGATGCGCGGAAGGAGGCGCTGAACCGGTTCAAGGATCAAGAACTCTTTCGCATCGATATGAAGCATATGGCCGATGCGTCCGGGCTCGCAGACTTCTCCCAAGCGCTGACGGAGCTGGCCGAAGTCATCGTGACCCGCGCCTTGAAAGACTGCCAAGCCAAACTCGACAAGCAATACGGCCCTCCACGATCACATACCAAGAAACTCTGTCCGTTCTCGATTTTAGGGATGGGCAAGTTCGGGGGGCGCGAGCTGGGCTATGCCTCCGACATCGAAGTGCTCTTCGTCTATGGAGGAAGCGGCCGCACCGGCGGCAAGCATACGATCGAGAACAGCGAATATTTCGAACGATTGGCGCAGGAACTGCTGCAATGGATCGAAGCGAAACAAGAGGGCATCTTCCATATCGACGTACGTTTGCGTCCCCACGGCGGCAAGGGATCGTTGACCAATCCTCTCGACGAAATCGTCAGTTATTATAGCGCAAGCGGGCTGGCTGCTCCCTTCGAGCGGCAAGCCATGATCAAGCTTCGGGCTGTAGCCGGCGACGCGACACTCGGCAAGCAGGTCGAAGCGCACCGAGATCGCTATGTGTACAGCGGCGCATCTTGGGATCTCGCCGCCGCGCTCGATCTACGCCGTCAGCAGTTGAAGCAACTCGTGGAACTCGGCACCGTCAATGTCAAACACAGTGCAGGCGGGCTGGTCGACATCGAATACGCCGTGCAATATCTGCAACTGCTGCATGGCCACAAGTATCAGACTCTGAGGACTTCGAATACCATGCAGGCCTTACTGGCGTTGGTCGAGCGCGGCATCGTCGGCAGGTCGGATGGCGAGCAACTCCGCAAAGCGTACCTCTTCATCCGGATGCTGATCGACGGTCTCCGGATCGTGCGCGGCAATGCCAAGGATCTCGTCCTGCCGGCGCCGGACTCCGATGAATTTATTTTCCTCGCCCGCCGCGTGGGATATCAGACGGAAGAATGGCAGGCAGGAGCGAGACACCTCCAGACAGATATCGAGGAGCACATGAGGAAGACGAGAGAATTCTTCGAGAGGATGTTCGGAAAGTTGTGAGGAAGGAGGCGAGCGAAGCTTGGGAAGGCCAATCGAGCAAGGCCCGCAACTGAGCTTTCTCAACTCTACAATAAGTCTTTCCGTGTGATCATCAAATCTGTCCAGGGCACATTTGGACGACGGAGTCGTACCATGGAAATGGCCACTGTGCGCGATGCGTGAAATCGCCTCTTCATCCAAACATCCATGCCCGACTGCGGAAGCGTTTTCTCGAAATGCGGTCAATCGCCTTGGCACTCATATTGCTGTAGAATGGCCTTTGGGACGTTGATCCTCCCTCGACCTACCCCGGCAACATGGAAGGAGTCTCGCCTTGAACTTGAAAAGTCTGGTACATCGAGAACTCGGCGAAGGACTGACTGAATCTGAACTGGCCTCCGGCGCCGGAGTTCCCGTGCGAACGATCAGGAACATTTTGTCCGACAAGTTGCCTCGCGACCGCAGCATCTGGGAAAAGTTTGCGCGGTATTTTCGGATGGATGTAGATTTCCTCCGGGACGGCCAGCCGTCGCACGCACCAACAGTGGTGGAGTTGTCCGGCAGCGTAGGTCGTTCGGCCGCGGGTCAAATCCGGAAGGTCCCGTTGCTCCACTGGCATCAGATCGACCAGATGCTCAAGACCGAATCCGTTCCGTCCGTCATTCACGCCGATGCTCTGATCGAAGCGACGGAGGTGTCGGGGCAGCGGACGTTCGCCTTGAAGGTCCAAGATGATTCGATGGAGCCGCTCTTCAGCACAGGGGAGATGATTTTCGTAAACCCCGACCTGGACTGGCAGCCTGGCGACTATGTCATTGCACGTCATCTAGAGGGAGATTCGGAAACCCGCCTCCTTCGACAGGTCAAGCGCATCGGGAAGCAATGCATGCTTCATCCGTTGAACCGCAAGTACGACGATCTTCCTCTGACCAATCAGGGTGCAGTGTGGGGAAAGGTCGTGCGACTGAGAAAGAACCTTTGAGCCTTTGCGCACGTCTGCAGGAAGGACGGCCTACCGCTCGGCGACTTCGAACGAGGCCGCCACCGTATAAAGCATCGAGGCCGGAAATCAGGAATTGCCGGGGCTTCGGAGGGGAACGCCGGCCAGACCCCTTGCTTGAGCGAGCGGCCTGCCGGCGCATGAAGTTCGTGGACGGACGTCAGTCTGATACCTTCTCGTAGGCTCGGAGAAGGTCGGCCACTGAGAGTAATCCGATGATAGTGCCGTCCTCGGTCACGGGCAGGTGGCGGATGCCTTCTTTCTTCATGAGCTTGACCGCTTCCATCAAGGGTTCGCTGTCCTCGATCGTCACGAGCGATTTGCTCATGCAGGACACCACGGTGGTCGAGTTGGGATCCAACCCCCTCGCCACAGCCTTTCGGCTCAAGTCCGTGTCTGTGATGATCCCGATATAGCGCGAGCCGTCGTCCACCAGGAGGGACCCCACTCGCCATTTTTGAAGGAGCCGACCGGCCTCCTTGATCGATGCGGCGCGGTGCACGCTGCGGACGTCGCTGCACATGAAATCGGCGACCTTCAGCCCGTCCAGAAGTTCGCTGACTGTCTGCCTTTTCTGACGTCCGGCACGCGTCGCCTTTTTCAGCTCAAGCTTCGCAAGACAGCTCTCCAGCACTTGTTTGCGCTGGTGCAGGCTTTGCCGCTCGAGGTCGTGCGCGCCCGCTTCTTGTGCTTCTTCCGGCAGCAGGCCGGTTTCTCCCAGCTTCGCGTATTGATAGGCCTCCAGGGCATCGGACGAGGCGCCGAACACCTCTCCGATCAATTCTTCCGTATCCGCATCGAATGCCTCTAGCGAGGCAGAATTTTTCCGTCGCGACAGGAACGGTTGAAACGCCCGCAGCGCCTCATGCAGCTCCTCGATGTGCTCATCGAGCACATCGTTCGCTCCTTGGCCCACTTTCGACTTCTTCCCCATGAGTCCTCCTTGGTTGGGACCAGAGGATAGCCCATCTCCAAGGAGAGGCTCAAGCCTACTGACCTCAAGCCGGGAGCCGTTGCGGCGTCCGTATGGTCGTGACCGCAGTCATGTCCCCGGCTGAGGGTCCGACCCTGGACATCGGCGGCTTCTTGTCGGCCTTCCCCCTCACCCGATGCATCTTTTCCCTGGTGTGGTACGGCATGAGCGTCTCCAGTAGCGCAGGCAACCGGTCGCAGGGCACGTCCTCCATAATTCGCGTTGCGAGTTTGGGATCCGGCCCTGACCGTCCGCCGACGAATACGTCGACCGCGTCGACGACCTTCCCTCCGACCTTCGCCTTCTTGCCCAGCAAGCCGATATCCGAGACGAGGTGATTGCCGCAACCGGCGGGGCATCCCGACCAGTGCAACGTGATGGGTTTCATGCCCTCCCCTACCCGCTTTTCCAGCGCCCGCGCCGTTTCGACTGCACGGCTCTTGGTCTCGATGACGGCCAGGTTGCAATAGTCGCTGCCTACGCAGCTCACGAGTCCTTTGTAGAGCGGTGAAGGATTGTAGGCGAACTGCTTGACCAACGGGTCTTCGGCCAATTCGCCGACGTGGCGGTCGCTGACGTTCGGAATCATGAACGCCTGGGCCGGCGACAATCGCACCTCACCGCTCCCGTAACGCTCGGCCAGACCGGCGATTCGTCGCAGCTCGTCCGCCTTCACGCGGCCCACCAAAATCTTGAGCCCCACATAGTTCATACCGCGTTGTTTTTGTCGAAAGATGCCGATGTGGTCCTTCTCCGCGAGCGGCCGAGCGTCAATGCCCGCCGCCGGCAGGGTCTTGCCAAGACGCCGCTCCACTTCACACCTCAACCGAGCTTCGCCCCACGCCTCGACCAAAAACGCTAGCCGCGCTTGAGTCCGATTCTCCCTCGGACCATGGTCTCGATAGATCTCCAACAGCGTCCGGCAGACCTCGAACGCCTCTGCCGGATTCAGGAACAGGTCGAGTGGGGTAGCGATCCGATAGCCGCCGGACCCCAACTTGCCGCCGACCAGCACATTATAGCCGTAACACTTGTCGTAGCCGAGATCGTGATACGCCGGCACCAGGGCGATGTCCTGCGTCTCCAAATGCAGGCAATTGTCCAAGCATCCCGTTACCGCCACATTGCATTTACGCGGCAGATTCGAATAGGCGGGATTTCCCAGCACTTCTTGATTGATCGCCCGTACGATTTCGGTCCCGTCCAACAGCTCGTTCGGATTCAGGCCTGCCACCGGACAGGTCATCACGTTCCTCACGGAATCCATTCCTGTTTGCAGCGACGTCAGTCCTACGCTCTTTAAGAGCGCGAACACCTCCGGTACGTTGCGGATAGTCAGGTGCCGGACCTGGACCTGTTGCCGCGTGGTCACATCCAGAATGGCGTTTCCGAAGCGGGCAGCGATTTCGGCGAGCGCGTTGAGTTGATAGGACGTCGTCTTTCCGCCCGGAATGCGGACTCTCAACATAAAATGACCCGGCGTCGGGTTTCGAAGAAACAACCCGTACCACTTGAGCCGTTGAACGTCGTCCTCGGGAATCGATTCCCACCCCTGAGCGGCATAGTGAGAGAGCAACTCTCCAACCGTCAACCCATCACGCTCCAACTTCCAGGCTTCGATCTTGTTCATGTGGCCCCTCCCAAGCTGACGGAATAGTCCAATCCGGATTTCCGCAATACCACCGTGCCCTGCCGGCTCAACCGATCGACCGCCAGCAACACCTGAGACGCGCTCAAGCCGGACAGCTCGATCAGCTCCTCAAACGTCTGGGGAGCCAGCTTCTGCAGATGATTCAGCACCGTCGTTTCCGCCGTCATGGTCATGGGGTCCTCCTTCCTCCGCTTGGATGGTCCTTCCTTGGTGTGTGGGCCGTTAAAAGGTTTTGTACTCCAGCCATTTGCCGTTGAGAGTGATCTTGCACCGGGCCTCTCCCTGGCTTCCGGTCACCTTTTCCATGTCGAGCGTAAAGTCGATCGCACTCATGATGCCGTCTCCGAACATTTCGTTGGCCTGCTCGCGCATCGAATCTCCGTATACGCCAATGATCTCCATCAACCGATATTTGAACGGATCCGCCGTGATCGGGTAGTCCGTCCGGACGGGGAAGCTGCTCAAGGCCGCGGTCGTCGCGGCATCCAGGCCCAGCAAGGCCCCAACCTTCTTTGCTTCGTCGAGCGTCAGTTTGTGATTCCCGTTCAACGCGGCGGCCACGAAGGTTGCATTCTTACCGACCGCCTTGGCCACTTCGGCGATGGTCACGTTCTTCTCGAGCCGCTTGGCCTTGATCTTCGTCCGCATCTCATCTTTTTCCATTTACGACCTCCTTTGATCTGTGACAAGTCTCCTTCACGATACTGTCAGAGAACATTCGCTGAAATCGACGACGACGGGATCGCCCCAGACCGACGCCGACGACGATGCGCCGTCGCCCGCTCCATGCTTTGCATGCCGTACCAGAAAGTGAATGATATGGTTTCGGATCTTATAGTAATAGGGGTGCTCGATGACCGTTTCGCGCGAACGCGGGCGTGGAATCGCGACGTGCACCATCTCGGCAATTCGGGCTTCGGGTCCATTCGTCATCAGCAAAATGCGATCCGAAAGCAGGATGGCTTCGTCTACGTCATGAGTGACCATAAAGACCGTGTTCCGCGACGTATTCCACATTTGAATCAACTCTTCCTGAATCACACCCCGCGTCAACGCGTCGATTTGCGCGAACGGCTCGTCCAACAGTAGTACTTTGGGCTCGATGGAAAACGCTCGTGCCAAACCGACACGCTGCTTCATTCCGCCCGACAAGGCGGCAGGGCGCTTGCTCTCAGCTCCCTTCAGGCCGACCAGCGAGATGTATTTGTTGACATGAGACGTGACCTGGGACGCAGTCCAGTCCGGATACGCCGACCGAACTGCGAGCGCAATATTTTCGAACACAGTCATCCAGGGCATCAGCGCGAAGTTCTGAAATACGACCATACGATCAAGCCCAGGGCCGGTCGCTTCCCGGCCGTTGAGGATGACGCCCCCTTCCGAGGGAGTCTCCAGCCCCGCGATGATGTTCAGCAGGGTGCTCTTGCCGCACCCAGAATGCCCGATGACCGTGACGAACTCGCCCTTCTCGATCCTAATTGTGGCATCTTTGAAGATACAGACGTGACCCGATCCCGAGGGGTTCGGGAAAAATTTGCTCACATGATCGATTTGCAGAAAGGACATAGTCTACTCCTGATAGGTGACAAGCCCGGCCAGTTTGTTAAAACCAGAATCTAAAATGACGCCCACCACTCCGACGACCAAGATGGCGAAGATGACGCCTGCGATATCCAGGTTGTTCCACTCGATCCAGCTCAAATAGCCGACGCCGAGCTCGCCGAGCAACATCTCGGCCGGCACCACGGCGACCAGCGCGCTGCCGAACGCAATCCGCAATCCATTCACGATGGTCGGAGCGGCACCGGGGAGGATCACTTTATATAGGCGCTTAAACCATGAAAGTTGTACGATCGCCGCCACGTGCAAATATTCCTTCTTCAAAGAGCTGACTCCGAACGCCGTGGTGGCTAAGGTCGGCCACACCGCGGCCATGAATACGACTAGGATCGCGGTCCATTTAGGATCCTTCACCGTATAGAGGAGCAGCGGCATCCAAGCCAAGGGAGAGATCGGCTTCATGATTTGTATGAAAGGATTCGCGGCACGGAACAACACCTTGTTGAGTCCCAACACGACGCCAAGCAAGATGGCGACCACGGATGCCGCAAGGAACCCCGCCGCGAAGCGCGAGACCGTGTACAGCACCAAATAGGCGATGCCATGATCGTTGGTCCCTTTTTTCTCGAACGCTTCCGTCAGTTCCGTCCGGGTTTTCTCTAAGACCGCCAATGGGCCGGGAATCCCCTTGAGCTTCTCCTTCTCCGGATTCCAGGCGTACTGTCCG
>DASTLA010000228.1:0-12770 GCA_035715525.1 Nitrospiraceae bacterium
AAAATTGCGATGAAGTCGAAAGACCAGCTCCGGATGGATGTCATCCGAATGATCAAGGCCGCCGTGTTGAATAAGGAAGTCGAACTAAAGAAGGACCTGGATGACGCCGAGATGAGCCGGATCATGACGACGCTCATCAAGCAGCGACGGGAGGCGGCGGAGCAATTCGACAAGGGAAACCGCCTGGATCTGGCCGCCAAGGAACGCCAGGAAATCACTATCATCGAAGGGTATCTGCCGAAAGCCGCCTCGTCCGAGGAGGTCGCACGCACCGTCGAGGTCGTGATCAAGGAAACCGGAGCCACGTCGATCAAGGACATGGGGCAGGTCATGAAAGCCGTTATGGCCCGATTGGCCGGCCAGACCGTCGACGGCAAAACCGTCAGCGATCTCGTCAAGTCCCGACTCACCCCCTAACTCAACTGCTATACTCGAGTAGGCCTCTGCGTTCGCTCTCGACTATTCCGCTGGGGCCTGTACGTGATCGAGACCGAGTCTGCCTCGACGCCTGTCCTGAAGGGCTGCCGTTAGATGAGCATCCTGATTGTCGACGACTCCCCTGACCATCGACTGCTTCTCAAGTCCATTTTAGCGAAGGCCGGCCATCAGGAACTGGTCATGGTCGATTCTGCTTCCGCCGCTTATACAGAGTTGGCGACGAAGGCGCCGCTCGGTGAACCCCACCCCGTCGATCTGATCTTGATGGACCTGATGATGCCCGGCACCGACGGTGTCGCAGCCACGCGACACATCAAAAGTAGCGAGCATTTGCGAGACATTCCGATCATCGTGGTGACCGCCAAGACCGACTTGGACAATCTGCAGGCCGCCTTTGCTGCGGGAGCTATGGATTTCATTAACAAGCCGCTCAATGCCGTCGAATTGCTTGCGCGAGTACAGTCCGCTCTTTTGCTCAAAACGGAAATGGATTGCCGCAAGAAGCGGGAGCAGGAGCTCCGGCGCAGCAATGAGGAATTGCAGCAGGCATTGCGCGAAGTGAAGGTCTTGAAAGGACTCGTCCCGATCTGCGCTTCATGCAAGAAGATTCGTAACGATCAGGGCTTCTGGCAGCAGTTGGAAGAATACATTCAACAACACTCCGAAGCCGAATTCAGCCACGGGCTCTGCGCCCCCTGCATAAAAAAGCTTTATCCTGGAGTTTACCCTGACTAGCTGCTAGCATTTCGCCTGGGCCACGACCTCACGGAGCACCATCCCATGGGTATCCTGATCGTCGATGATTCGGCGGACGATCGCCTGCTGATCCAATCCATTCTCAGTAACGCGGGGTACGACGAAACGTACGTGGCGGATTCCGCGTCCGCGGCGTTCCGGCAGCTCGGCCTGGACAGCGGCAAACACGTGGCCTCGCGCGTGGACCTCATCTTGATGGATATCGTCATGCCGTCGACGAATGGCATTGAAGCCTGCCGTCAAATCAAGGCCATGGACCGTTACCGGGATACGCCGATCATCATGGTCACGGTCAAGACCGATCCCGTCGATCTGCAGTTGGCGTTCGCGGCCGGCGCCATCGACTACGTCGCGAAACCGATCAGCAAAATCGAGCTGCTGACGCGCGTGCGCTGCGTCCTTCGGCTAGTTCACGAAATCGAGCGCCGCCGAGCCCGCGAGCAGGAATTGCTGGAGGTCATGCGTCAGTTGCAGGAAGCGAATCAGATGCTGCTGCGTCTCTCGTGTCTGGACGGGCTGACCGGCATCACGAATCGACGGCAGTTCGACGATTTTCTCGATCAAGAGTGGCGGCGCGCCGCCCGTGAATCGACGCCTCTATCATTGATCATGCTCGACATCGACCATTTCAAGACCTACAACGACAGCCACGGGCATCAGGCAGGCGATGAATGTCTTCGTCAAGTCGCTCAGGTGATCTCCGGCAACGTCAACCGGCCGGGCGACCTCGTCGCCCGCTATGGGGGCGATGAGTTCGTCGTCGTCTTGCCCGGCACCACTGTGGAAGGCGCGGCCCAGGTAGCCGACACGTTGAGGCGCAAAGTCATCGACGCTGGAATCAAGCATCCGAACGGCCAGCAGGTCACGATCAGCCTGGGGTTCTCAACCACCGTTCCAAGCCGCGTGGCGGCCGCAACGGATCTGATTCGCTCCGCGGACCAGGCCCTCTATCAGGCGAAACAAGAAGGTCGGAACCGCGCAAAGCAAGCCGGCGTGTTGACGCTGGTGCACAACCAGCCCAAGGACTGACGTCGGCACGGCATGTCCAAACCGCTCCGATCCGTCGATCGCTCCCGCCGCACCGTCACGAAACGTACATCCCGTCCTCCATCACCGGCTTTGGCCGCCCTGCGGCGCGAGCAGGCGGCCCGTCGCCGCGCCGAGCGGGCGTTCGAAAGAGTGTCGACGGAGCTCGAGCGTCGCGTAGAGGAACTCCAGCGTGCCAAGGACACGGCGGAGGTGGCCAATCGTGCCAAAAGCGAATTTCTCGCAAGCATGAGCCACGAGATCCGAACGCCCATGAATGCGATCATCGGCATGGCCGACCTCTTGTGGGACACGCCGTTGATCCCCGAACAACGAAAGTATCTGCGCATATTTCGCCGCGCGGGCAACAGTCTGCTGAGCTTGCTCAATGACATTCTCGACTTGTCGAAAGTCGAATCCGGACATCTGGATCTGGAGACCATCGACTTCGACCTCAGCGAGTTGGTGGACAAAACGAGCGAAATTCTCGCGCTTCGGGCCAACGAAAAGGGCCTGGAGTTGGCCTGCCACTTGGCCGGCGACGTGCCCTGCCATTTGATCGGCGACTCCAATCGCCTTCATCAGATCCTGGTGAACTTGATTGGGAACGCCATCAAGTTCACCGAAAAAGGCGCTGTCGTGATGAAAATCATCAACGATCCCGACGTGAACGCCCCCGGTGCGATCCGCTTTTCCGTCACTGACACGGGCATCGGCATCCCGGCGGACAAGCTGGAGACGATCTTTG
The DNA here is from genome assembly GCA_035715525.1 of Nitrospiraceae bacterium. Lineage (GTDB taxonomy): Bacteria > Nitrospirota > Nitrospiria > Nitrospirales > Nitrospiraceae > JAHBWI01. The sequence continues at coordinate 2,969 of DASTLA010000228.1, forward strand.
ACAGTTTCACGCAAGCCAACAGCGCTATTGCGCGTCGTTACGGCGGCACCGGACTCGGTCTCTCGATCTCCAAGCACCTCGCGGGACTCATGGGAGGCAAGATCTGGGCGGAAAGCACGGTCGGAAAAGGCAGCACGTTCCATTGCCAAGTTCGCCTCGGCGTCCAGAACCAAGCACCGCGACCAAAATCGCCGGTCCTGATGAATCTGGCCGGGATCCGTTGCCTGGTCGTCGATGACTATGCAACCAACAGGCTGATCCTGCGAGAGATACTCTATGGATGGGGCGCGACGGTGTCGGAAGCCGAAAGCGGTGAGCAGGCGCTGCTGATGCTGCATGACGCACAGCAATCGGGTGACCCCTTCAATCTGCTGTTGCTCGATTGCCGCATGCCGACAATGGACGGATTCGAAGTCACCCAACAGGTCCGTGCAGACCCAGCACTGCGCGACATCACCATCATCATGCTGGCCTCCGACCGATGGGCCGACGATATCGCCCGCACCTACGATCTTGGACTCGGTGGATATTTAGTCAAACCGATCAAGCGGTCCGACCTTCAGCAGGCGATCGGTATCGCCTTGGGACGCAACAAGACGGCTGTCGCTGCCGCCGCCGAGGCCCGCGAACAACCGCCGCCCCCCGCCGGGCGTCAGCTGCGTATTCTGCTCGTCGAGGATTCCACCGACAATCAAGTGCTGATCCAATCCTATTTGAAACAGACCGCCCATCGGCTGGAGATGGCGGACAACGGCAAGATCGCGGTGGAAAAATATCAACACGGCTACTACGACCTGATCTTGATGGATATGCAGATGCCCATCATGGACGGGTTGACCGCGACACGCACCATTCGCCAATGGGAACGACGGGAAGGCCTGACCCCCGTCCCGATCGTGGCATTGACTGCCCTGGCCCTTAAGGAAGAAGGAATCAAAATCGCAGAGGCGGGCTGCAATGCGCACATGACCAAGCCCTTGAAGAAGACGACGCTGTTGGAACTCTTGTCCGCGTATGAGCGATCAGGCCAGACATGAGGCGGGAGGATTCTCTTCGTGGAAGAAAAAATCGTCGTTCAGATAGATCCCGATCTCAGGGAAATCGTGCCGGCGTTCCTTGAGAATCGGAAGAAAGACCTTCAAACGCTGGAACGTTGTCTACAGGAGCGAGAGCTGGAAACGGTCCGGTTGCTAGGTCATCGAATGAAGGGCGACGGCGGAGGATATGGTTTCAATCGGATCAGCGAGATCGGCGGACATTTGGAGCATGCCGCGCTCGCACGCGACTTCGCGGCGCTCCGCGAATGTTGGGCACAACTGCAGGATTTTCTGACCAGGGTGGAAGTTCTCTACAAGGGATAGACAGACGACCATTCCGCTTCTCTTAGACTCCGACCGCCTCCACCGCCAGCACGGGGAACCGTAGCGTGAAGACCGAACCCTTTCCCGGTTGGGATTCGACCGAGACGGTGCCGCCGTGCGCTTCCACGATACCCTTGACAATCGCCAGTCCGAGTCCCGTACCGCCCGAATCCCTCGCTCTCGCCTTGTCGGTTCGATAGAAATGGTCAAAAAGATGCGGTAGATGTTCCGGCTCGATTCCATGGCCTGTATCCCGAACCGCGATGAGGACATGACCATCTGAGTGGTGAAGACGAACCGTGACCATCCCGCCGGGCGGTGTATAGCGCAGACTGTTGTCCAAGAGATTGATCAGCGCCTGTTTCAGCCATTGCGCATCACCGAGGATGGGCGGGACCGAGGTCGATTCCAAGGACAACGAAATCCGGCGGTCGTCGGCCAGCAACCCCAATTCGGCTATGAGCTCCCCCGCCAGCGGCTCCAGGTGCAGCGGACTGAGTTGCACTCGAGGCCGATCACCGGTCACCTTGGTAAGCGTAAGCAATGATCGCGCAAGCGTAATAAGCTTTTCCACCTGCTCCAGGTTACCGATCAGCGCGTCGCGATACTCCCCAGTGGTCCTGGCATGCTGGAGAGTGACCTCTAGATTGCCTTGCAGGACCGTCAGCGGGGTCTGCATCTCGTGTGCGGCATAATCGACGAACCGGCGCTGGCTTTCACAGCTGTTCTGAAACCGGTCCATCATGGCATTGAAGGCTTGCGTCAACCGCTGGAATTCTTGAAAGGGCGAATCCAGGCAGAGCCGCTCCCCCAGGTCGGCTTCCGACATCGTTTCCGCCCTGCGGCTGAGCAATCCGATGGGAGTCAGGACCATGCGTGCCACCCATGCGCTCCCCACCGATGCAATGAGCATCACTACGGCTGAACCGACCCCCAGCAGCATGGCGAGCCCTCGGAGGGTTTCATGCGAAAAATGGAGAGACTCTTCGGCTTGAAGAATGTATCGGACCTCGCCCGCCCGTGGAACGGGGATGGAAACACGCCGCACTGGAGATCCTTCCCGTAACTGCATGACGTCGAAGACCGTCTCCCCTCGCTTCACCTGTTCCAGAAGATTCTGAGGAACAGGCGGGCGCGGCACCACATCCGAACCTTTCCATACCAGTTGTCCGTTCACGGACCGAACCAGTACGTTATGCGAGGCCTCCCGCAGTTCGTGCTGCTCTTCCTGGCTGCGCCCATTTTGGCCAAGGGCAATAAGCTCATCCCCCGGGCCCCGAATGACGTCTGGTCGCTGTTCAATGATGCGGCCGAGCGTCTCTGCAAGCTGGAGCAGCCGCCCATCGACATAGCGGCTCAGCAACGTCTCGGCGCCGATGTAGATCAGCACGGAGAACACCAGCAGCAATCCGCCCGTCAACAGGAGCGCCGTCAGGCGAATCTGACGTCCGAGCGATTTCACGAGGCAACATCCTGTTCTTCCAGCATATAGCCTGCCCCACGCACGGTCGTGATGAGCGGTGGAGAGAAATCTCGGTCGATTTTCGATCGTAAGGCCCGAATATGGGCATCCACGATATTCGTCATGGGATCATAGCTGATGTCCCAAACGTGTTCGATAATGGCGGTGCGCGTCAGTACCCTATTCTTGTTTCGCAGCAGGAACTCGAGCACAGCGTATTCCTTATTGGTGAGAACGATCTCGGTATTCTGCCGCCACACCCGGTGCGTGGCCGGGTCCAATTCCAAGTCTGCCGCTGTCAGCCGTGCCTGCACTTGTGGACCGCCCCGTCTGAGCAAGGCCCTCGCTCTTGCGAGCAGTTCCGCGAACGCAAAGGGTTTCGTTAAATAATCGTCCGCGCCGAGGTCCAAGCCGGAGACCTTGTCCTGGATCGTATCACGCGCGGTCAACAGAAAGACCGGCGCCGTGATACCGGCGACCCGCAACCGTCGGCAAAGGGTGAGACCGTCGATCACGGGAAGCATGATGTCGAGGATGAAAAGGTCGTAGGGATTCGCCGTGCCGAGCTGCAGCCCCTGCTCCCCGTCAAACGCCACATCGACCGCATAGCGTTCTTCCCGCAGTCCCTTCCGCAGGAATTGGGCGAGATCCGTATCGTCTTCGACCAGTAGAATTCGCATAACCCACGATGCTCGGCCGGGACCACAGATTCCGCGCCTTCGGAATACCTGATGGGCCCCAGCTTCGACTCCTCGTTATCTTAATACATTGCTCCTGCCCGATTCGAGCCGTTGAAGATCCTTCGCTCGAACACAGGGCGTCATCGGCGCGGGCGTCTGAATGGAACGGGTTCGATCATGCCTGCGATCGACAGCACCGAAATACGCAGCACGCCCAACCTCGGTCGGTCTAGTAAGTATCGCCCATTCGTACACGGTCTCATAGGCGCGGGCCGTCTGCGCCTCAAGGCCTCGCTCGATTTCCAGGTTCCTCGACTCCGCCAGGGGGATTAGGGCCTGCCAATTCAACTCAGGCCCCTGGTGGATTTGTGTCGACGACGAGGCGATGAGAGCGAGCTCATGAAACGTTCGATAGAGCGTCAATACTTCAGGAGCATCCAACGACTCGTAGACGGTCGCCACGATGGGGACGGGACTGCGCCGCATGAGTGGAAAAGCGGCAATGCCCGCATGGACATGGATGACGTCGAATGCGGGCGTGACGGCGAACGCCTTTTCCAAAGCCAGCATCGCTAAGCCTTCGGCGAGATGTCGCTTGGGCATCGGGTAGGACCGCATGGCGCGAGGTGCGACCGGCACGACATCTCCCGCCGTGCTGCTGTCTCCGCTGGCGAAAACCGTGACATCATGGCCGAGCTGCAACAAACCGCTGGCCAAGAGGGCAATCATCCGCGCTGCGGGGCCTTCGCTGTCTAAGGAAACCGGCTCATGGAATGGACCAATCTGCGCAATCTTCATCGTCTCCCCTCTTCGTTTGATCAGTAGGTCAATCTGCTCGGCAGGCGACGCTACATGATCGCTTCTGCCCGGCTATCCCAACGCTTGTAGATGAATTGAATAAGAAGGAGCGGTTGGGTGTGATGTAGAAGAGGGTATGACGGAAATGATGAAGATTCGGCGAAGAAGTTATGAAGCTTCGATGAGAAGAGGTCCGCTCAGTCCATCACGGCGTCGCGGCCTGTTCCGGCCATCCGTGTCATGCCGGAAAGATGCCCTAAGGATTCCTTGAAAAGAAGGTTGAGTTCTTGGCTCATGAGCCGGACGGAGGCTTTCAGGCGGTCGAGCATCTCAGCCCGATGCCGCAATTCATTTCCGCTGTACACTCCGCCCTCGCCAAAGAACAGGGCCTTTCGGCGCTCTTGGGTCTCCGTACCGGCGTCACCCAAACGCTTCTTCCACTCTTGCACGATGAGATCCCGCCGGGAGAGCCGGCGTTGCTGAACTGGGCCCGATTTCAAAAATCGCCACACGGATTCGGGAAACATGGCCGATTTTTCCGGCCCTTCCCACACTTCCTGAAGCAGGTTTCGTGAGAGCCGCAACTCGTACTGCTGTTGGCCGCCTAAGGCGGCATATCCATAGCTGCCCTGCAGGACGTTTCCGATGATGTCGGCCCCTCCGGCAAGCACTTCAGATCCTCCGAATAGAAAGAAACCGGATAAGAGTCCCGCGGTCGCGTCTGCAAGCAGCGCGATCACCGTTCGTCGCTGCTGTATGTCGGTTTGCTGCTCCTCCAGGCCCGCCGCGATCGCATCGGCCCGCCCCTTTTCGCATTCCAGCTCCGCCGCGACGCTCGACGCGTCGAACAGCGCCAGCAGCAATTTATCCGACAATTCCTGCCGTAACTCCAATAAGCGAAGGCGAGCGCCGGGTCTATTGCGAACCACCTCGTCTTCCAGCGATGGGATCTGTGCCAGGAGGTCGTCTACTCGAATGACTTCGGCGATCCGGCGGGATGCGGGAGAAAGCATCGGAAATTCGGCGAACAGTATTTCATTGGGAGGCGATGCCGCCTCGGATTCACTGTCCGACACCGTCGTAGACTCGGCCGTGAAGGCGGGAGAGCAATACGTTTCAGCGATGTACACCTCCGCATCCGCCTCTTCATGCTCATTGGCCTCCATGGCCTGCTGCGGAGCAGTGGCGCATCCGGCGATGCAGACACACAAGGCACCGATCACAATTCGCGCGTTCACGACAACCTCTGCACAGTTTGCAATCTGCTCACTGAATTCATACGACGGGTCGATGTGCTTGATCAAGTGTGGGCAACGCAACACAAGAACGCACTACCGCCGGCGACACCAAAACAGGTCCCGACGCTCGCAACCCGATGTATTAGTGGAATCTCCATCGCTGATTCCGAAAGGCGAATAATTGGCAGGGCCCCACGGAGGGACCCGTCGAGCAAGGGTGAAATGGACGCTGGTCAGCGGGACGCCGCGTCCAGTCGGCCTGGACAACCATACGACTAACGTCGTATAAAGGTAACAGCTTGCTAGGGATTCAACTAGTGCCCGTCCGTCCTGACGCCTGGCATCTTTATGTTCAACCCGGAGCGGTCGCTTCTTATGAGCCCTCCCAATCCAGCAAGCGTCGTTCAACAATTGGAAGTCCTCTTGTCTGCAGAATAAACGAGAAACAATCGAATAGGTGCGACACAGTGCATGCAGCCGACGCGTAGCTGTAGCAGCATGTGTCCATCTTCTCAGCCAGGGCTGATGGCCCTACGTGTATGTCGGATCTTCGAATGTAACAGCTGCATTCTGCGATACCTTCATGGTCGTAACGATACGAAAAGGATATGATGCCGACTAATTCAGCATTCTGGTCGAAACAGACCGTTTTTGTGACGGGTGCGACGGGGTTTTTAGGAGGCTGGTTGGTACGCCGCCTCCTGGATCTCGGGTCTACCGTGGTCGCATTGATCCGGTCGGAGAAGCAGGAATCTCAATTTTTCCAAGAATCCCTCGACCGCCGTACGTACGTCTATCGCGGAAGCGTAGAAGACCAGGAGTTGATCGAGGAGATCTTCGGGCAACATGCGATCGACATCTTGTTCCATACGGCGTACGGAGCGGACGTTCATCGTGTGTTGAACGAACCCTTGGAATGCTTCAAGGCCTCCGCGCTGAGCACATGGCAAATTTTGGATTTTCTCAGAAAGCACTGTCCCAACTGCGTCTCGGTCGTCAGTTCCACCGATAAAGTCTACGGTTCCCAGCCGGTCCCCTTTCGCGAGGAAATGGCCCTCAAACCTCTTCATCCGTATGAAACGGCAAAAGCATCCCAAGACTTCGCCGCACAATCGTACGGAAAGATCTACGGATGTCCTGTCGCCGTGACGCGCTGCGGCAACTATTTTGGCGGCTATGACTTCAATTACACTCGCCTCATCCCTGGAACCATACGGGACATTCAGGATGGCAAACCGCCGACGCTGCGTTCGAATGGGCGCTTCACCCGTGATTTCCTCTACGTCGAGGACGCAGTGGAAGTTCAGTTGCTGGTCGCCGAACGCTTGGCCTGCGATCCCACGATCTACGGTGAAGCTTTCAACTTCTCGTATGGCGAGCGGATAGAAGTTCGGGAGGTGGTGTCCCGAATTTGCCGTCTCTTAAACGCGCCCTTCGGACCGATCGTGAATGAAAACGCGACCGCGGAAATCCCGCACATCGAACTCTGTTCAGATAAGGCCAGACAGCGCCTGAATTGGAATCCGTCGTACGGCTTCGAGAAGGGTTTGGAACGCACGGTCGAGTGGTATCGCACCCATCTCATGGAACTGCGATCCGGGTTTCAATCCTTCTCCCGATAAATTCCACCGCTCTGTAGACTTTTCTTCGTCGCGATCGCCAGCGAGGCCTGTTTGACTGCGTGGAGAACCACGCAGTCGAATGACTGTACGTCTGTTTACCACATCAGACAAGTTTTCGTGGGAAGTCAGGCTAGCCGGTGGGGCTATGAGGAGATGGTCATTGCAAGTCCCCCTGTTCGGCATTTGCGTAGACCAGGGTCGGTACCGACGTCGGGGGCGGGGAATTGCCAACTGTGAGCGAAGGGGCGTTGACAAAGAGCGTGACCGGAATGGAGACCGGGCCGTCCTTCATGGCCGCAATGGTGACGGTCCCTTTATAGACTCCGGCCGTGAGACCGGCAACATTGACGCTGATCTGAAGTTGGTCGCTCGGAACCAATCGCCAAGGAGACAGCGTGACGTGTAGCCAGGACGCGTCGTAATAGGTGGCGCGGTTCACATCCTTCCTGTCGTTCTTTTCGAACATGACAACCTGGCTGGGAGGATCGATGCCCCCTTGCACGGCGTTGAACACGAGCTGTTTGGGGGTGGCATCCAGAGCTTCGGCCCTATGTTCCACTGCCATTGCCCCAAGAAGAAAAGCCAGTAGGCGGACGGCAACAGCTGCATGTCTCACCACGGCACCTCCGACCAAATCCCTGCGCAAGCAATGCAACTAAGGTGCCAGGCGTACCCATTTGATATAGAACCGGCTCCTGGATACCCACCTGTCGATTCTACCTACAGTTATGAGGACAGGACCGGAGAGGCTTCACAGGAGACAAAACGGATCAGGTGAAAAAAGCGGTGAATAGCACTTTTTCGAACAGCTATGACCATGATTGACGTGTCGAGGCCGCTTGCCAGACCTCGCCCACCGCGGATACACCAACGGTTCGGGAGAGGGCTCCGTCTCTTGGTGCTTTCACTGGGGATTGCTACGCGGCGTCAGTGAAGAGGGGCTGAGGAGCCGGCTACACGCGCAAGCGGGAAATCTCACTGAGGGTATTGAACGTCAGTGCGCACATTTGAGGCGCGGGGTAAGAGGCTTGGAAAGAAGAATTACTGAGGTGTCACTCCCTGCGCATCCATTCACGATGTAGCGATGAAGAGCGGGGTTCAACCGAAGGTTGGTATGGTGGAGGGCAGGCAATCCAACCGACGTTGGTATCCTGCCTTTCCTTTACAATTGGAGGAATCGCTCTGGCTGCGTGATCGTGACTAGACGGTTTCTTTGCGAATTGGAAGTTAATAAACGTCTCGTTAGAGTTCTCGTCTGGTGTCAATGCTGGGCCACGCCGACTGATTTGTTGTCCTGAACGCCCCAGAGCTTCTTCTGGACTTCGTACAAATTGGCTGTCTCAAAGGCGCAATTCCGAGAGTGGTGCGCTCCAAGCGTCAGGTACTGTGCTCGTGTTTTGTTCCAAGCGGGTCCATCAAGTGCGCGAATGTTGCTAAAATCATCCATCGTCGTTCCCGTGAGAGTCTCAAGGATTAGTGTGATGTGTTCCGTTGGCAAATCCCAATCGGCCTCGATATTCCAGAGTCGCATCGTCCCATCCTCGGTCAACGTCCAAATCGTCTGACCGTTCTGGCTAAACTGCGCAACGCGAACCTTGTCGTGGTGGCGTAGTGGCGGCCCTATGCGTGTTGCATCCGCCGCCCACCACACCCGGGCCGTCCCATCATCGCTCCAGCTCAAAATTTGCTGTCCATCCTGGTTGAATTGAGCACCCCATATTTTATCATTGTGGCGTAGCGGCTTCCCTATGGGCATACCATCCGTCGCCTGCCAGAGCCGCGCTGTCCCAGCCTCGCTCCAGGTCAGGATTCGCTTTCCATCGTGGCTGAACTGTGCGTCCAAGATCTTATCGCCGTGGCGCATCGGCTGTCCCACCGATGTACCATCCGCCACCTGCCACAATCTGGCAGTGCCACTATCGCTCCAGGTTAGCACCAATTGGTCGTCAGGGCTGAAGCTCGCTCCCGAAATACCGTTCTCATTCCCCAGCGGTGACCCTTCCGGGCTGCCATCGCTGGCCCGCCACTGTCGAGCATCGGGTCCCCACGTCAGAATCCGCCGTCCATCGTGAGAAAACAACGCGCCATATAGCCCTTTGTGCATTTGTTGTCCCACCGGCGTACCATCTGCGGCCCGCCACAATCGTGCCATTCCGTACCTACTCCATGTCAGAATCCGCTGCTGGTCTTGGCTGTAGGCCGCACCCGAGACCGCCCGATCATGGCGTAGGTGCTCCCCGACCGGTCTTGCGTTCTTGGCCAGCCAGATTCGTGCGGTGCCATCCTCGCTCCAGGTGAGGATTTGCTGCTCGTCTCTGCTGAAGGCAGCGCCCGACACTGCGCCATCATGGGTCATCGGCTGCCCAACTGGGGTGCCATCCTTTACCTGCCATAGCCGCGCCGTGCCATTCCGGCTCCAGGTCAGAATCCGCTGGCCATCCTTCGTAAAGGTCACCCCCCATACATTGTTCTGTTTCATTGGCTCGCCAACCGGTGTGCCATCCGCCGACCGCCACAACCGGGCGGTCCCGTCCTTACTCCAGGCCAGAATCCACTGCTGGTCTGGGCTGAAGGCCACGTTCCTGACTGCGCCGTCATGACGCAGTGGTTGTACTCCCCGCATGCGTACATGCCACAGCCG
>DASTLA010000229.1:0-8935 GCA_035715525.1 Nitrospiraceae bacterium
ACAGCTGGAGGCCTCCTCACGCGCCGTTTATAATGCGGCACCCCGGCATCAACGCCGGATGGCGACGAATCTTCGACGAGGCAGCGGCAAACAGATTGCGCGGACGTGATCAACCGCGAAGCAGGCGGCGAGTGACTGACAGAGAACAAACGGCGCATACGCGATGGAGCGTCATCGGCCTCCTGTTCGCCATCAGCGTCGTCACCTATGTCGATCGTGTGAACATTTCCGTGACCGCGCGGCAAATGATGCCCGCCTATGGACTGACCGATCAGCAAATGGGCCACATCTTTTCCGCCTTCGTGTTCGGCTATGCGCTCTGCCAGATTCCCGGGGGCTGGCTCGGGGATCGCTGGGGCGCTCGTGCGGTGCTGACCGGCGCGCTGGTCTGGTGGTCGTTCTTCACCGCATTGACCGCCACGGCCGCCACGCTGCCTCTCGTCGCGCTGTTGGGAACCGTGGGAACGTTTGCCTTGGTCCGCTTCCTACTCGGAGTGGGCGAAGCGGTGGCACTGCCGAACTTCAATCGCGCCGTGGCCGATTGGTTGCCTCCCGCGAGACGCGGGCTCGGCATCGGCATCGCCATCGGCGGCATTGGAGTCGGCGCCGCCGTGACGCCTCCGCTGGCCTCGTGGATGATGGTCAACTTCGGTTGGCAAACCGTTTTCTACGCCTCGGCGTTGGTCGGAATCGTGGTGGCTGTGGTCTGGTGGCTCGGATCTCGCGATCGCACCGCCGCAGGACAGCGCCGGACTCCCGTAGTCCGGCGACCCGTCCCCTGGCGCTTGTTTGCCCGTCATTCCACGGTTCGATCGTTGGTGCTCAGCTATGCTTGTCTCGGATACGTCGCCTACATTTACATGTCCTGGTTCTACCTCTATCTTGTCAACGTGCGCGGCTTGGGAGCCCTCCGAAGCGGGTGGCTGGCATCGGCACCGTTCCTCGCCATTCTCTGCTTCTGTCCGCTAGGAGGCTGGGTGACGGACAGGCTGTTGCCGGTGGTGGGCGTAAGCAAAGCCAGGAGGTATGTGGGCGCATCCGGGATGGGCCTGGCAGGAGCGCTCATCGCTCTGGGGGCATGGGCCGATTCCCACTTCGTCGCCATCGGTTGTCTCTCGCTCGGGGCCGGATGGCTATACTTCACCGTCGGGGCTTATTGGAGCGTGACGACGGATCTCTCAAAGGCTCACGCCGGCACACTGTCCGGCATCATGAACATGGGAGCCAACATCGGCGGGGCCGTTTCCCCCAGCCTCACTCCTTGGCTTGCCGATCAGTGGGGCTGGACCGCATCACTGTTGATGGCGGCTGCCGTCGCGTTTCTGGGCGCGCTGATGTGGATGAAGGTCGATGCCTCCGAGCCATTCTCCGAAAGCGCCCCTTGCCGCTGAAACCTTCTCCCTGCTAGATTCGGGAGCATGGGCATGCAATTTCAAAAGAAAGACCCGCGCGCCACGATCGTCACCAAATTCGGGGAGATCAAAATCCGGTTTTATCCGGACGACGCGCCTCGCCATGTCGAAAACTTCATCAATTTGGCCAAAATGGGCTTCTACGATGGGACGCTGTTCCACCGCGTGGTCCCGGGCTTCGTCATCCAAGGGGGAGACCCTTTGAGCAAGCAGCCGGATCGGGCATTGTACGGGTCGGGAGGACCGGGCTTCTTTCTCAACCCGGAGCCGAACGACCGCCCGCATAAGCGGGGTGCGATTTCGATGGCCAAAATGCCTCGAGACGGCTCGAGCACCAGGGACTTCAACGACAACGGCTCTCAATTCTTTATCTGCCTGGCCGATAACAGCGGACTGGACCGCCGTTACTCCATCTTCGGCGAGATTTTCCGAGGCATGGAAGTGATCGACATGATTGCCAAGGTGCCGCGCGACGAGCGCGACAACCCGCTGGAGCCGATCGAGATGAAGGTGACTGTCAAAGAGTAGGGCGACTAGCTACCGAGAAAGCTCGGTTTCCAATCGAGCGACGCTGAGGACGGTTTGGTTGGGAAAACGCTGTCGGGGATCCGATTCAGCTGTCGGCTTGCTTAAAAGAAGGCGATGCTGGCGTAGGTGACGGTCGAGTTATACTGGTCGGTGATCCCGCGATCGTAGCGCAAGACCTCACCCGAGGTGGCCTGGATCAAACGCAGCAGGCTGTAGATGGGCGAGAATCCCGAGATGCGGCGCTGGTCCTTCTCGTTTTGAATAAATTTCGCGAACTCTTCCGGATCCCGATTCTCCACGTGCTTGAGCATCTCCAGGTCGGTCTGCATGCAGCGGTGGAACGAAAAATCCGTCGGCGGCGCGCTATCTCCATAGCGCATGCCGATGTGCGCCAATTCGGCCCCGGCCACGACACAATAGCTCTTTCCTGACGCAACCAGCGCCTCCTTCAGCGCCTGAAGAAAATGCTCCACGTCGTTCCTGACGGCGGGATCGTGAAGACTCATTGCCGAGAACGAGGTCAGAATCGGGACGATGGTAAAGGACTTGTTTCGGCCGACCGTCTGTTGCAGGAACGGAAGCTGAAATTCGATCGCATGCTCATTCCGGTGCGCGAGTTCCTCGGCAAAGAGTGCAGGCAGCCGGTCGCGCAGATGATCGGTAACCCGGCTCTCGACCCGTACGATTCCCAACGGTGTCTCGAAGTCCTTGTCTGTCACCGCAACCGGCTGTTCGAGTCCAGAATAGGCGGTGCCAAGGATGACGTAGAGCTCAGGCTGATCGGCTTCTTCCAGTTCCTTGTAAGCCCAGGCGTAAATCGGCCCCGCCTGCTTGAGCTCATACGTTGGTGCGACAAGGGCCTTGATCGGCTGTCCGGCATGGGTCGAAGGCTTGATCTCCGGTCCTTCCTTCGACGTAAAGAACGCTTTCACTTGGGCGCGAAGCTTCCCCGAATCCGCTTCGTAACTGCGTCCGGCGAAGGCCGCTGGGCGGCACGGGGCCTCTCGGTAAGCTGCCAGCGCTTGCCGTTTCGCCTCGTCCGTTCGCGCCCCTTCCAGAAACAACTTAGCATCCAGATCCGCCACGAGTTGCTCGACCTTGTTCGGCATCAGGAACTCACCGAAGCGCTTCAAATACATGGCCCCGATATCCTGAATCGTATGTTCGCCGTCAAAGTGCTGCACGATGAAGAAATAGCTCATCGGAATGACGAGCTTTTCCAGGCTGAGACCGCTTGGGTCCCAAAGGACGATGTATTGGTCCTCCCCTTCCTTGAGCGGCGAAAACTGGAGGTTGCGCAGGAGGGGATACTGCCTGGGATCCTTCGGCACAGCGGTAGTTTGATTCATAGCAAAGGCATTCTAGCCAAGCGACCTCCCGAACCGCAACTGGCGAAGGGGAGGCTGCTGGCACAGGCTGCTGGCCATTGGTATATCATCGTCACTGTCCCGGCGGATGGGCGGAGCCGCGGCGAGCCAAGACGACCAGCGTGGCGACGGTCAGGAGAAAGAGCCAGAGCGTAGGACGCCCATAGGAGGCATCCGAGTACTCGATGAGATCGGTTAGGCGTCCGATCAATAGCGACATGCGGGCCATGACGGTATAGCCGAAGGCCGCGCCGAAACTGATCATCAAGAAGAGAATCCCTGCACGCGCCACGGTACGGCCCGTTCCCGTATGCTCCACCGAGAAGAAAAAATAGAAGAGCACCGAAACGACACCGAGCAGGATGATGATGGCGTTCAGATTGCTGGACGGGCTCAATAGGCTCATGGAAAAGGTCAGCCCGTCAGGTGTCATCGTCAACAGCGGACGCACCGTGTCCTCGATCTGTTTGAGAATGAACGAGGAGATGGTGCGCGGGATCGCCAGACCGGCGCCGACCCCGACGATAAATGCAAAGGCGTAGCGCGACAGCCACGCCGCTTTCGGTACATAGCGGGTCAGCATCAGCATGCCGATTCCGACCGGAATGAGCAGCGACCATTCGCCCTTGTCCAGGATGGGGCGGATGATCAGGGTCATCACGACGGTATCGTAGGCTTTGACGATCGTATAGCCCAACGAGACCCCGACGTAGAGGTGCTCCGCCAACTTGAACAAGGGATTGTCCTCGTACAGGAACGAGAAGATGAACAAGGTCAGGCCGGTGGCCACCCAGGCACCAAGCATCAATTCAAATGACATCTCCATCCTTCGTGTCTTACCCTCGCTGGCGCCGTAGCGCGAAATAGAAGGCGTTGCAGATCGCGACGAGCACGATGATCGCCATATGGGTGGCCGACTGCGCATCCATCCCGGCCACCGCTCTCCCCTTCTGTCCGATCAAGGTTTCATATTCGGCGGCGCCGCGGAGCCCCCCGATGAGGCCGTTGATTTGCCCGCTTCGCAGCAGCGGGTAGAGGCCCGGCGCGATCACGCCGGTACATCCTCCGCCCAGCTCAAACTTATATTTGTCCTTCCCGAACACGTACCACGCTTCGACGCCCGGGTTTCCCGCACCTAAGCTGATCGCATAGGTCACGTCGCGGAGATTCTGCACCCCGGCTAGCACCGGCAGACCTTTGGTCGCCTTGCCGCCGTAGTCGGCAGGGAAGGTATTGTACAGGTCCTGCCCCATATTCAGGATCACTGCACTACCGCCGGGGCTCCAACCGAGAAACACGTAGTCCTTGCCGTTTTCCTTTCCGGCTTCCATTGCCGCTTGGGACAGTATTTGGTCCGCAAGCCCGGTACCGGAGACCCACAGCGTCATCGCCACGACCCGAAGATTTTTCTTGAAGGCATGCCTGAGAATCGCGACCGCCTGGGGGTACAGCTCAGGCTTGGAGGCCGGGTCGAAGTCCAACGAGAGTAGGAATACCGATCGTTCGGGCATCGCCTCGATGTAGTCGTAGACCCCGCGGACTTCCGCGGAAATTTTGATCGGCAATCCCACAGGGAACAGCAGCGGCAGCAGGGTGCATAGGCCGATCACGAGGAAGATGATCCGCCGGTCGATGCGCAGCATGCGCTCGGCAAAAGTCACTGCAAGGCCTCGTTACACGTCGGACGTAAGACGCCAGAAGGCTCGAAGTCAAAGAATGCGCGCGCTCGACTCACCTCTGCCGCTTCCCCTCTCACGCTATTCTTTCCCTCCTCCCAGGTACGACCGCTCCACGCCGAAGATGATCTTGAATGACAAGGCGACCGCCCCAAGGCTGACGCCGATCAGAATGGCTCGACGGACGGCGGCATTGAGTACGTTGAGGATCCAGCTGGAGACGTCGCCACTCAGCGGCAACATATATTCGCCGAGCGGAACGCGGCCCATCATCACGATCACCGCAGCCACCAACAGCACGGCTGCTTCGCGGCTCCGTGCACGGAACGACCGGTACGCAGCGGAGGCGATGAAGAAGGCTAAGATTGCGAACATCGTCCCCTGCAGTGGAACCAACATGTAGGCGTAGACCCACCCGAAGGCCGTCATGGCTCCGTCCAGGCTTTCCTTTCCGCCGTTCGCGAGGCCCACGGCAGTCGTTCCCAGCATGCCGAGATACAGCACGAGGCTGTACCCCCAGCCAGCTTCCTTGCGCCGGATCTTGGCTGCATGAACGTGGAAGAGACTCGTGATCCCAAGGACCAAAGCAAAGCCGCCGATGATCTGCAGCCACTTGGTGACGGACGTGAGGAGTTGTTCGGAGGCGGGATGCGGCACATAGTATTGAGCCGCAAAGACCAATCCCGTAATCATGGTGATGAGCAACGGGAGCTGCCGCCGTAAGAAGATCATTTCAAGTCCTTGAAGAGGTCGAGGAGCACTTGCGGCCACGTGGCGCCCGTCATGACGGCAAGCGTGGCCAGCGCGGTCCCGACCCCGATCACGCCTAGGATGAAGGCCTTGCCGATGTCCTGTCCGCGCAGCGTGCCGATTTGAATCGGTTCTTTCGAGAGATACGCGCTGGCCGCGTACAGCTCTTCTCCGATCAACGTATAGTCGCAGGTCGTCACGAAAAACGGCAGCTGGTGATCCGAGTCGGTGCCAGCAATCTGGATCGCGCCGGTGCTCGCGCCTGTTTCGGTCAGCAAGAGCGACTCTGCAAAATAAGAGCCCATGAAGAAATTTGCCGCCGGCTTTCGACGGAGCATGATGCCGTCGACCGCGGCCGTATAGCTGAACTGATCGCTCGTGATGAAGAAGTTCGCGTCGTCCTTGAAGAGGTCGGGTTTGCCGGCTTCCAAGTAAGCTTGTTTGGTGATTTCCTGACAGACCGCCATCGTGATTGGTTCGCGATGCGGCACCAGCAACTCGGTTTCATAAGAGGCGGCGCGTTTCGCCACACGGCCGAGAATGACCGCGGCGGCGATCGTGGAGGGATCGTTCATGTCGTGCGCCCCGGTCATATAGAGCACCGGCTTGCCCAACTCCGTCGCACGGCCGATGGCCTCATCGACGGCATCGAGCCCCGGAATGCGGCGGAGGAAGATTTCTTTGCGTTTGGCCAGGTTGATCGCGTAGAAGACGATGGCTCCGAACAGCAGCGCAAGCAGCAGATTGTTGAGCTGATTCCAGTTGATCCAGTTGGGCTCGGCTGCGGCCACCACCGGCGCTGCGAGGACGCGTTCCTGCCCGCGCACCAGTGCGACCGTGACGGCATAGGGCGTTTTCGTCTTGAGCTCGACGCCCTTCCCATGCTTGACGAATGCCAGATGTTCTTCCGGCGAGCCGGGCCTGGTCCACCAGGCACTTTTCACGTTGCGCACGTAATGGGAAGTGGCGGGAAATTCGGCCACAACCTTCCAATCAGCCGCATCGGCCGGAGCACTTCCCTCCGCCAGCAATACTTGATAGCGATCCGCCGCAGTCTCTCCCTCTACCGGCGCCCACAGGACGGTCAGGCTGTCTCCGTCATCGCTCGGCGTGTCGAAGACACGCAGGTTCTGAAGACTGGTCACAGCCGCCCGCACGATGATCGGCTGCGGAAAGAACCACAGAGCCGTCAAAAGAACAAAGATGACCCAGCCTGGCAAACCTTCCTGCCGACGCTTGACGCTTGACGGTTGACGTCCCACGCTCAGGCCCCCTCGATCACTTCGATGTTCGCCCGTGGAATCACCGCCGTCCGACCGTCGGGAAACCGGACTTCCAAGACACGCACGTCGCTCTCGGTGGGAATCTTCCGCAACTCCGAGGGAAGACCTGCCACCTCGCCGATTCGGCCGAACAGCGGATCCCTAATGATGCGGACCGGATCGCCGATCTGGATCCCTTCCCGCTGCTGCCTCGCGACGTTCGCGTCGCCTTCCTTCGTCGACTGGGGAATGATGATCTCGGGCCTGATGACACCCGCCCTGATCTGGGTGGCGCCGGAAATCGAGGCGGGTTGACCTTTGCGAGCCGACAGCAGCCCGAACGTCTTGGCTGCCATCGGGATCGTGCCGAAGCCCTCGGTAAGGATCAACGTGAACCCCACTTGTTCGGTACCGGTGATCGCTACTCCCAAGTCGTACCCCAACAAGGCGCGCAAGTCCTTGTCATGGATCCCGCCGATGACCAGGCCGATGATGCCCAACTCTTTCGCGCGCATCATCGTCGCGGCCGGCATGAAGCTGCCCCCGACCACGATCTTCCCTCTCATGTCAGCCGTCAGATTCTCCGGAGCTAAGAATTGGTCCGGCGCCGTGACGCCCATGGCCAGCTGCCCGTGCGTTTCTCCTCCGATGCCGAAAATGCCCTGAACCAGGCTGCACGTTGTCTCGACCGTGACGCCCTGCTGGGGATGGAGATCGATGACTGTCCCGTCGACATAGGCACGAAGCTCCAAGATCCGCGGCGGTTCTCGAAGCAACACTTGGCCGGTGATCGTCGAGATTGATTCGACCTTTCCTGTGATCGGAGAGCGGATTTCGGTCTTGAACCATTTGATCAACGGCTTGTTCTCCGCCAAAACGTCGTCCTTCTGAACGGATTCCCCTTCCTTCTTCACCAAATAGTCTTGGATTTCGTCCGGGGCGATGCCTAACTGGTTGGCCAGGTTCATCGGCACCACCTTGCCGGGCAATTCGGCTCGAGCGACCGCTGTATCGGCCCGGACCGCATCTCCGACCTTCGCGAGGATCACTCCGGGAAGCGGAAGGATACGCCGCCGCTGCACGGTCGTGCGGTCGGTGACGGTCAGGCCTGGAGTATAACTATGTGGCATAACGACTCGTGCAGTTCTGCATGTTGAGTTCGGGGTCTTGTATTTTCTTTAAGCCCGAGTTGCCGGGGCGGCATGTTGCCGGCAACTCGAGTCTCTCTATTCAGAAGCTCAGAACGAGTGCGTCGAGGCGGCCGGATACAATTCGACTGCCTTGAACCACTTGGTGAGCGCTGCGACTCGAGCAGCCTGGTCAGCGGGCAGTTGCAGCGGCCTTCCTCGGCCGTCGAGCATCAAACCCACGACCCCGCCCTGCACTGATCGCGTGACCGACTGTCCCGGCCCCTGTCCCAGATCCAGCTGTTTTGCCGGTTGGATCGTGATCGTCGCTTCCTGTTCACGTGCCACCGGAATCAGCGTGAGGTCGCCGAAGTTCAGGGTTCCTTTTTGAGAGGGACCACCTGCAACCACCAGTTCGTAGTCCAAGCAACGTTCTCCGGCCGCTCCTTGTCCGGCCGGGGCAATGCAGGTACCGAGATAGATCATGCAATCGCGCACGAAGACGTCGGTGGCAGCCTTTTCATTGATAGTCGACAACACCCCGAGGTGCGGCATCATGAAGATGCTGTCTACTGAGAGAGTCGTAAAGCCCAACGGCTCGTAGGCATCGACCATCATGAGCATCGACTGGACCCGCCGCGGGGCATGAGAGAGGATACCTCCGCTGCCCACGATCAAATCCAACTTCAAGAGATCGATGAGGGTTTTCCCGCTTACCTGCTGCTCGAAGACATCGGAAATCGTCCGCTCCTGCTGGATTCCCTTCAACCCGGTGGCCAAGGATTTATGGTGGATCAATGCGAGTCGCAAAGC
>DASTLA010000230.1:0-6213 GCA_035715525.1 Nitrospiraceae bacterium
CTGGCGGAGACATCGTGCACGATACCCGGCACCTTCCCCCGCATGTCCGCCTTGATCGGCACGACATACCGCCCCTCTCGCTGCGCAAAATAGTCTTCTTGCAAGAGTTCCGCGTAGCGCTGCGAATGCAGAATCTGCTCGAGGCGAACCCGCATGTGCTGTTTCAGTTCGTTGGCATGCTGCATGAACCGTCGCAGGTCCGGGCTGGCGGATTCTTTCACCGATCCCTCGGGACTAATGGCGTGATCGATGGACATCTTGAGGCGCTGCCATCCTCCGGATGGCCCAAGGCGGGTCAACAGAGCGGCAAGAGTCGGCGCATCGTGACGGTGGTGGGAGAGATAGCGCTGTACCTCCTCCACCAAACCAAGGACCTCTGCGGCATCTCGCAGTTCCGGCGCTTCGAGGCAAGCGCCTTTGGCAACCCGGCTCAGAGCTGGTTGGATATCGGGAAACTGAAGAAGCGGTAGCGGGTCGGGACTTTCCCGCAGGAGGACGGCTTCCGAGGTCTCGTTCAACCGAGATTGTGCTTGAGCGAGATCCGGTTCCAAACCGAGCGAGCGGCAGAATTCGGCACCCCTCGTCGAATGCGCATGCAGGGCCAACGCACCCAGGAGTTTGGACCATTCGAGTACTTTGTTGGCTTCTTGACGTGAATGCTGTGATTGCACGAGGCGCTCACTCGGTCCAGGTCTGACAAGGAGGCCAAACCCGCGGACTCTACTCCGCCGGCCTTCAAGCGCGCAAGGAACGTCGATTGGACCCACGGCCTTTAATCGCTTCGAGGACTACTTTACCCAAACCCGGCGGCCCATTGCCTTATTTGTATGCTTGACAGGCGAAAAGGGCGTCAGTACTATCGCCCCTCTGGTGCAAACAGATTAACCCGCTTAATTCTCGAGGGCTTAGCCACCATGACCACACGTATCGGCATCAATGGATTTGGACGAATCGGCCGCAATGTTCTCCGGGCCTCTCTTGGTGATCCCAGTCTGGAATTCGTCGCCATCAACGATCTCACCGATGCCAAAACACTCGCCTATCTCTTAAAGTACGACTCGGTCCATGGCACCCTCAAGAGTTCAGTGGAGGCCAAAGACGATCAACTCATCGTGGACGGCCATCCCATCAAAGTCTTGGCGGTGAAAGACCCGAAAGAACTGCCGTGGAAGTCTCTCGGCGTGGAGGTGGTCATCGAATCCACCGGCCGCTTCACCGATCGTGAAGGCGCGGGCAAGCATCTTTCCGCCGGAGCCAAAACGGTAATCATCTCTGCTCCGGCAAAGGATCCCGATGTGACGTTGGTCCTCGGGGTCAACGAGCAGGTCTACGATGCGAAAGCGCATCACATCGTCTCCAATGCTTCGTGCACCACCAACTGCCTCGCCCCCGTGGCCAAGGTCTTGCTGGAGAACTTCGGGATCAAGCATGGAGTCATGACCACGATCCATTCCTATACGAACGACCAGCAATTGCTCGACCTTCCCCATAAGGATCTCCGGCGGGCGCGAGCGGCCGGGATGTCGATGATCCCCACGAGCACCGGCGCGGCCAAGGCGCTCCACCTCGTGCTTCCTCAGTTGAAAGGAAAAATGGACGGCCTGGCGATTCGGGTCCCCACTCCGAATGTGTCGTTGGTCGACCTGACGGTTGAAACAGAAACGGATACCGACGTGGCCAGTGTCAATGCCGCGTTCAAAAAGGCGGCCGGTGGACCAATGAAAGATATCCTGGCCTACTCCGAGGCACCCATCGTCTCGATCGACCAAAAGGGCGATGCCCATTCGGCCACCCTGGACGCTCCGCTCACTTCTGTGATCGACAAACGTCTCGTCAAAGTGACGGCCTGGTATGACAATGAGTGGGGCTATTCCTGTCGGGTCAGGGACTTGATCAAATTCATCGCCGCCAAATCGTAGAAAGCGAGCCACTGCCGCGACATTCTCGGCGCGGTCACCTACCGGGGAACAGAGATCTGCATCCCGACCGCTACAAAGGATGAACACCGCATGAATCTCCACAAACAGATCATCGAAGATCTTCAGCTACGCGGTAAGCGGGTCATTGTCCGAGCCGACTTTAACGTTCCCTTGGACGACTCACTACAAATCACCGACGACACCCGCATTCGTTCGACACTGCCTACCATCAACCGGGCGGTGGATGAAGGAGCCAAAGTCATCCTCTGTTCCCACTTGGGCCGGCCAAAGGGAAAGTTTGATCCCAAATTCAGTCTTGCTCCGGTTGCCAAACGCCTCCAGCGTCTACTGGGCAAGGAAGTGATTTTCGCACCGGACTGCATCGGTCCGACAGTCGAAAGCTTGGTGGCCAAGATGAAGCCGGGCGATGTGATGCTATTGGAAAATCTCCGGTTCCATCCGGAGGAAGAGAAAAACGACGACGGCTTCTCCAAAGCGCTCGCCTCCCTCGGGGACGTGTACATTAACGACGCGTTCGGGGCCGCCCATCGAGCCCACGCCTCCACCGTTGGAATCACGAGGTTCATTCCGGAAGCGGCGGCAGGATACCTGCTGAAGAAAGAAATCGAATACCTGGAAGGGGCAGTGGCGAATCCAGTACGGCCGTTCGTCGCGATTCTCGGCGGAGCGAAAGTTTCCGGCAAGATCGGCGTGATCGAGAATCTCGGGAAAAAGGTCGACAAGGTCATTATCGGCGGGGGCATGGCCTTTACCTTCCTCAAAGCGATGGGTTTGGAGATCGGCAAGTCCTTGGTCGAAACCGACATGCTGGACTTCGCGAAAGGCGTGCAGGATCACGCGTTTGCCAGCGGCGTCAAATTCTATCTGCCCGTGGATTGCGTCGTTGCGGCAGGGCGGGAGCCGGGATCGGAAACGAAGATCGTTCCTGTGCAAGAAATTCCCAAAGGCTGGTACGGGCTCGACATCGGGCCGGCTTCGGTCAAGCTCTTTACCGAAGCCGTGCAGGATGCGAAAACTATTCTCTGGAACGGACCGATGGGTATGTTCGAAGTCGATGCATTCGCGCGAGGCACCCTCGCGATGGCCCATGCCGTCGCCAATGCCTATGCGCTGACTATCGTGGGCGGAGGTGAAACCGCTCTGGCGGTGCATCGCGCGGGCGAATCGGAAAGCATTTCGTTCATTTCAACCGGCGGTGGCGCCGCTCTGGAATTGCTGGAGGGCAAAACCTTGCCAGGATTGGCGGCACTTCCCCACCGAACGACCTAACCCCTGTCTCTTCATTTGCCCGAGGCCCACGTGCGCGCACGCCTGCTCATTGGCAACTGGAAGATGAATAAGACGGCCTCGGAAGCCGTCCTGTTCGTCGAGCAACTTTCCCGCCTGTTGGGCGATTTCTCCGGCATCCATGTCGGACTTGCTCCTCCGTTCACTGCACTGCATGCCGTCCGTACAACGCTCGGACGGGAGTCCGCATTGTTGTTAGGGGCACAGGATCTGCACTGGGAGGACAAGGGTGCCTATACGGGAGAGATTTCGGGGCCCATGCTGAAAGACTTAGGCTGCCGGTTCGTGCTGATCGGACATTCCGAGCGACGGCACCTGTTCGGAGAGTCGGACGCTGCGACGAACAAGAAAGTGGCGGCCGCCGTTCGACACGGCCTTCAACCGGTCCTTTGTATCGGTGAGCGGCTGGAGGAACGCGAAGGGAATCTCACCGACTCCGTTATCGAACGGCAACTGAAGGCCGGGCTTGCCGGGCTCGCTCCGGAGGCGATTCGTGGCGTCGCCATCGCGTACGAACCCGTCTGGGCTATCGGGACGGGACGGGCCGCAACCCCAGAGCAGGCCGTCGAAGTCCATCTGAAGACGCGAAGCATTCTGAACGAGCTCGTCGAACCTGGTTGTGGACAACGGATCCCGATTCTATACGGCGGAAGCGTGACTCCTCAAAATCTCTCTTCGTTTCTCGCCTCCTCGGAAGTCGACGGCGCATTGGTGGGAGGGGCTTGTTTAGATCCTTCCTCCTTTGGTACACTCATCCACATCACGAAAACCCCCGCAGGCTGAATAAAACTGGAAACATGTATACGCTTCTCGTCATCGTCCATGTGATTGTGTGCCTGCTGATGATCGGTGCCATCCTGCTGCAATCGGGCAAGGGTGCGGAAATCGGTGCGGCCTTCGGCGGATCAAGTCAAACGGTCTTTGGCAGCCGCGGTCCGGCCAACTTCCTCAGCAAATTTACCGTCGTCACGGCCTTTGTGTTCATGTTTACTTCCTTGACCTTGGCAATTCTGGCCAAAGATCGCACGTTTTCCTCCACCGTGATCGACATGAACAAGAAGCCGGCTCCCGCGGCGCCGGCATCACCGGCTCCGGAGACCTCTAAGCCGACGGACTCTCATTCCTCCTCAGAAACCGCCCACTAAGCTGGTTTCTGTTTCTTGCCGGGCTTTGTCGCATTTTGGCTTCGACTCCGACCAGTTTCCCAGCCGCCATTACCACGTCTCGTAATATTCCGGGGATAGCCAGCGAAAGGGAGGAGAGGGCCCGAACAGGGCAATGCGCAAATCCCAGGCACAACGGGTTGGCAACGGATCCGGTTGGGTCAAACGGGGGTCAGCCAGTGGCGATGAGCGAGGTCGTTACCAGTGACGATTTCGAAGAAACTTTTTTGCAGGGCTTGCGTCACCGAACCGGGGCGGCCGGTTCCGATCTTTCGTTGATCGATTTCGGTCACCGGGGTTAATTCCGCAGCGGTTCCGGTCACGAACACTTCGTCGGCTATGTACATTTCGTCTCGTGTGAACCGCTCTTCAACGACAGGAATGTTCCGCTCCCTGGCCAACTGTAAGATGGAATTACGGGTGATTCCTTCGAGAATCGAGGTCAGCGGAGTGGTCTTCAGCGTTCCGCGCCTCACGATGAAGATGTTTTCTCCCGTGCCTTCGGCCACATAACCCTCGGGATCGAGCATGATGGCTTCGTCGTAGCCGTCGGCCTTTACTTCACGCTTCGCTAAGATGGAGTTGACGTAGTACCCCGAAATCTTTCCCCTCGTCATCGATACATTCACATGGTGGCGTGTAAAGGAAGAGACTCGGGCGCGAATTCCTTTGGCAAGGGCTTCTTCTCCGAGGTACGTGCCCCATTTCCAGGCAGCGATGCCGACACGAATCGGGTTGTCCCCTGGATAAAGACCCATGGCCCCGTATCCGATATACACCAGCGGCCTGATGTAGCAGGCTTCCAAGCGGTTGGCTCTGACCGTCTCTAGAATCGCTTCGGTGATCTGCTTTCTATCGTAAGGCATCTCCATCAATGCAATGTGTGCCGATTCAAACAAGCGATCCACATGCTCGGTCAGGCGGAAAACGGCCGATCCACTTTTTCCCTTGTAGCATCTGATGCCCTCGAAAGCCGCCAGTCCGTAGTGGAGAGAGTGGGTAAGGAGATGCACCTGGGCATCGGCCCAGGGCACCAACTTTCCGTCCATCCAAATTTTTTCACTGGCTTGCAACATAAGCGCGGATCATAGCAGCGGGTCCGGAGAAGCGTCAAGACAAGCAGTGCCCGGCCTCATTTTGTTGACAGCGCGACAAGTCATGTGATACTGGTTGACGTTCTGCTGACGAGGAGTGAAATCACTATGTACGCCATTGTCGAAACGGGTGGAAAACAGTATCGGGTAGAAACAGGAACCGTCCTGCGAGTCGAGTCCCTTCCAGGAGAGATCGGCAGCTCCGTGCAATTGGACACCGTTCGATTAGTCCACGGGGACGGGGGCCTCATGATCGGGCAGCCGGTCGTAGCGGGCGCTCGTATCACCGCTGAAATTCTTCGCCAGGGCCGTACCAGATCCATTACGGTCTTCAAGAAGAAGCGGCGTAAGAACTACCGGCGAACCCGTGGGCATCGTCAAGAGTTCACCCAGTTGCGCGTGACCGGTATCGAAACCAAGTAACTTCAGGGAGACTGCTTCCATGGCAACAAACAAAGGCGGCGGGTCTACAAGAAACGGCCGCGACAGCAATCCGCAGTATCTGGGCGTCAAGGCCTACGGCGGGGAAACGGTGAAGGCCGGCTCCATCATTGTGCGGCAGCGAGGCACCAAATTTTTCCCGGGCTTCAACGTCGGGCTCGGCAGAGATCATACCCTTTTCGCCTGTGTAACGGGCGTCGTGAAATTTGAAGGCGGGCGTCGCCGACAAAAAGTCAGCGTGTACCCCGTCGCCTCGAAGGCGTGAGTCGCTCGGCGACTCACGCCCCA
>DASTLA010000231.1:0-15028 GCA_035715525.1 Nitrospiraceae bacterium
GAATCGGGGCCTCTCGTCAGGAGCTCCTACCACGCCGAGCAGCACATTCCTGCACGTTCGTAGGCCGGCACATCGCCGGCACGTCTCGCCCATTGCCGCCGGAGCCCATCGTGCGTCGTCGATCGTCAACCGCCAAAGGGCAACGCAAAGCGCAAACATCCATCATGTCGTCATTCATAATGGAGCGCTTCGATGGGATTCATGCGGGAGGCTTTGTTCGCAGGGTAGAGGCCGAAAAAGATCCCCACGACCAGAGAGAAGAAAAATGCGACGACCACCGCCTGCGACGAGATGATCGTGGGCCATCCGATCATGTGCGTCATCATCTTGGCGCCGGCGATGCCGACCAGCACCCCAACCAGCCCGCCGATCGCGGTCAAAATGACGGCTTCGACCAGAAATTGCAGGAGAATATGAGCCCTTTTGGCGCCGACGGCCATCCGGATGCCGATTTCCCGCGTGCGCTCCGTGACGGAGACGAGCAGAATATTCATGATGCCGATGCCGCCCACGATGAGCGAAATGGAGGCGATACTGAGGAGCATGACCATCATGGTTCGGCTTGCGCCCGCGACGGTCTTCGCCACGTCTTCCATCGTTCGGATCGTAAAGTCGTCTTCCTCGGACGGATGAAGCCGGTGCCGCGCGCGGAGCAGTTCTTTGATCTCCTCAACGGCATTGGGAATGCTGTATCGGTGTTGGGTGGAGACCAGGATGATGCCCACTGTTCCGAGGAACTTCGTACCCAGCACCTTACGCTCAGCGGTGGAAAAAGGAAGGATGACGAGATCGTCTTGGTCCTGGCCCGACAGCGATTGCCCCTTCGGAGCGAGCACCCCGATGACGCGCAGCGGAACGTTCTTGATGCGGATCTGGGCACCGATGACTTCCTCGCCCCGTTCGAAGAGATTGTCCACGACGGTTTTGCCGAGAACCGCCACTTTCGTGGCCGCGTCTTCATCGGCCTGTGTGAAAAAGTCTCCCTGTGCCACCGGCCAGTTGCGCAGGTCGGTAAAGGCCGTGGTGGTGCCGATCGCCACCGTGTTCCAATTCATATGGTCGTGAATGACCTGCAGCACGGAACGTGTGGCATAGGTGACGAGGGCGACATCGCCGACTTTGCGCTCGATGTCCCGCGCGTCGTCTACCGTGAGCGTCGAGACCGTGCCCAGTCCGCCGCGCACGCCGCCCACGGTCGTTGCGCCGGGAACGATGATCAGCACGTTGGTCCCCAGGCTGGCGATCTCCCGCTGAACTGATGCGGTCGCCCCTTGTCCGAGACTGACCATTCCGACCACCGCGCCCACTCCGATGACGATCCCCAGCATGGTCAAACCGGCTCTCAGCGGGTTGCGGCGGAGAACACGGAGTGCGGATTGAATGGTGAGCCAGAGGAAACCCATGGACGTGCCCGGAGTCGTGATGGCTCTTGTCTCTACCTCATTCGAGGCTGCATCTGGAATCCCGGAGGAAGCGTTTCCTGTGTCCCGCTCTCGGCTTCGGCTAATCCCACCACCACCGGGCTTCCTTCGTGAACCTCGCCGCCCGTGATCTCGGTATAAAGTGAGTCGGCGATGCCGGTCGTTACGGCTGTCTTGCGGGGCTGTTCGAACTCGTCCAGCACCCAGACCTGCGGTTGCTTTTTGTCGATAGGGGCGCCGGGCATCCGGAAACGGAGGGCGGTGGTCGGGACTCGGAGTGCATTCTCATTGCGCGCAGTGACGATGGTCACGTTGGCCGTCATGCCGGGCTTGAGTTTCAGTTCTCGGTTGTCGACCGAAATGACCACGTCATAGGTGACGACGTTTTGAATGCTGATCGGAGCGTTCCGAACCTGGGTGACCAGTCCGTGAAAGAATTCCTTCGGGTAGGCATCCACGCGGAAGTCCGCAGTCTTGCCTTCCGCCACTCCTCCGATATCCGATTCGCTGACGTTCGCGATGACCTGCATGCGGGTGAGATCCTGCGCGATCACGAATAGCGTGGGAGTCTGAAATGAGGCGACGACTGTTTGGCCTTCCTCGACATTTCGGGAGACGATGGTCCCGTTCACAGGGGAAAAAATGGTGGTGTAGCCCAAGTCCAACTCGGCGGAGGCGAGCGTGGCTGCGGCTTGGTCCACCTGAGCTTGCGCGACGTCCACCTGCGCCGCCGCATCGTGGTAATTGGTATCGGCGAGGTCCAAATCGGCTTGAGCGACGAATTGCTGTTGGCGCAACGTGGACATGCGCCGTCGTTCTCTCACCCGCTGAGCGAGCATGTTCTTTGCCTTGGCCAAGGTTGCCTGTGCATTCTTCAGTGCGGCCTTCGCCTGACTTACCTTGGCGATATAGGGCTTCTGGTCGATCGAGGCAATGATCTGTCCTTCGCGCACGACGGAATTGAAGTCGGCATACAGCTTGGCAATCTTGCCGGAGACCTGGCTACCCACTTGAACCGAAATCACCGGGTTCACGGCGCCCGTGGCCGTGACGATTGAGGTGATCGGTCCGCGGTCCACGAGTTGTGTTCTATATAAGGGGGCCGGATGGTTGGAACTGTACCAATATAAGAACCCTATCCCGGCAAGGATCAAAACGATGAAGACCCCGATGATCGAACGGCGAGATCGCTTCGCCGCCGGTTGCACCTGGTACTGCGGTGCGGGGACGAGTTGTTGGCCCTGACTTTGCACGATAACCGGCTGGCTGGGAGAGGACAGGGACGTCGGCTGGGAAGCCTGAGGATGAGCTGATTCATGATCCATCGTGACATGGGCTACGCAAGAGCAATGCCTCTCGGTTCACAAGGTCAGGATCGTTGCAAAGTATTAAACTCGGCCAAACGCCTATAGAAAAAGGTCCGTTCGACACCCTCAACCGGTGGGGCATTTGGCGACAGTTTGGGAATCGATCCTGCGGCAGCCTGCCCCTTGACCCTTTCAAGACAACCTGAGTAGGTTGTGCGCCAACGACGCCGAGTGCAATGGCGTCAAAAGGACTAGGCCATGATGGAACAATCGCGTGCGGTGCTGGTGGTGGACGACGATGCCGAAATGCGAAGCCTCGTGTGCGACGTACTCGAAGATCGCGGGCTTCAATGCACCCCCGTGGGCAGCGGAGAAGAAGCGCTACGCCATTTGGGCGAAGAAGATTATGTCCTCGTGCTGACGGATTTGCGCATGAAAGGCATGCAGGGGACGGAACTGCTCAGCGAAATCAGGCGTAACAATCCGGACATCGGGGTCGTTCTCATGACGGCCTTCGGATCGGTGGAGACGGCGGTCGAAGCCATGAAGCGGGGAGCCAGCGACTACCTTACGAAGCCCGTCAAGACGGAAGAACTGGTTCGGGTGGTGGAGCGAGCCATTCGAGAAGCGGTGCTCCGTCGGGAGGTCAGTCGCCTCCGGAAGGAAGTGCACAAGGAATACAGCTTTCATCAAATCATCGGCAAGAGCAAGCCGATGCAGGAAGTCTTCGACCTCATCCGGCGTGTGGCCGACAGTCCCACCAACGTCCTGATCACGGGTGAAAGCGGGACCGGGAAAGAGCTCGTCGCCAAGGCCATTCACTACAACAGCGATCGACGGGATGCGCCGTTCGTGCCCGTGAACTGCGCCGCGATCCCGGAACAATTGTTGGAAAGCGAGCTTTTCGGTCACATGCGGGGCGCCTTCACGGACGCCAAGATGGATAAGCGTGGCTTGTTCGAGGAGGCGCAGAAGGGCACGCTTTTCCTCGACGAAATCAGCGAATTGCCCCTGATGCTGCAGGCCAAGCTGCTGCGCGCCATACAGGAACGGGAGATCAGACGGGTGGGCGCCAACAAACCAATCGCGGTCGACGTTCGCATCATCGCCGCGACGAATCTCCACCTCTCCGAAGAAGTGAAGAGCAAACGGTTCCGGGAAGACTTGTACTATCGTCTCAACGTGATCGAACTGAAACTGCCACCGCTGCGCGAGCGCCGGGAGGATATTCCTCTTCTGGTGGAGGCCTTTCTCAAGAAATGTGGCGAAGCGCGCGGCAAGGAGATCAAAGCCATCAGCGAATCGGCGTTGGCGATGCTGGTCGATTACGCCTGGCCCGGCAATGTGCGCGAGTTGGAAAATGTCATCGAGCGGGCGGTCACGCTGAGCCGCGGCGAAAAGATCGTGGCCGACGATCTGCCGCCGGCCATCCAGGGTTCTCGCGGAGACCGCCGTGTCCTGGATGAAGCCGCCGAGCGGACGCTTCCCCTCCACGAAGTCGAAAAAGAATATATTCTCAAGATTCTCGAGAAAACGGGCGGCAACAAGTATCAGGCGGCGCATGTGCTCGGGATCGACCGGAAGACGTTATACCGTAAACTGGGTGAAATCGAAGAACACAAAAGGTCGTAACCTCGTGCCGGGGCGGCTGATTCTACGTGAACGCGCGATCATCCGAGCAACTCCTTCTGTTTGAAGCGGGCGGAATCCTTCTCCTCACCGCCGCCATCTTCATCCTGGATTGGCTTACTCCGCTGGGCTGGACCGTCTGGCTCCTCTACCTCGTTCCTCTTGCGTGGGTCCTCCAATTTCCTCGCCTGCGACAGGCCTACTACTATGCGGCAGCCATCACGGTCTTGATTCTGGCCGGCGCCTTCGTCTCTCCGGGAGAGGCCGACCGTAGCGCGGCTTTGTTCAACCGGATGCTGGGCTCGAGCGTCATCTTCGTCTTCACCTGGATGATGATCAACCGCCGGACCGCGCATTTCGCCTTGTCCGAGGCGGAGACGGCCAGGAAGCAGGCGGAGACGGCGCGGGAGCAGGCGGTCGAGGCGCGCACCCATGCGGAGATGACCCTCGAGGGAGCGCTTCAGCGGGAGCGACAGACGACGGAAGAAAAGGTTCTTGCCGAGGCTGCGCGCGTCCGGGCCGAAACGAAAGTCCTGGCCAGCAAGTTGCGGCTCGAAGGGATCATTCAGTCCGCGATGGATGCCATCATCACCATCGATGACGAGCAACTGGTTGTGCTGTTCAACCGGGCGGCCGAGCAGATGTTCGAGTGGAAGGCCGACGATGTCTTGGGCCGTCCGCTGGACCGGCTGCTTCCCGGGCGCTTTCGCCAGGCCCATGCGGACCACATCCGGCGTTTCGGCCAATCGGGCGTCACCACCAGACAAATGGGAGCGCTGGGCAGCATCACCGGCCTCCGAGCAAGCGGGGATGAGTTTCCCATCGAAGCCGCCATTTCGCAGATAGCCGTCGACGGCAAACGGTATTACACGGTGATCCTTCGCGACATTACCGAACGCAAGCGAGCCGCCGAAGAGTTGCAGCGTCAGCATGACTTTATCGATGCCGTGCTGGAGACCGCCGCGGCGCTGGTCGTGGTCCTTGACGATGAAGGACGAATCCTTCGGTTCAATCGTGCCTGCGAGCAGACGACCGGCTACAGCTCCGAAGAAGCCATCGGCAAAACCGTCTGGGACTTTCTCCTCCTGCCGGAGGAGACCGCAGCCGCGAAGCAGGTGTTCGAAAGCCTCAAAAGGGGAGAGCTCCGGAAGGAACATCAGAATCACTGGGTGGCCAAAGATGGACAGCGACGGCTGATCACATGGGCCAACACCGTGATCACGGACCCGAACGGCAAAACGGATTATGTCGTCGCAACAGGGATCGACGTCACCGAGTTGCAACTGGTTCACGAACAATTGAGAAGGACCGAGCGGGTGGCCGAGCTGGGGACACTGGCGTCCGGGATGGCGCACGAAATCGGCACGCCCATGAACGTCATCTTGGGACGGGCGGAATACCTGATGGAGCGCGTCAAGGAGGAGCCCATCAAGCGGGGGCTGCAGACCATCGTGACGCAGGTCGAACGAATCACGAGAGTCATGAATCAGCTGTTGTCGTTCGCACGGCGACGAACTCCGGAGCGTCGCGCGCTGAATCTCCAGGCGACGATTGAAGATAATCTCGAGATGTTTCAAGAACGTCTCAATCGGGCCAATGTCAAGCTGGAGACATCGTTCCCAGAGACTTGCCCACCGGTTCATGCCGATCCGGATCAAATGAGCCAGGTCATGATCAACCTGGTCATGAACGCCATCCACGCCATGCCGGACGGCGGGACGCTGCATGTCGGCCTCGCGCCGCTCGACGACACGGTCAGGCTCATAGTGTCCGATACCGGTCAGGGCATGCCGCAGGAAGTGGTCGCCAAGATCTTCGATCCCTTTTTCACCACCAAGGAATTCGGCAAGGGAACCGGGCTGGGCTTGACGGTGGTGAAGGGCATTGTGGATGAACATCGAGGAACCATTGCCGTCGAGAGCGATACCGGCCGGGGTACGACGTTCACCATCGATATTCCCATCCATAAACGCTTCTAAGCAGACGGCTTGTCGCGATGGCCCGAGATGCCGGCGGGGGAAAAGGCGAACTACGACCCTCTGAGCCGCGCACGGATTGCTGTGGCGGCCCGCGACAGCACCGCTTCATTGTGTGGGGTCTTTCTCGCCAGATCATCTGAGTGCCGGGGCCGATCTCTTTTCCCTCTGCGTGTGAAATCGAGCATTTATCCACAACTTCACGCCGCCCATAATGGCATGCCCTTTGCGTTGAAAGGGTCCGCAAGAGGCCGCTACCAAGGGGGGCGAAGTGGATAAGGTGGAAAGGAGGCGTGTATCCGTGCTGCTGATCGTGGAAGACGACGAAGCGATGCGCAGTCTGCTCTGTGACGAACTCTGGGGAGAAGGCTATCAGCTCAGAGAAGCATCCAACGGGCACGAGGGATTGGAATCCGTCTTGACGTCGGTACCGGACCTCATTGTCACCGATCTCAAAATGCCCGCCGGAGGGTTCGACTACGTTAATCGTTTGCGAACGTTCGCCGGCAATTGCCCGATCATCGTGATGACCGCTTTCGGGGAGCCTCATACCAGGGAGCAAGCTCTGCGAAGCGGAGCCACCGCCTACCTGGATAAGCCCGTCAGGTTGGCGGACCTCAAGACCCTGGTACGGACGCTTTTGGATCGCCAGGTCGAGGCTCGGACGGTTGACGGGGGCAGACCGCCCGGGAGCATAGGTTGAGCAATGGGATCCGTTCGCGGCACAATGGCGTCCGACGTCTCAAGCGAACGCCCCTTTAGAGGAAGAACATCATTTCATGACGAACACAAGGCCGGAGCAAGGGGAACAGACACCGCCCTTTAACGATCCTATTCTCATGGCGCGCTTGGAAGCGCTCAAGCAGTTGGCGGGTGGAGTCACGAGCCAGGTGGCCGTGATGGATCGCGAGTTCAATGTGATCTACGCCAACGAGGCAGCGTGGGAAGCCAGTCCTCGGGCCGCTTCCGATCCGCGTCCCTCTAAGTGTTATGAAACCTTCGTCGGGTTGCAGGCGGCTTGTGAGGCCTGCCCGGCAACGGGCTTGTTCGGTTCGCAGGAGACCGTCTCTCCCGCCGGAATCGGTGAAACGCCCTGTGGCATGCATCAAGCTTTGCCGTTGACCTCGAGCGGCGGCGAAGTGGGAATGGTCTTGGTGCTTTTCAAGCATCGGCCCGAGCAGCAGCCCCTTGCTACGCCTCTGCCCTGTGGCGATGAACGGTCGGGGAGGCCCTTCCGAACCGCCGATCGGCTCGGCGAGTTGGTCGGACACAGTGACGCGATGCAACAACTATTCGACATGATCGGTCTGGTGTCGGATAGTTCCGCCACGGTCCTGATCCAGGGCGAAAGTGGGACCGGCAAAGAACTGGTGGCCCGTACCATCCATAGGACGAGCTATCGACGGGACAAACCCTTCGTGGTCGTGGATTGCGGATCGCTGCCCGAAACGTTGCTTGAGAGTGAATTGTTCGGGCATGTCAAAGGGGCTTTCACCGGGGCCAGCAGCGCCAAGCGCGGGCTGTTCGAAGAAGCCGACGGGGGCACGATCTTTCTTGACGAGATTGCCGATACCACGCCGACCTTTCAGGCCAAACTATTGCGGGTGTTGCAGGAGGGCGAAATCAAGCGAGTGGGCGGCACTCAATCCACCAAGATCGATGTCCGGGTCGTTTCGGCGAGCAACAAAGATCTCGCGGAGCTCGTCAAGGCGAAGAACTTTCGGCAGGATTTATATTACCGGCTCGCCGTCCTCCCCCTTCATCTTCCTCCGCTCAGGGAGCGAAGAAGCGACATTCCATTGCTGGTCAGGCAATTCGTCGCCGATTCTTGTACGCGCCATCGACAGGGGCCTCGGCAGGTGGAAGACCATGTCATGCATGCCCTGACAGAAGCCCCCTGGCCGGGCAACGTCCGGGAGTTGCAGCACTACATCGAGCGGTCCGTTGTGACCACGAAGGGTCCGAGCTTGCCTTGCCGGGACCTTCTCGCCCAGGTTCCCTCGGAGACTGTCGATTTGCGTGCGGCATCGCGGGAGGTCGTCCGCCAGGTCGAACGTACTCGAATTATCCAAGCCTTGCAGCAGGCGGCGGGGAATCGTATGAAGGCCGCTCGTTTGCTCAGAATCAGCCGCGCGAGCCTTTAC
Organism: Nitrospiraceae bacterium; assembly: GCA_035715525.1. GTDB lineage: Bacteria > Nitrospirota > Nitrospiria > Nitrospirales > Nitrospiraceae > JAHBWI01. The sequence goes on from DASTLA010000231.1 coordinate 8,478, forward strand.
AACAAGCTCCGCGAATACGACATCCAGTAGATCACATCCACCCCATTCTTTCTCTCATCCTCCGCTGTCGCGCCTCGTTTGCCGGGCCGTTCCATCTCAATTCGATTGACTCTCTGTTGCGTCATGCCCCACATGCGCCCGCCTGCTGTCCAGTTATTTGGACGGTCTAACCGCTTGATAATTCGATACGCTTATGGGACGTCCTCTAGAACTGTCTACTGCTGTAGAGTTGCGCCCCCCGTGGTCCACCACCCCGTTGAGTTCCCGCGACTGCCCAAGACATTGATTCGTAGGACAAATTCTCTCCCTCTCAGCCTAACGCCTTATTGGGCATATCTGTTGCCCTTAAGGAATACCGCTGGTGAAGGTGCGGGTGATTAGGACCGGCCTCCGAATGACCTGCTCCCTCGTCAGGGGGAATCCTTCACCAGCTCTAACTTTTCTTAACCAAACTCGTGGGGAAAGCAGACAGGCCGGAGCAACCGGGATCCTACCTGACGGAGGCCGGTCACACGACCAAGTTTTTTAACCACTCCCGCGGTACCGGTGCGGGATATACAAGGAGGGAGGCCGACATATGAGGTCTTCATGGTATTCATCTCATCGCAGGCGCCGGCGTCGCGGGACGCTGCGAGGTCTGCAGGCGGCGTTTCTGGCGAGTAGCCTGCTCGCAACGCCGTGGTTGTTTGCGGCAGGGCCGGGTGATCAGTCGCATGACGGACATGCATCCCCGGTCTCGATGCCGGGTTGGACTCAGGCCCTCAAGGGCCAGACGGTCGTGGAAGACACGATCGAAGGCCGGCCCGATCGGTCGGAGAGAATGGAGCTGCAGCATCATCGCCTGATGCAGAAGCTCCAGGAACAAGCTCAGAAGGACGGGCAGGCACAAGCCACATCCGGCGCCTTCAACGACATGTCCATGATGCACCAGTACATGGGGCAGGACGGCAGCAGCTTCCTGCTGATGACCGATTCAGGCAAGGGCGAGCCGGTCTTGAGCAGCGGCGGTAAGTGCCCGGCCAATGCGCCGGTCAAGAAGTACGACATCTCCATGATCAACATCGAGATCTCGCTGAACCGCTGGCTGGACTACTATCCCGGCTACATGTACGTCCACACCCACGACATCGACAAGGTCCGCGCCGAAGAGACCAAGAACAAGGAGGCGCGCGAGAAGGAGGGGTTCGATCCGGGTGCGGTGACGACCGGAAATCAAGGCGATGCGATTCAACCCTTGGTGCTCCGTGCCAACCAGGGCGATTGCGTGAAGATGACGCTGCGTAACCAGATGGAAGGGGAAGACGGGAGCCTGTTCATCCAAGCTTCCAGCATGATCGTGAGCGCGTCCGGCAAGCCGGCCACGACCACGAACCCCGACTCCATCGTGTCGCCCGGGAAGAGCCAAGAGTTCGAATGGTACATCCATCCGTACATGCAGGAAGGCGTACGACAATTCCACTCGTACAGCCATGATCGCGAGTTGACGGTGCTGGGCCTCTTCGGCGGCTTCATCGTCGAGCCGAAGGGCTCAAAATATTTGGATCCGCTCGGCACGGGCGCCGCGCCCGAGACCGACAGTGGATGGGAAGTCATGATCGACAACGGATCGGGACCGGACTTCCGCGAATTCGTGCTGTTCTATCACGAAATCGGCGACGAAGCCTTCCGTCCGCTGAACAAGAAGGGCGACTTCCTGCCGCAGCGCGATCCGCTGACCGACGCCTATCGACCGGGCGGACGCGCGATCAACTATCGCAGCGAGCCCTTCGGCATCGATCAGATGCACTTGCAACATGAATACTTCGGGTTCGAGGACGAGTCGATGGCCTACAGCGCCTATACGTTCGGCGATCCACCGACCACCATCGCCCGTGGCTATCTCGGCGACCCCGTCAAATGGCGCCTGGTGCACGGCGGATCCGAAGTATTCCACTCTCACCACCCGCACAGCGGAACGATCCGCTGGCAGCGGAGCCCGGGGACCGAGCCCAACAACCTCTGGGCGATGGGCCAGGACGGACCGGTGAAGTACCCGGTGGTCCGAACCAAGTCCGACCGAGTGGACGTAGAAGTCATCGGGCCTTCCGAATCGCTCGATCTGGAACCGGAATGCGGCGGCGGCGGGTGTCAGCACCTGGCCGGCGAATTCCTCTATCACTGTCACGTGGCGCACCATTACGTCGCGGGCATGTGGGGCTACGGGCGGTTCTACAACACGCTGCAGGTCGGCAATGCCCATACCGACACGATGCCGGACATGCGGGAATTGCCGGATCGCCTGGGTCGCATGAAACAGGGCGTTTCCTCGGACAAGCTGATCGGCACCACCGTCGATTGGTTCGGCAAGTCTTTCAAGATCGTGGACAAGAGCCAGAAGACGAACTGGAAATCCGATCCTGTGATCGTCAACATCAAGGATTGGGTGGAAATGTTCGTGCCGGCTCAGGGTCAACCGGGCCACACCGCGGACGAGAAGGGCCAAATCTTGGCCTATGACTCGACGGTGTGGGACTGGAAGTGGGACGGCAACATCGCGCGCGGCGAGCGGGAGAGCACGGCTCCGAATCCCAAGTATCCATGGGCAGCCAAGTGGGATGACAGCACCAGACCGGCCATTCTCTTCGACCCGACCACGGGCAAGATGGCTTGGCCGCTGTTCAAGCCGCACTTCGGCAAGCGCGTGCCTTTCTCCGCCAACCACAGCGGCGCACCTTGGCTGGAACCGATTCACCAGGATGCGAACGGCGAGCGAACCTCCGAGCCGGCCCAGCCGGGCGAGCAGGGACGCTGGAGTCTCTGCCCGGAGAACGCCAACCGCAAGTTCTACAACATTCACTTCGTGCGGTTGCCCATCACCCTGGCCAAGAAGCAGGGGAAAGAACCACCCATCGTGGACAAGGACGGCTTGATCTACCTGCTCCATGAAGAGGAGCGGTTGACCAGGGCCAACGACGACCTCAAGTTGCCGGCGGTCATTCGCGCCAACGTGTATGACTGCGTGGACTTGGTACTCACCAGCGAGTGGGACGACGACGACTACACGAACTTCCAGTCGTCCAAGATCAACATCCATCCTCACTTCTTCCAGTTCGATACAGGGAACTCGGACGGGGTGATCTCCGGGATGGAATATGAAATGTCGGTGCGCCCCTTCACCATGTGGGGCAAGAAGACCAAGCACGGCTTGCCTGCTCCGATGGTCGCCAAGATCGTCGGTGGAGCGAAGGCCGGCGCCACGTCGATCAAGATCGAAATGGCGCCCGGGGCGTCCAAGTTCCATCCGAACACCGAACTCATGATCGGCATGGATTGCTTGGAAAAAGGCAACGATCCCACGGCCTCCTTGCCGCGGGACAAGAGCTGCTCCGAAGTCGCCCGTATCAAGGAAATCAAGGGCGATCAGGTGACGTTCTTCAAGCCGTTGAAGCACAACCACCCGGCCAACGACCTGGTCTCGCCGGAATTCGTCCGGTATCGATGGTGGGTGGACGTGGATATGGGAACCGTGTTCTGGCATGACCATGCCTTCGGCGCGACGACCTGGCCGCACGGCGGGTTCGGCGTGACCATCGTGGAGCCATTCGGGTCCACCTATCATGATCCGAAGAACGGCAAGTTGGTGTGGAGCGGACCGGTGGCGGACATCCATACGAACGAGCCGATCGGAGCCGGGGTCAGCGGCAGCTTCCGTGAGTTGATGGTCTCCATCCACGACACGGTGCCGCATACGGTCAACGTCATCGAAGCCGGCAATCCTCCCGGACAGCCGATCGAGGTGGCGTTGGAAGCGGGTAAGACGGTGTCGTTCCAGATGCCCGACAAGATCTTGAACGCACCCAACAAGTACATCAACGGCGGCACGCATACGACCGGCAGCGGCTTCAACTTCCGCGCGGAACCGTTTGCCCAACGCCTGTCGAACAATCCGGATACCTCGAAGCTGTTCAGCAGCGCCGTCCATGGCGATCCCGATACGCCGTTACTGCGGGCGTACACGGGCGACACGATGGTGTTCCGCCTGCTGCACCAGCTGATGAACGAATCGCACGTCTGGACGATCGCCGGCCATACCTTCCTCACGGAGCGGTATGCGGCGGATGCCAATCGGAAGTACTCGATCCACGTCGGGATCGCCGAACGGTATGACCTCGTCACGAAGGCGGGTGGATTCCAGGGCATGCCGGGCGACTACATCCATTTCAACGGTCGAAGCTCGCACTTCGCCGAAGGTGGATGGGGAATTGTCCGCGTGCTCGACAAGCCTGTGGCGGATCTGATGCCCCTCCCCAGGGGAACCAATCCTCTCGGGATTCCGGCGACGCCGACCTCGGTGTGTCCTGCTGACGCCCCGGTGAAGCACTTCAACGTGGTGGCATTGGACCGCCCGATGAAGCTCCATCCGAAATCGCCGGATGCGATCGAAGTCGACTTCGAACGGAAGATCGAAATGACCATGCCGGAAGGCAAGATCTTCGCGCTCGAGGAAGAGGCCGCCACGGTGGCGGGCAACGTGATGCCGAACCCGCTCACGCTGCGCGCGAACCTCGGCGACTGCATCAAGGTGAATCTCAAGAACAAGATGAAGGCGAGCCGCGCGTCGTTCTTTGCGCCGGGCCTCGCTTTCGATCCGAAGGACAGCCAAGGCCTGAACGTCGGCAACAACGGCGGCGATCAGACGGTCGGTCCTGGTGAGAGCCGCAACTACACGTATTACGCGCATCCCGCCAACAAGGAGACGACCTCCTTGGTGTGGGACGGCGGCAATATCGTCGTCAACCCGCGCAACGGGTTGTACGGGGCGATCGTCATCGGTCCGAAGGGTTCGCAGTACCGCGACCCTGTGACCGGAGCGGACGTGTCTCAAAAGAATACGTGGCGGGCCGACGTCATCGTCGATGCGAGCCTGCCGGAGAACGTCGGCAAGCGGAACTATCGTGATGTGGCCCTGTTCTTCCAGGACGAGGACAACATCATCGGGACCGCGTTCATGCCGTACGTGCAGAACGTGGCCGGGCTGACGTCGGTCAACTACCGCGCGGAACCGTACAAGTTCCGGGAGGAAGAGGGCTGTTCGCTGGGCAAGATCTTCCAGCCGTGCAAAGTGGACAAGCCGGAGGACCCCGTGACGCCGTTGATCGAGGCGCACGCGGGCGACCCGGTTCGCATCCACGTGATCGGCGCGAACAGTGAGCAGAACGGGATGTTCGGAGTCGAAGGCCATGAGTGGCCGATCGAGCCCTACATGCCGGGTGCCGACATGATCAGCGTAGTGGAATACGCCGGGTCCGAGACGCTCGACGTCTTCATCCGCGGCGGTGCGGGCGGTCCGTATCGTCAGGTCGGAGACTTCGTGTGGTCCAACCAGCGGTTGCCCTACACGCAATCGGGACAGTGGGGCTATATGCGCGTGTTGCCGACCGGCGATACGCGAATCCAGCCTCTTGGTGCCGGCGGAACCGGAGCGCGCCAAGCCGAAGTGGCGCCTCAACCGCAGGCCGTTCCCACCGCGATGAAGTAAGCGGAGGGAATCTGGTGTGAGTACCGGTGGGGGAGCTGCCTGATACATGCGGCTCCCCCATCGTGTTTTCAGGTTCGTATCAGCACAAGCCCGGATTAGAATTGACGGATTGACTCCTTGTATCATGAGTTCTACAGATGCAGTGGTACAACGAATCAATCACCAAGGAGGCCGGAAGTGACACCGTACAGTGCAATGAGGAAACAACAGCGCCGAATCAACAATTGGGCAGCCTGCCTGCTGGCCGTTCTGGTCGCACCTTTTGCCTTCATTGATCAGCCCGCCTGGGCCTATGAGGAGATCAAGGTCACGGACGGCGGGACCGTGAAGGGAAGCGTCAAGCTGGAGGGGAAAGTGCCCAAGCCGAAGGGCTACAACCTCGTGACGTTGCCGGATCAGTTCTACTGCGGGCGCATCTCCGACGGACAGGGATGGCGGATCCTGCAGCCGTTCAACGTGGGGCCGGCGGGGCAGTTTCGCGACGTCGTGGTGTATCTGGAAGGCATCGAGAAAGGCAAGCCATTCGAGGAAGGCGGCGTACCACAGATAGAGGCGAAGGATTGTCAGTTCCTTCCCTTCACGACGGTGGTGCGGGATGATCAATCGGTGACGGTGGTCAACATGGACCCGGTCATGCATGACATCCAAGCTTACGAGACGTCCCAGTTGGGCGCCCGTGTGCTCTTCAACGTGCCGTTGCCGATGAACCCCGAACATCCTCGAGACTTCAAAGACCGCAGCGAAGCCGCGTTGTACCACAAACACATGGCTGGGCCCCCGATGAAGCAATTGGTCAACCTCAGCAAGGGGCGCCATATCTTCGTCATGCAGTGCGGGTTCCATGCCTATATGGAGAGCTGGGGCGTCGCGGTCAGAAATCCATACTTTGCCAAGACCGATGAGCAGGGACGCTTCGTCATGACCGATGTGCCTCCCGGAACCTATAAGTTGGTCGTGTGGCACCCTTACATCCGTACGGTCGTCGAGCAAACCGTGACGATCGAGCCGAACGGCACTGCAGAGACGACTATTG
>DASTLA010000232.1:0-4156 GCA_035715525.1 Nitrospiraceae bacterium
CCATGAAATAGTCGGCGCAAATGGCGGAGACGGGCACCTCAGTTCGTGCGATGAGTTCCTTGAGCTCGGCCCGTCCTTTCGACTCATACAACGGATTCTCCCGGTACCGCTCCGTTTCGAAGATGAATTCGATGGATTGAAATCCGTGAGACCGAGCAAGCGTAAACTCCTCGCGCCAGCGCTGCCATGGAAAAGCCTGGATCCGCCCGTCGATCTGAGGCACCAGACGGCCCTGCATGAATCCGATCTCGTGCATGCTGTTACACCGAACGGGTCAACGGACCGTCCATCCGCCGTCGACCGATAGACATTGCCCCGTCACATATGCGCTCGCCCCGGAGGCCAGGAATATGACGGCCCCTTTCAAGTCGCGGGGCTCGCCGCACCGATCCACCAGCGTGCGGTCCCGCAAGCGCTGAAGAAATGACTCATCCTTCGGAGCGTTGTACGAATCCCCGCGCATGTTGGGAAAGGCACCCGGCAACAAGGCATTGCATCGTACGCCCCGTTTTCCATAGAACGCCGCGGTATATCGGGTCAAGGCCAGCAACGCCGCCTTCGTCGCCCCATACACGGGAGGATTGAAAATCGTCGTGCCTTCGTAGAGGGCGGGATCCGGGCTGACCAATGCATACATCGAGCTGATGTTGACGATCGATCCTCCGCGCTGGGCGGCCATGCGTTCCGCCAGCACTTGCGTCGCCAACGCGTGCCAGTAGACTCCGGATTCCAACGCCCTCATCCACTGGTGCTTGGAGATGGTCTCCATGCGGCCCGACGGATCGTTGAATCCGGTTTCCTTGCTGAACTCGAAGGCATTGTTGACCAAAATGTCCACCCCTCCCCGAGTGGCGATCCCTTCGAGCGCGCTTCGGAATGAATCGGTCTCGTAACAATCCACGGCAACCGCTTCGGCGGAAGCCTTCCCGTGCGAGTCCCGAAGCCGGGCTACGGCACGCTCGAGCTTCTCTCCCCTCCCCATCATCACGACGTGGGCGCCGGCATCTGCCAGGGCCTCGGAAAATATCCCGCCGAGGTAGCCGGCCGCACCGGTGACCACTGCAGTTTTTCCCGTCAGGGAGAACAGGTCTTCGAGCAAAGAGCGGGTCACTGGCGCGCTTCCGTCTTTTGTTGTCGGGCGAGGTGTTGCACGATCAAATCACAGACCTCACGGACCGCTCCCTCTCCGCCCCGTCTCGTCAAAGTGATGGCGGCAAACTCTCGTACCAGGGGATGAGCATCGGCCACCAGAATCCCGCATCCCGCGGCGGAAAGACACTCCCGGTCATTGAGATCGTTCCCGACATAGACGATGGAGGAGAGAGGGATGTCGCGCTCCGCGGCAAAATCTTTGAGCGCGGCACCCTTGTCGCGCAATCCCTGTCGACATTCCAGTTGCAGCTTCTCGCAGCGCGCGGCCACCACCGCGTTTCGTTCGGTCGACAACACGAGCAAGGGCAGGCCGGTCGCTCGGAGGTAATCGAGGCCAAGTCCGTCACCACGATTGCAGGAGACCGATTCGCGGCCGTCTTCCCCCACCAGCACACGGTTGTCCGTAAAGACACCGTCGAAGTCGAAGACCACCGCTCCGATCCTGTCCGGCAAGACCTTGCTCCGGTCTGCATGGGTCCTCCGGCGGAGGATCCAATCGGCCAACTCGAGATCTTCCGGCTGGTCGACTTGAAACGAAGACCAATAATCCATCCGGTACAGGACGATTTTTCCGCCGAGGCGATTGTGGTGTTCTCGCAGTACTTGCGGCCGAAAGACATAGATGGACCCATTCTCCCGCCATTCGACGGTCATGTCCTGCTCGCGCTTCCGCCGGCGGTAGTCGTAATTGAAGGAGGAAACCTGGTCTCCCTGAGCTCGCCACAGCAGCCATGTGGATTCGGTTGCGGAGAACAGGGAGTCGGCGTGAGTCTTCAATAAATGGTCGATGGCCTTGTCGATGTCGTCTGGAGCTCTCACGGGTGAGGTACACTGTAGAAATACGATCAAGTCGGGCTGGTACTGCTCGGAATCCCGCAGCGAATCCACCACATGTTCGAGCGCGGATTCGGAAGTCGCCTGGTCGACCGCCAGTTCCGGCGACCGCATCAGGACTTCAGCGCCGGCCTCGCGGCTCACCGCAGCAATATCCGCGTCGTCGGTCGACACGACCGTCCGCGTCACCGTGCGGGAGCCCAGCGAATGCTCGATGCTATGCACCAGCAACGGCTTTCCCCCGCAAGGCAACAGGTTCTTGCGAGGGAGGCGACGGGATCCCCCGCGGGCGGGGATGATGCAGAGCACTTCCATTCTATTTGCCGACACGCCGAAGCTTTTCGATGATGGGCTTTTCCCCTTCGTACACTCGTTTGATCCCATCGCCCAACGCAGATTCCACCGCTCGGATATCGCGAACCATCCGGTGAAAACCCTGCGGCTCTACGGAGGCAGCTTGATCGCTTCCCCACATGGCCCGATCCAGGGTGATATGCCGCTCCACGACGCAGGCGCCTAACGCCACTGCTGCGACGGAGGTCTGGAGTCCGACTTCATGCCCGGAATATCCGATCGGGTGGTGAGGAAATTCCGTAGCCAATGTCCGGATGGTCCGGAGATTCAGCTCTTCCGGTTTGCTCGGGTACGTGCTCGTGCAATGCAAGAGGATCAGATCGTCCGTATCGAGGACACGAACGGCATGCCGGATCTGTTCCATCGTGCTCATCCCCGTGGAGAGAATGATGGGGCGGCCCATTTTGTGGTGATGCCTCAGCAAGTCGTCGTCGGTCAAGGAAGCAGAGGCGATTTTGTAACAAGGCGGATTGAACTGCTCCATGAAGTCCACGGAAGCTTCGTCCCAGCACGATGCAAGCCACATGAGACCCTTCTCGCGACAATAGCGATCGATGTCCGCATATTGCTCATAGCCGAATTCCAGGCCGCGTTTCAGGTCGCCGTTGGTCTTGCCGAATGGGCTCTCTCGCGGGCGGGCCAACTCTTCGGGCGTATATACGACATCCACGGTGCGTTTCTGGAACTTGACGGCATCGGCCCCCGCTTCCTTGGATGCGTCGATGAGTTGCTTCGCCAGTTCCACATCACCATTGTGGTTGATGCCGATTTCGGCAATGATGAACGCGGGCTGAGCCTCCCCGATGTCCCGATGTCCTATGCGAACCGTGCGGCCCATATCAAGCCTCCTTTGCCATTTGCCTCGGCCGTAGGCACGCCCGAGGGCTATTCTTCGCTCCGCGGTTCCGGATCCTGCACAACGATCTCAACTGCATTGGAGCCTCGGAACGGCCATATCGGCGCCAGCGGGCGATCCGCCAGCCGAATGCCCCGGTCTCGGAAGAGTGCCGCGACGGAGGAGAGATCCTTCGCCTCAAAACGCTTAGACGCCCGATTCCTGCCCGCAGTCCGATCCCAACCCCATTTCAGGGCGAGCTTTGCCAGATAGTAAAGGAAGACATAACCGAATCGGCACAACCATTTCAAATCTTTTCGCGGCGCGGGCGGGAGGGGTGCCAGGACCTTCGACATCTGTTCGGCGACTCTGATGCTGCTTCGGCCGTCGTTCCGATAAATCCATTCGGCCACGGTCTCGTCCACGGCTCGTCGAGCCGTCTGAAGCTGTGCCCGAAGGTCGGGGTCGCCGGAGGACCCGAGGAGCGATTGCACCAGCGATCGCAGGTGCTCACGGCTGTAGACCGCGAGACTGCAGTGGGAGGCCACGCCGACCTCGAGGAGCGGGTGCTGGAAAGCCTCGAGAGAAATGACCGGCTTGCGCCACAAGGCGGCCTCGAATGCCACCGACGAGTTGAGTTGCACCACTGCGGCGCATTCCTTCAACCATGAAGCGACGATGCCCCCGCGCGCCGTCGTGAGATTCGGAATGCCGGCCAAGGACGCATAGGCGGCCTCGTTTTCAAAGGGATGCGGGCGCAGGACGAACTGTACGGCAGGAAGCGCCTCGCACAGCCATCTCGTCCACTCGACAAAGCCCGACAGAGCTCGGTCGGCTGCGGCTTTCGCTTCCTCCAAGGCGGCTTGCTCCAACCCCATGGTCTCGATCAAATTCCGGATTTCTTGTTGCGGCGTCGCGAAACGGGGGTTGTTCAACGGAAAGCTGGTCGCAATCAGCACATAGGGACGGCAAGTGAACGGC
>DASTLA010000233.1:0-6695 GCA_035715525.1 Nitrospiraceae bacterium
GCGATGGACGATGTCCGGGTTCCGGATGTCGCGATGGCATTTTTCGATCTGGTCGCCGTCGTTGACCACACGAGCCGACTCTTGTTCCTCCTCTATTGTCCACCCATGGACAGATTTCTGGGCGAGCCGCGCGAAAAGCTCTATCGCGAGGGCTGCGATCGTCTGTCCGCGCTGGAAGCGGTTCTGAGCAGTCGGACTTCCTATGTCGAGCCGCCTGCTCCGTTGGACAAGGCCCACTTTCACCCCGAGCAAACCCGCGAACAATATGTCGCGGGCGTCCGACAGTGTCAGCAATACATTGCGGCCGGGGACATCTATCAAGCGAACCTGTCTCATCGATTCCGGCTTTCACTGGACGACGTGCTGGGTGCCAGGTCGCGCGATGAGGCGTCGCTGGCGCTGTATCGGCGTCTCCGACGCATCAATCCCTCGCCCTTTTCTAATTTGGCGCGGTTCGGCGATGTCAGCTTGGTGAGTTGTTCCCCGGAGCGCCTCGTGCGTCTGGACGCCTCTCGCGCCTCGACGAGACCCATTGCCGGCACGCGCCCTCGCGGACATCGAGCAGAGGAGGACGGCCGGCTCCGGGACGAATTACTGCACAGCGCCAAAGAGCGGGCAGAGCACCTGATGCTGGTGGACCTTGAACGAAACGACCTAGGGAAGGTCTGCGCATACGGCAGCGTTCGCGTCGATGAATTCATGACGATCGAACGCTATTCTCACGTGAATCATCTCGTATCCGATGTACATGGAACGCTACGGCCCGGCACGGACCCCCTCGATCTCGTGCGGGCAGTCTTTCCTGGCGGCACCATCACCGGCGTGCCTAAAGTCCGGTGCATGGAGATCATTGAGGAGCTCGAACCGGTTCGACGCGGGTTGTATACCGGTTCTCTCGGATACTTTAGTTGGAGCGGCGATCTGGACCTGAATATTCTTATCCGCACGCTCGTTCTCACGCAGGGACGTGGCTACCTGCAGGTGGGAGCCGGAATCGTTGCCGATTCGGTGCCGGACAAGGAGTACGAAGAAACCTTGTCCAAGGCCGCGGCATTTTTCAGGATACTGGAGGAACGGTCCTAATGTGGGTGTTCCTCAACGATCGGTTCGTGCGGGAGGAGGACGCGCGCGTCTCCGTCTTCGATCATGGATTTCTGTATGGCGACGGCGTGTACGAGACTCTTCGATCGTACGGGTCGCGCATTTTCATGCGCGATCAGCATCTCAAGCGACTCGGGCGTTCCGCTGATGCGATCGGGCTTCGGATTCCCATTGCGGAGTCGCATTGGCCCGACCTGCTTCATGAAGCGATGCAACGCAACGAAGTCGGGACTTCAAAGTTCGATGCTTACCTCCGGATCACCGTCTCCAGAGGCGCAGGGGACATCGGACTGGATCCCGCTCTTTGCCCCCAACCGACCGCCGTCATTATGGCGAAGGCGATCCGCCCTGCCCCTCCCCGATTCAGAGAGGCCGGAGTCTCTCTGACGGTAGCCAAGACAAAGCGCAATCTCCCGGAGGCTCTGTCGCCTCACATCAAAGCGACGAACTTTCTCAACAACATCTTGGCGAAGCGCGAATCAGTCGCCGCGGGAACCTTCGACAGCATCTTGCTGAACTGGAGGGATGAGCTGGCGGAATGCACCGTCAGCAACCTGTTCTTTGTATCTGCCGGCACGCTCCAGACCCCGGCTTTGGAATGCGGGATCTTGGACGGCATCACGAGAAACCTCGTCGTGACCCTCGCAAAGGAGGCCGGTTTGCGCGTCGAGGAAGGTCGCTATCAGCTTCAGGCCCTCAAAGAAGCCGACGAATGTTTTGTCACCAACACCAGCCTGGAAATTATGCCCGCTACCAAAGTCGACGGCAGGCCGATAGGGAATGGCCTTCCGGGTCCGGTGACCCGGCGGCTGCATGAACTCTTCCGAGCCAACCGGGCCCGCTTTCTTGAGCCACCGCGTTCACTCCCACAGAATCTTCCCGAATAATCGGCGCCGGCGATTCATCTGTACCGCAAGCCATAAAAGGGTTTGTTTTGACAGGTTTTGGGGTGGGTGCTACGGTTGAACCAGTCTTTGAACGGTCGTCTATTCCACCATGTCCATAAGCAGACGCCCTCGGCTGTGCCACACCTCCGGCTTTGCGCTGTTCGCGTTGCTGGCGATTCCTCTTCCCTGCCTGGCCGACATCTATCAATACATCGATGCCAACGGGACCATCTCGCTCACGAATGTGCCGACCGATCCCCGCTACCAAAAAATCATCTCCGAACGTCGTCGCGCGAGGGCAGTCATCAATGACCGGGAGTTGGAGCTCGTCATTGCACGACATTCACAGGCCAATCGCTTACACCCCGCCCTGATCAGGGCCGTCATCAAGACTGAATCGGATTTCGATCCGCTGGCCGTCTCCCGTGCCGGAGCCGTCGGTCTGATGCAGTTGATGCCTCAAACGGCGGTGCGGCTCGACGTACGGGATCTCTACAATCCGGACGAGAACGTGGGCGGCGGGACGAAATACTTGCGGCAGCTGCTTGATCGCTTCAACGGCAACCTTCCTCTGGCATTGGCTGCATACAATGCGGGGGAAAATACGGTGGAGCGCTACCAGGGGCTTCCTCCGATCGAAGAAACCCGCCAATATGTAAAAAAAGTCCTTCGGTACTACCGGACGTTCCTCACGAACGACCGACAAGGCGCTTGGTCGCTCCGCGCCTATACCCCTTCATCCCAATCACGAGGCCTTTCCCCTTCGGTCCTATCCCGATAGGCCGCTCGGTCGACATGACGATCTGACTGTGCTGCTGCCAGGCCGTCCCTTTGGCTTCCGGGAAATCCGATCGATGATGTGCCCCCACGCTGTTTTCCCGCCACAAGGCCGCATCGGTAATGCAGCGGGCGACCTGCACCATGTTCTTGACCTCTAAGGCCGCGCGCGAGGCAAAGGGGCCGTCGAGCAGCCGCATCCATCGAGACAGTTGGGCCGATGCACTGATGAGAGATTCACGAGAGCGCACCAATCCGACCTTGCCCCACATGAGACGACGCAACGAGCTGCGGAGCTTTTCAGGGTCCTCCAATTCCTTCGGGGCGCCGCCTTCCAACTCTTCGAGCCCGGGCAGCGACGTCAAGAGAGGGAGCCGCGCGGCGTGGGCCACTGCCGCCTGAGCCGCTCGCATGCCGAATACCAGCCCCTCCAGGAGAGAATTGCTCGCCAAACGATTCGCGCCATGCACGCCGCTGCAGGCCACCTCTCCTGCCGCAAATAGCCCGGGAAGCGTGCTCGCACCATTGACGTCCGTCCACACCCCACCCATCATGTAATGGGCGCTGGGTGATACCGGTATCCATTCCTCCGTCATATCGATGTCATATCGCAAACAGGTGGCATAGATCGTCGGAAACCGGCGCTTCACGAACGCAGGGCCGAGATGGGTCACATCCAAGTACACGTGCCGGGACCTGGTCGCCGCCATCTCGGTCCAGATCGCCCTCGACACTACGTCTCGCGGGGCGAGGGCGCCTTCCGGATGATAGCGATGCATGAACAACTCTCCCTTGATGTTCCTGAGCTGCCCGCCTTCACCCCTGATCGCCTCCGACAATAGAAATGGGGGGCTCGACGGGAGGTACAGAGCCGTCGGATGAAATTGCACGAATTCCATGTCCGTCAGCATGGCGCCGGCCCGCAGGGCCATGGCCATTCCGTCACCGGTCGCATTACCGGGGTTAGTGGTGCGTGCATAGACCTGCCCGGCGCCGCCCGTGGAAAGCACGACAGCCCCCGCTGTCACCACCGCTCGTTCACCGGTCAGTTCATTGAGAAGGATGGCTCCCCGACAACATCCGTGACGAACGACCAAGTCCGCCGTGAAACGGCGATCGAGGCGCTGGATCCTCGGCTGGCGGGCAGCATGGGTCATCAAGGCCCGCACCATTTCGTTGCCGGTCGCGTCGCCCCGAGCTCGAAGAATCCGGCTCCGGCTGTGGGCAGCTTCGCGGGTGAATGCGAAGCGCTTTCCGATCTTGTCGAATTTTGCGCCCCAGGAAATGAGTTCTTGAATCCGATCCGGTCCTTCTTCGACCAACACCCTCACCGCCTCCTTACGGCAGAGTCCATGACCGGCCTTCAGCGTGTCGGCCAAATGAATGGCCACATCGTCCTCCTCGCTCAGAGCTACCGCCACTCCGCCCTGGGCATACATCGAGTTGCTCTCGAGCGGCTGGCCCTTGGTCAACATCAATACCCGGCCGGATCGGCCAAGTTCGATCGCGGCCCGCAACCCGGCGACCCCGCTTCCGACGACCAGAAAATCGGTCTCGATTTTTGAAGGAGAGGTTTTCACGCGATTACCGCGGCGACGCCCCCGCCGGCTCTTCGCCTTGAGCAGCCCTGCCGGCCATTCCGAACGGCAGATCACCCTGCGCATCGCGCAGGAGAATCGATTGTGTTCCGACCCACCCTAACCGCGCATGACCCCGTTGTCGGATTCCGGCTTCCGCGGCACTGCGTTTCCATTGGCCCTGCCAATGGACGAACACGTCGATATTGTCGCCCTCGATCAGGATGCGCTCCATGGCGAATTCCAGTTGAATGTCGCGGAAGGCATCGAAATCCGCCTCGATGTCGCGCTCGAGTTGGTCCAAATGCCCGGAAGGCAGGAAGAGCGCTTCGAACGCCGACCGATCCCGTTCGACATAGGCCCTGCGTAACGATTCAATCGCTTGGTCGATGCGAAGGATACGGTCATGATCTTCTTTGTACTGAATCGTTTTGCCCGAGCAGCCGACCGCAAACGTGCAAGCGAGAATCAACAGCCAGCGGCCGAGCGCATATCCATGCGTCTGTGCCATCCGCGCAGTATAGGTAGAGCGTGGAAAAGAGGTCAACAATCCAATCCCAACTTGCTTTTTCAACCGAAAGGCACTAGACTCCCGCGCGTAGTTTTGGGAGATCGAATGTATGGCGAGTGTCCTCAAGAAGCGTCGCAAAAAAATGCGCAAGCATAAATACAAGAAGTTGCGCCGGCGCCAGAAGTTCTTGCGTCGCAAGAGCTAAGCCTTAGACATAACGTACGGAGGGATCCGTGCCCGAGGGAAAAAAGGTTCGCATTCGCGTTCGAACGGTGAACTGTACCTACGTCGGGGATTTCCTCATTCCGCCTATGCGCAACCGTGTATCCGACGCCATCAACGAGGAGCAGCGGTTGTTCATCAGTCTGACCGATGTCCTGATCAACGACAAGGAGCGGTCCGACTTCGTCGCCATCAACAAAAACTTGATCGAATCGATCGCGCAGCTGTAATTTCACGACGTCCGATTGTCCCGCCGACCCGCCTCATATCCCTGGCGCTGATCCTGCTCACTATGGAATCCTCCGCATCCTGATCCGCCGAAAGGAGCGTTCCCTAAGAAGACATGTTTCCGTTCAAGCGCTTTCTGCCCTTTCTCAAGCCCTACTTCCCCCGCATGTTCGTCGCAGCCGTCCTCGTCATGGCCGTCGCAGCCATCAACTTGGCCTTGCTGCGGCTGGCCGGATCGCTTTGGGACGTCATCACGGTACAGCATGACCGGGAGCGCATGAACGACATGATCTTGCTGTTTCTCGGCCTGGTCGTGGTGCAAGGAATTTGCTCGATGGGCCACAGCTACCTCACGACATGGGTCTCCCAAAAAGTGGTCGCCGATTTTCGAACCCATCTCTTCGCGCATCTCCAAACCCTTTCGGTGAGCTTCTTTGCGAAACGCCGGACGGGGGAGCTGATGTCGCGTCTCATGAACGATGTGACGGTCATCCAAAACGTTCTCACCGATACACCGATCGATTCGGCCAAACAAATCGTCACGTTCGTGGGAGGCACCGGCTTCCTGCTGGCGATGAACTGGCAATTGTGTCTCCTGATCCTGGTGCTGCTCCCCCTCCTGGTCGTCGTGGCCAAACTGTTCGGCCGACGGCTCCGCGCGCTGTCGACAACCATTCAGGATCAGACAGCCAACGTCAGCACGCTGGTGGAAGAAGTCATCGCGGGTATCCGGGTGGTCAAATCGTTCGTCCAAACGAAACGAGAGGAACAGCGATTCGCCAAGCAGATTCTAACCGCTCTCGACTTGTCGCTGCGAAGGGCGATGGTCATGGCCGTCTTCGTTCCCACCATTACGTTCGTGACATTCGCCGCTGCGGCGGCGGTTCTCTGGTATGGCGGACGCCAGGTGATCGAGGGGAGCGTATCGCCCGGAGACCTGTTTGCCTTTGTGCTGTTCGCCGGCATTCTCATCGGCCCCTTCGGTTCGGCGGCGCGAGTATTCGCACAGATCAAAGAAGCACAGGGCGCGATGCAGCGCGTCTTCGAGATCCTGGACACCGTGCCGGAAGTGGCCGATTCACCCGTTGCGGTGGATTTGCCGCCGGTGCAAGGCCACGTACGGGCCGAATCGGTGAGCTTTGCCTACGATCCCCGTCAGCCCGTTTTGGTCGATGTGTCATTCGAAGCCAAACCAGGGCAGATCGTGGCGATCGTAGGACCAACTGGATCCGGCAAATCCACCGTCATCAACCTGCTTCATCGCTTTTACGATCCCACCGCCGGCCGCATAACGATGGACGGGCACGACCTGCGTGAGGTGCGGTTGGACAGCCTGTACCGGCAAATCGCCCTGGTGCCCCAGGAGACGATCCTGTTCGGAGGAACCATTCG
>DASTLA010000234.1:0-6722 GCA_035715525.1 Nitrospiraceae bacterium
CGCGCGAGTCTCCGGACCGCCATATCGGGCAAAGACCGCCTGGTCGCATTCCGCCCAATTCCTGGCTTGCCGGTAGATACCGCCGAGGGTCTCGCGATGCCGGTAATGCACGACCGCCTCACGAACGAAGTGAATGGAAGCGCCCATGAGCTGCGCTCGGACACAATAATCTGTATCGGCCAGGTAGCGCATGCTCTCGTCGAATCCGCCGAGCCGCTCATGGAGCTGCCGGCGAATCCCCATAGATCCTCCCCAGACATGGTGTAGATACGGCGGATAGAGCAACCTGTTCAGGCGTTCGGTTTGACTTTGCCCCCTCGCCTTGACCAACCATGGGGGATTCAGTCTTTCAAAGTCGTACCGGCATGCCACGAACTCGTGCTCTGCCAAAGCGTTCTGCATGGCGACGATATACCCTGGAGCGATGACGTCGTCGGCATCGCAAAACAGCAGCGCGTCGCCCCGGGCTGCTTCGGCGCCGATATTTTTTGCGCTGGCACAGCTGCGTCGCGCCGAAGCATCGACGATGCGGAGATGCGGCATACGGGAAATATATTTCTCTGCGATGGCCCGACTGTCATCGGTCGACCCATTGTCGCTGAGCAACAATTCCCAATCCCCGTTGGCCGATTCTTTCGAAAAGGCCTCAAGCTGTTGGCTCAACGTGCGTTCGGCGTTGTAGCAAGGAATGACAATACTTAGTTTCATACCATGCGCTATTCTGGGAGAAGGATCCGAAGCGCGAGACAGAACTCGGTCGAGGCGATGAGGTTTACGCGCCTGTTCAGGTAAACACCTTAGCTGAATCAGCAGGCCATGTCCAGGAACGCTGGACACTTTCCACGCGCGGGCTGTTTCCCGTCGATATGCGTCGTCAGACGCGCGAGATTCCAAACGATACCGGGTTCGACCTCGAACGACGCTGACATTGAACTATTTGTCCTATGGCGATATAGTGCCGATGTGTGGGGACGGAGTCCCCCGGATAATCGCCAAGCGATGGCTGATGACTCCTACGCGATACATGAGTCTGCGTAGGCACCTTCATCGCAGGCAGTGGCTTAAACCCTAGGGGGACTCCATGGAACATCCCTTCTTGATCGCCTCGCTCTGGTTGTTTCTCGCCCTTCTCTCCGCACTTCTTGCTTCTGCACTTCGTCTATCGATCGCGCTTGTCGAAATTTGCATCGGCGTCCTTGCCATGAGCGCATTGCAGGGCATAGGCGCACCGGACCTGCTGGCAGCCGATTCGGAATGGCTGCGATTTTTGGCAGGAGTCGGCGCCGTCTTATTGACATTTCTGGCCGGTGCCGAATTGGATCCCGCCGTCATGCGCATGAAGCTGGTCGAAGTCAATGTCATCGGACTCGTGGGGTTTTTCGGTCCCTTTCTCGGTTGTGCCGCCTTGGCTCATTACGGACTGGGTTGGAGCGGCGATGCGAGCTGGTTGGCGGGGATTGCGCTTTCGACGACCTCCATGGCCGTCGTGTATGCCGTCATGCTCGAGACCGGATTAAACAAGAGCGAATATGGCAAAGGAATTTTAGGGGCATGCTTCGTGAACGATTTGGGCACCGTCATCGCCCTTGGTCTTCTGTTTTCGCCTTTCACATACAGAACCGTCGTATTCGTCGGCGTCACGGCACTCCTCCTGACTGTCTTGCCTCAGATCACCGCCTGGCTGACAAAGCATTATGGTCATCGAACCGCCGCGATCCGGACCAAGTGGGTGATGTTCGTCTTATGCGGCCTTGGCGCCTTGGCCCTCTGGTCGGGGAGTGAAGTCGTATTGCCCGCGTATTTGGCCGGGATGGTCCTGGCTGGGAGCGCGGCAAAGGATGCGCACTGGATGCGGCGCCTGCGGACCCTCACGGTCGGTTTTCTGACACCTTTTTACTTCCTGCGTGCCGGAACACTCGTTTCACTTCCGGCGCTTCTCTCCGCCCCCTTCGTGTTCCTTGCTCTTCTGGCCGGCAAGGTCGCATCCAAGATTTTCGGCTTGTACCCCTTCGTCAGCCTTTTTCGGAAAGAACGTCGCGAGCGGTGGTTCTATACGTTGCTCATGTCCACCGGCTTGACCTTCGGAACCATTGCGGCACTCTTCGGTCTGGCCCATGGCCTCGTGACGAAGGAACAATACTCGTTTTTGGTGGCGGCCGTCATCGCGAGCGCCGTCGTCCCCACGATGATCGCCGGGCTGGCGTTTTTGCCCACGCACCTTCTTGTCAACAGTCGCGTTGCTGCAAGAACGGACGTGGAAGGCATCGCAGAGGAAGGATAGAGGATACGTAGCGACCTGTAGACAGAAACTCGACCGCCATTCTAAACGACCATCGATAGCTTAGCCGGGAAGCGATCGGTATGCTCAGGCAACGATGAGAGATATGAAAGAAAGGAGAGAGTATGGAAACCACGTTGTCCGATCGTTCTTCCAGTACGGCGAACCTTCCGCCTCACCTGCAATGCCCCCACTGCGGCATCGTGATGCTGTTTTTGGGCTGCACGCCGAGCGAGCGAAGCCATGAATGGATTTGTCCCTCCTGCCGTACGATGAAAATTCGTCCTATGGCCTGGGGGACGGCGTCGTCCGGTGGCCCAACGGCAGTCTAGATTGGTTAGGAAGGGCAAGAATTCGCGCGATCGGCCGGTTGCTGGTCGGCTTCAGTCTCCGACGAGGTGGTGTGGCCCTCCTCGCGATCCTCCGGTCCCTGATACATGTGAGGATAGGTCGCGTGACGGCGGAACTCGGCGTCCGTCATGCTCGTCCTCTTGCTGCATAACTGACAGACATATGCTCCGGTGAGATAGACACCGCCGACGGTTTCAAGCTCGTACTGATGGCGGCAAGGACGCGGCATGGTAGATATGATATGCCGATTCGAAGGTTCCTCCTACAGGGGTTGGCCCTAGTTTTTGCCAAGGTGTTTACCGGGGTCTCCCCCCCCCCGTTGCGCGAGCGATACTGCACGCAGCGCGCGAGTGCGAGCTGCTCGTTGCCGAAGCCGGGTGAACTTCTGAGAACCTGATCCCGCCTCGCGCTTTGTTCGCTGCCGCCGTTATTGGTCACGATCTCCCGTTAAAAAATGCAAAGGCAGCGAATCGCCTGCGCCCGGGACCGTTTCGGACAACGGGAGCGCACGGTCACCGTACTTTTCCTATAAGCTTCCGTCGGCGCCATGGCGCCTGAGTGCTTCACGCCTGTGGGTACATGGCTTGCTGTTCCCGCAGGGCAACAACGCCCGATTGCCACGATGTCGTGCGCAAGCGAAGGACGGAGGTGACAAGACGATGAAACTGTTGGCCGTGCATCCAAGTCCACTGATGTATACGAAGATCTATCTTCGGTTGGAGCCGCTGGGATTGGAGTTGGTGGCCGAGGCGGCGCGCCGAGGCGGCCACGATGTCCACTTGATCGATCTGCAGGTCGAGCGTCACCAGGACTTTTTCGCCGCTCTGGAACATTGGCAGCCCGATGTCGTCGCCTTTTCTTGTAATTACCTGGCAAACGTGCCCGAAGTGATCGATCTCGCCAAGCAGACGAGGATACGACGGTCGCAATGCTTCGTGCTCGTCGGCGGGCACAGCGCGTCGTTCATAGCACGGGAGCTCTTGGAGCATGCGCAGGGTGCCGTTGATTGCGTGCTGAGGGGGGAAGGGGAGGCCGCCTTGCCGCTGCTCTTGGACGCGGTCGAAGAGGATCGCAAGGCTCTGCATCGCGTACCGGGGGTCGTCACCTTGGAGGGAGAAGGCCCGGTGCCCATGTTCGTCCAGAGCCTGGACGATCTCCAGCCGGCCCGGGACCTCGTGCGTCATCGACACAAGTATTTCATCGGCGTCTTGGATCCTTGCGCCTCGATCGAGTTCACCCGTGGTTGTCCCTGGGATTGCTCATTCTGCAGTGCCTGGACGTTCTACGGGCGCAGTTACCGCCCACTCTCCCCCGACAGGGTGTTGGAGGACTTGGCCAGGATCAAGGAGCCGGGTGTGTTCATCGTGGACGACGTGGCCTTCATTCAAGCCCGACATGGATTCGAGATCGGCGAAGCCGTCGCGAAGAGAGGAATCAAGAAACAGTACTACCTAGAAACGCGCGGCGACGTCTTGCTGAGGAACAAGGACGTCTTCCGCCTTTGGAAGCGCCTCGGGATGGAATACATGTTTATCGGAATCGAGGCCATCGACGACGAAGGTCTGAAGAAGCATCGCAAGCGGGTCTCGTTGGGCAAGAACTTCGAGGCTTTGGAGTTTGCGAGGTCATTGGGGATCACGGTGGCGATCAACCTCATCGCCGATCCCGACTGGGACCGCGAGCGCTTCGAGGTCGTCCGACAATGGTGTATGGAGATTCCGGAAATCGTCAATATCAGCGTCAACACGCCCTATCCGGGAACGGAAAGCTGGCAGACGCAGGGACGCAGCGTCCAGACCCGCGATTACCGCCTTTTCGATATTCAGCATGCTGTGTTGCCCACCAGATTGCCGCTGCATGAGTTCTACAAAGAGCTGGTGAAGACGCAGCAAGTGTTGAACATGAAACATCTGGGATGGAGAGCCCTCAAGGGCACCGCGAAGATTGCGGTCGGCCATCTCCTGCGCGGGCAGACCAACTTCATCAGGATGCTGTGGAAATTCAACCGCGTATATGACCCGAAGCTGCAGCTGGCCGACCACAGTCTCCCGGTCACATATGAGATGGCGTTGCCCCCGGCGCGGCGAGAGCACAACGGCAGCCCACTCCTCTTCATCCATACGGACAAAGGGCGCCAGGGCCGCGTCCTGGACGACTCCACCGAGCGGTTCGTGGAGAAGACGCGCATGGATGCCGGCATGAGAGCCGGCGCATCGATATGACTGCTCTGCGAGGAGACATCATGAAGCATGAACTCGTCTTTCTCTTCGACGTCGATAACACGTTGCTCGATGCGGACCGCATCGCGCTTGACCTCGGGGCCTACCTGGATAAAACGGTGGGACACGATCGCCAGCAGCGGTACTGGACTCTATTTCTATTCAAGCAACTGCGGGATGAGCTGGGCTATGCGGATTACCTGGGTGCGCTCCAGCGCTATCGGGTTGAGGAGCCGGGCGATCCGCATGCGATCGAGCTGTCACGCTTCTTGATCAATTATCCGTTCAAACGGCGGCTGTTCCCGGACGCTCTTCGGGTCATTGCCCACATGAAGCAGCAGCAGGGGCACGTCGTTCTGGTGTCGGACGGCGACGCGGTGTTGCAACCGCACAAGATCGAGCGTGCCGGTCTGCTCGCTGCAGTGGACGGCCACCTATGGGTCTCCGTTCACAAGGAGCGGGAACTGGGCCGGATCGAGGCAAGGTATCCGGCCGAGCACTATGTCTTGATCGACGACAAGCTGCGTATTCTCTCTGTGGCCAAGACTGTATGGGGACCGCGTGTCACCACGGTGTTGCCCCGGCAGGGACGCCATGCTCGGTCCATCAATGGCCGTGACAATCTTGGGGCACCAGACGTCTCGGTCGAACGGATCGGGGATTTGTTGCGGGGCGCGCTCGACATGGTCGTTCCAATCCCGCCCTTAGTCTGCTCTGGCATGCAAACCGCGTCGTGAAGAGCAGCGGCTTTGCATACGCTCTTCTTGTTTCTGCCGCTCTAGGCCTCACCGGCTGTGAGTACGCGTGGCTCCACGACCGACCGTCGTCGCTACTCGACAATGCCCACTTTCTGGAAACGTGGAAGACGTATTTGCATTGCCGGGCGAGTTCCCGGCCGGAGGAAATTCGTGCGGATCTCTTTCAGTTGACGCGCGTCGCCCATTCGCTGTTTCAAGAGAGGCAGGCGGCCGCTTCGCTGCCTCGTGCGATCCGGTCGTTGGTGTCCACACCTCCCTCCAGGTTATCCGTCGATCCCCAGGCGATGACGACCGCCTGCGCGCTCCATGGTAGCCAAGTCGCCCAAGCAGCGGGCCGGCCTGAGATGAGCATCGAATTGCTCACGGCGGCGGTGACCGCGCAACAAGGCACGGCGTCGGCGTTCTATGCGGCGGAAACCGACGCTCGGATCGATTGTCCCGCGCGTTCGGCGCCCTGCGGTCCGGCCCGTTGCCCGGGCCGGACCGGCGCAGCCGGTGGATGTCCGAAAGACGACCAGTCCGAATGAGCTGATTCCAGAAGTGCTCACACTGCCTTCTTGTGCCTGCCCCGAAGTGCTCATACCCCTGAAGTGACGGATACCAAGCTCCCCAGATTTCAATCGCCGTCGATCAATCGCGATGTGTGCGAGCCGAGCCTCATGTCGGGCGTTCAATGCATAGAAGCAGCGCAAACCTAAACTCGGAGAACCCGATGTCGATTTTTTTGTGAACCGCAAGGTATCCTGGCCGTAGGGCCACGAGGCGGCCCAGGACCTCATTCGCTATAAGCGGTTTCAGCGCATACCGACGGAGGTCGGATCGGGCCACGAGCAGCAAAAAAAATGGAGGACGACCATGGAAATGAGGGGCTTTTGGTTGGGGCTCGCAGTCGGCACAATTTCCACTTGCCTGCTCGGTCAGTGGGTGTTCTCCGCCGAAAGCAGGGAGGCAGATACGTCCAAGGGCATCTCGCCCCGGAGCGTCGCCGATTATATTCATAGCGTCGTTCAGGCCGATCGCACGTTTTATTCGACCGAGATCGTGGACCGGATGCAGAAACGAGGCATTGTGTTCGCCTCGGAACATTGGAAGCAAGACGGAGATCTGCCGTTACCC
>DASTLA010000235.1:0-6904 GCA_035715525.1 Nitrospiraceae bacterium
CGCGGACCCGATCGCATAGCCCTTGGTCACCGCCTTCGTGGTATTCCCGACTGCATCCAGCGGATCGGTTATATCGCGAACGGCTTTGCCTAGGTGAGACATCTCCGCAATGCCCCCCGCATTGTCAGTGATCGGACCGAAGGCGTCGATGGCTACGACGATACCGGCCATCGACAACATGGAGACCGCAGCGACCGCCACTCCATACAAGCCTCCTGCTGCCGCGCCGCCGCAGATCCAGAAACTGAGCAGGATCGCACCCCCGATGACCACCACCGGGGCGGCCGTGGATTGCATGCCTACAGCCAGACCGGCGATGATGTTCGTGGCATGGCCCGTTTCACTAGCCTTTGCGATCTCTATCACGGGAGCGAAACTTTTCGACGTGTAGTAATCGGTGATGAATACCATTGCTAAGGTGACCACCAGGCCCATCAGCGCTGCAATGTAGTAGCTGACCCCACTCACGCCTCCGACCCCTTCCATGATTTTGGTGGTGATTGGGAAGAATGCCACGGCGGCAATGCCACCGGCCACAAAGAGTCCCTTATACAAAGCCGGCATGATCTCACCCCCCGGACTCACTTTGACGAACAAGATACCGATGATCGTCGCAAAGATCGTGACCCCGCCGAGAACCAGCGGGTACAAAATCGGTGCACTGGCGCCTTTGAACAGGGTAAACGCCAAGACCATCGCTGCAACTGTCGTCACAGCATAGGTTTCGAACAAGTCCGCCGCCATGCCGGCACAGTCACCGACGTTGTCACCGACGTTGTCTGCAATGACCGCCGGGTTTCGAGGATCGTCTTCGGGAATACCGGCTTCGACCTTTCCGACGAGATCGGCACCGACGTCCGCGGCCTTGGTGTAAATGCCTCCTCCGACACGGGCAAATACGGAGATCAAGCTGCCGCCGAATCCCAAGCTCAACAAGGCATGAACTGCTTTGTCCTGACCGGCAAACTCGGATGCGAGGGCGTAGAAACCAGTGATGGCCAAGAGACCCAAGCCGATCAGCAGCAGTCCCGTCACTGCTCCGCCTCTGAATGCGACCGTGAGGGCGGCGTTCATTCCTTCGTGTGCAGCTTGCGCAGTCCTAACGTTCGCCCGCACGGCGATGATCATTCCGACATACCCGGCGAGCGCGGATGCTCCAGCGCCCACCAGAAATCCGACAGCCGTCAGCAAGCCGAATTTGTCTGACACCGCGCCGGCTCCCCAGAGAACAACGAAGAGAACTGCCGCGACAATGCCGACCGTCTTGTACTGTCGGTTCATGTAGGCGCCCGCGCCTTCCTGAATTGCCTTGGCAATCTCCTGCATCTTAGCGTTTCCCGCGTTCAGCTTGAATACCCACATAGCCAAGTACAGACCGTACGCAATGCCGGCCGCTGCCGCAATTAATGCAAACGTCACGATCGCTGAGTCACTCACTGTGCGCTCCTTCTGTTGTCAGGATGCTGAATTTCCCGGAAATACAGCATCGCCGGATGAACCTATCCTCGGTCGCTCATATCGCAAACCGCAGGAGCTATGTCACACGATTGCCCGCGCCTTCAAGCCATCCAACGTACATCTTCAAAGTACATGCGCCCGGAAGGCCGAAACTGTAGGTTGGTGCAGCGTCTGAAGTTGGTCGATAACTATTTGAAAATCCGGGTCATTCTATACAGGTGCGGTAGAGTGGATCAAGCCGAAAATTGACGCAGCCAACCGCCGCTTCAGATAAGTACGGCAGCAGGCCGGAGTGCGAAGTTTCCACGATCGATACAGATCCGCTGATGTCTCTGCTTGATGTATGGTCGGTGGCCCGAGGTGATGTGCAACCACGGATTAATTTGCGGGCGACGGGACGTCTTTGCTATAGTGCCGCCTTCAAGGAGCAGGACGTGGGCCTAGAACCGAATTACATTGTCGTGGATCAACAAAACTTCAGCAAGTCAAAGCTCTGTCTGGACAATCACGTCTACAAAAATTGCCAGATAGATGACTGCGAAATCTACTACAGCGGCGGGCAGTACGAGCTCATCGACACCCACATTACGAATTCCCGCCTGATCTTGAACCATCCCGCGAAAGGTATCTACAGCGCGATTCAGATCTTTAAGACTAAATCGCCCGGCTCGCGCATCGTGGCCGACTAATCCCGCATCGCTCCTCCTCGTGAAACTTATATTGTCGAAGGTCAATCGTGAACTGACGTTTGCGCAACGCGAGAGACGATCGGCGCATCAGGTCATCTGTTGACCGGAATATTTTCGCTGTATTTGACGATCGGAATAGGCTGGAATACCGGATCTTGGGCGCCCTTGGAAGACTCCGCCTCAATGCGCTGAAGGAACGGCGCTGGACCTGTGACCGGAGCGTAGCTCAAGGTAGCCTCCACATCGAACGTCTTGGTGTCTTTCGGAGTTGGAAAGGCGAAGCTTTCCACGCGCTTTTCTTCGGGTTTCAATACGGTGTCTTCGAGTACCTTGGTGGCTTCAAAATCAAAGACGGTTTTCTGCCCCTTCGCGTCGGCATAGGATCGCCCATACACCCGCTTGTCGTTGAACACGGTTTTCAAGTTCTTGCCCTTGATGTCCAACTCCAAGACGACGCTCGCCCAACCCGGGTGGGTCGTGGGCAGATTGTGCGGAACCATACTCTGCACAGTCACCGTCACGATCGTCTTCTCCCCGTCGATCTTTGTCGCGACCTCCAGTTTCGCAGCCTCCTGTCTGAGCTGCCCTATACGGCCGGGGAAGGTATGGTTGGCCACCTTGCGCTTGCGTTCGCCGTTGGCCGACTCGCCCACCTGCTCAGGCATGTGGCAAGTCTGGCATTCTTTGCCGGATTTCACCGCTTTGCTTTGATCCCAGTTGCCCAAGAGGTCATTGCTTTTCCCCAAATCGCCGGCGGTCGGCACGACTTGATGACAATTCAGGCAGAGGTCGGATTTCTGAAACAAACTCAATTCCATCGATTGGTGCGCCAGGTTCTGCGCGAAGTCCTTGTACGGGCCGTACATTATTTTGCTGCCTACATCGTACTTCGGTTCGGGTGGCTGTTTGGTGCGATCTACCTGCTTGATGAGATGGCACTGGGAGCAGGCTACTCCATCAAGCGAGGGCTCACCCGACTGAGCCTGCGTGACGAACAACTGAGCCTGCTCGCTGAACTCACGCACGTGCGGAGCGTGGCAGCGAAAACACATGGCCTTGTCCTTACCGGCAGGGGAACTCAAGTATGCGTCAAGGGCGGCACGGAATGTCGGTGTGTGAATGGAACGTGAGAGCGGCGACGTCTCCCATTCTTCAAACACGCGCTCGTGGCAGCGTTTGCACTTGCTTGACGAGGGAAAGGCTTTATCGATCGCTAGCGGAGACTTGGATTCCTGCGCCAACCCCTGCTGGACCCCATAGGCCACCGCCATACAACCGCCTAGCAGCAGACCTATCACCGACCAATAGAGCCCTTTGCGATGGATGCTCACGGTTGACACCGCCTCCCTGCTTCGTTCATGACGCGTTGTTGGTATTTGACCGGGCCGCGGTCACAGAGGTTTCGCCCGATAGGTCAAAACCCGGGGCTGGATATACTCGTCGATAACGTTCCGTGCCGTCGCGCGATCTTGGTCCGTCTCCAACGTTGCCAAATACCTTTCCTTCAGGGCCGGCTCCGGCTCGGGAATCAGCGAATAGTTGAGAATCGCTTCAACCGTCGCCGGTGCGCTGCCGGCCTTGATCGTCTGCGAAAACGGCACCCGCCGCGTATTGCCGCCCTTGATAAATGGGTCGGGAATAGGGCCGCGCAGAATTTTGTCGTAGGGCAATCCGAACCGTTTCACTTCCTCCGAGAGGATATTGCCTTCCGCATCCTTCACGGAAATGGATAACGCGAATTGCTTGAGGACCGGGTCTCCGTCGGGAAAACTATGCGGCAGGCTGCCGACCTTGACCAACACGGTACCCTCGATGGTTGAGGCCGATTTGACAGCCTCGATATCGATGCGAGGCATCCATTCGGCCTGAAGATTGCGATTCTTGAGCAACGTGCCGGGAATGACGACGCCGCGAAACCAATGCCTCCCGATACTGCGGGTCATGGCCCCTCGTTTGGAAGTCGAGCTGCCCGTCGAGGGTTCCATGTGACAATCCTGGCAGATTGTGCCTTGAAGAATTTCGCCGGGCAAATCTTTCTGCGTGACATCTTTTACTTTGTCGAAATGACAGGACGCGCAGAAATTGGCGCCTCTGAACAAATCGGACTGGGCGGCCGGATGTACCAGATTTTCTTCAGGATCGGCATAAGGCCCGTACAACGTAGGCCCGGGCTGAACTTTAAACGTGGGAGGCGGCGCCCCGCTGTTCTCGACGCCATTGATCAGATGACAGGACGCGCAGCCGATTCCTTCTACCTCGGGCTTGCCGGACAACACTTGAACGGCAATCTTTTCAGCATGCTGGGGAAAAACTGTGACGGCCGGTGCGTGACATGACAGACACCGCTGCCGCTCTCCCAATGTGGGATTGGTCTGCATCCAAAGACCCAGAACGGTCCGAAACACCGGAGACTCGAAGGATGTACCATGCAGCAATGCCGCGTCGACCCGACCAAATGTCTTGAGATCGGGCGTTTGCTCACGCACGCCTTTCCATTCTTCATAGTGGCGATCGTGGCACTGCTTGCAGTCCTCCGACCGGATGAAAATTTTTTCAATTTCCGTCGTCCAGTCGGCAGGCGCCTGGCCGTCGACCTTCTGAGCGATAGCACGTTCGTGAAAGGTGACGTTGAGAATCGCCAAACAGAGCAGCATCGTCCCCATGGCGATCCGCTGGATCATCCGGCCTATCCTCATCACGCTACACAAGGCTCCTTGTCAATCCCGCTTGCAGCCGACGAAGTGAAAATTGACGCCCCATCCGACCGGATCGCCTGGATCGGCCGGTTCATAAGTGCCGACGGTAAAATTGCACTCTGTCATCGCGGTCTTGATGGCCTTGCCGAAGTCGATCAAATTACGCACTTCTTTCTTGTCGATTTCCTTGATGACCGACCGAACTTTGATGCCCGCATAATCTGCACGTGAATTGCCGATGACCTCGAAAACCGCCACTCCCTCCGGCCGCTGCAGTTTGAGCTCCTTCTGAATTTCCTCGTCCACTTCCCCCACGGCGATCCCGAACTCTTCACCGAGACTCAGCGCCTCGTCCACCGTCATCTCGCCGTTCGTGCCGCTATGAACGATGGGCAACGGAAAGCCGGCGGCAGACGCCACGAAGCAGCAACACACAAAAAAAGCCCTTCCTGAGGAAAGGGCTCGTGTGAACGGACGTCGATGGAAAGACATTCCCTCCAACCTGTTGCGCGGTTCACTGTATCGAACCCGCCGACTGGGCCGACACAATGTCATCCTACCAGATACCGATCATGTCTTCTTGCTCGGGTCGAGCACCAGTTGGAACCACGGAGCCACCGCCTTTTGGCCATTCCGCTCTTTGTTTTCCCCGTTCCACACGGCAAAAGAGATGGTTTGGATATGTCCCGGTATCAGCTTGGCCTCATTTTCTTGCTCCTCACTGGAGAGAGGCCTCCGCATGACGACATGCCAAGTCCCATCTTTCCAGAATGCCTTGCCCTGCACGCGCCCCTGCTTTTCTTTGGTCGTGAGCGTACTGAAACCACCGCCGATCAGATCTTCGACGGAGGAGGCGCGCCGGGGAATGACCTCGAAACGCCGCGGCTCTCCGCTTCCCGATTTCTCTTTTTCCGAACTTCTCGCAGCGCGTCGGTCGATATCGCTTTGCCAATCGGCCTTCCAATGCCAAATGTTGATGTAGTGATCCAATTGCCCCATGCAGAAAAAAGCCGGGGCATCACCAAGAGGGAGTCCGATGGCAATTCCGTCGCGAAAGGTGCCCGGAGTCAGGCGATCGTTTTTGGTGTTATCCTGCCACTCTAAGAGAAAGGCGATGTCCGTTCCATTATGAACGGCTCGGACGGTCAATGCGCGGGCAGTAGGCTCGGGCCAGACCGGGCGCGTAATGATCTGGCCGCTGAGCGGCAGTGTCATCGGAGGGATTTTCTGCCATGTCGGGTCGTCAGGGGCAATCGGCACCGCGCCGGTCATCGATTGGGCGCGGATGATCATGCCTTCCGAGCTGACGATCGGAATACCCAAACCGCCGAACAACAGTGCGACGACGAAGAGACTGATCAAAAACAACAGTAGCCGTGGCCGTGATATCTGGACCGATGTCATTCGCTCCATGCCTCGGTCGCCGGTACAGTCAATCTCAAGATAGCAAGTCCTGCCGACTCTGAGTACAGGACGGCTGCTATCGGCCTATCAGAGCTTGACGCGACGAATCTTATTTTCCCCACGCTCACAAATATAAAGCTGACCCTGGCGGTCGACAGCGAGTCCGACGGGGGAATTTACCACTGCTTCTACGGCCAACAGTCCGTCCCCGTGCTTGATGGCTCCCGCAGCATCCTTTGCCACGAACCGAGCAGCACCGCAGCCGCCCATATTCTTGTCCTCATACCCACTGTCGCCGTTTCCGGCGACCGTGCTGATGATCCCGGTCGAGGCATCGATCTTTCGTAC
This sequence comes from Nitrospiraceae bacterium, assembly GCA_035715525.1. GTDB lineage: Bacteria > Nitrospirota > Nitrospiria > Nitrospirales > Nitrospiraceae > JAHBWI01. Next base: position 6,596 of record DASTLA010000235.1, read on the forward strand.
GCGATGGTTGCCCGTATCCGAGACGTAGGCGTGGTTGTCTTGGTCGAATACTACAGCCTCCGGTGCATGCAGCATCGATTTCGCTGCCGGTTTTCCATCGCCGTCAAACCCATACCGGCATACACCGGCCACGGTATTGATAAGCCCCGTTTTCCGGTCGATTCGGCGCACGCGGTTGCTTCCCTTATCGACGATATAGACATCGCCGGCATGGTCGACAGCGATGCCGACAATGTCGTAGAGCCGGGCCTCCATTGCCGGACGGCCATCGTCCAGATAGAGCGATAGGTCCATTCCGTCGGAGCATAC
>DASTLA010000236.1:0-11664 GCA_035715525.1 Nitrospiraceae bacterium
ACGATCGTCATCCCCACGATAAGGACGGGAAGCCAGATGTAGGAGCCCCGATCGGAAGGAGCAGAGGAATGCGAGGACATCGTCACGGCTCCGTCACGCAGTAATTCTGCAGAAGATGTGTAGGATGATACAAATGCTTAGACTTGGCAAGGCTCGGCAGCCCCGAGTCATCCATGGTGTTGACCCACTGTGCCCCATCCGTCACGGCCTGGCGACAGAATTCTCGAAATATGAACGCCGCCAATCCGGGGATGGTCCGATCGGCCACCTCCAAAAGGACGCAGAAGACGGTGGGTGTCAGCCATAGGCCGAACGTGTAGGCCCGAATCCGGCCGCGCACCCGAACCACGGCCCCGACCAGGCCGAGCAGCGCATGATGAGTAAGTAGCTCGTCATGCGCCGCTCCCGCATCCTGAAGCAGAGCACGCCCATAGTCGTCCACCTCCACCTGCTCTTTTTGCGCGATCCAATCGCGAAAGAGTTCCAGGCACTCTTCTCGATCGCCGGTGCGATAGGGCTCGACGGTCCCCTGTTGCTCCCGCACGAACCGATTCCAGGCTGCCCGTTGGGATTTGTGGGCGTCGCCGGACAGCGCCACCAAATCCGCCGCGTCGTAGACATAATCGGGATGACGCGCAACGATGCGGTAGCCCAATTCGCGAATATCGTCGATCAATGCGTGCGGCACATTTTCCATCCGCGTCACGGAGGAGCCGCGGTTTCGTTCTTTCATCCAGTCGAACGCCGCCGTGAGCGCAGGCTCGAGCGGGCCTGTCCCCAGCGGAGGGAGTGCCAGAAAAACCCCGTCAGGTGACTGCGCGAACAAGCAAAAATGTCCCTCGATCTCGCGCCAGCTATAGCGCAACACACGATGCCACATATAATGGTAGGCGAATGAGAACGCCGCGAGCGGCAGGCCCAGGCTTGGAACGACTTGATTGACCGCCTGGTCGAATCGATCTTTATCCTGCATGTTCAGCGGCCAGGGCTCGGAGGCAGCCCGGATGCACAGCAGGCGCTCGGTAACAGGTCGGAGCGCGCACAGGACCACCACGTCGCTCTGGTACCGCCCTACCAAACGGGGATTTTGCTCGAGGATCGACAATTGCTCCTCGGCCGTGACCCAACCGGCCAGTTCATCGGCCGCCTGCTGAATCTCGGTGGGAGGGGCATCGCGCATGAACGGGCATTTCGTATCCCATCCTAAGAGAACGTCTTTGCCCGTCGCATCCCACATGAGCGCAAATGGGTAGAGCCGACAATCGAGAGGGCGAACCTCGTAGATCGTGCAGTGTGAGGTCGCAGGGTCGAACGCCGGGCAGATGTATCCTTCTGCGCCTGGATTGGGCACGAGCTCAATCTGTCCTCCGTTCTCCTGGGGAAGATGCCTGGCGGACAAACCGGCAGCAAGTGCCTTTTGCCGTTCTGCCGCGGAGAAGAAGGGACGGAGAAAACTGTCCGGATCGGGGAAGCGGCAGCACACGTCGCATTGCAGGCAGACTCGGCTTGGGACTATTTGTAGCGGCGAACCGGCCATGGATGGCGCGCAACTATCGAGCGGAACCGAAGCAACAACGCCCGTCATGCGAGTGCGCGTATTGTATCACTAACCCGAACCCAGTCCTACTCTTCAGGACTTTGCCGCCCGGCAGGCGACCGCGAATCGTCCAATTTCTTGACGGTCCCGGCCATCGCTGTGATACTCGATCCTACCTCGGATGTACGCTCCAGGCCGGCCGGTAGCCCGAGGAGCGCCGCATGCGCAGCTCGCGCCCGCGATTGCATCTGTTCGACCGGCTTGCATGATCCGCCGGAAACCCATCATGGCACAGGACGACGCGGCCGACCAACTCAGCTACGACCCGCAGGCTCTGCTGAACGCGCAGCCCGTCAGCCTCGTGATCATAGATCCAGTCAGCTACAGGGTGCTGTATCAGAACACCACATCGAGAGAGCATTTCGGTCCGATCGCCGATCAACCCTGTCACAAAAGCATTGCCGGCAGCGAAGCGCCCTGTTCATTTTGTCAGGCACCGACCGCCATGCAGACAGGGAAGACGACGTCCAGCGAGGTACAAGTTCCCAACGGCCGCTGGCTGCTTATTCAATGGACGAGGGTGCCGGCCGGTAACGGACAACTACATCTTGTCGAGACGATCACGGACATCACGGTGTTGAAGCGCGAGCAGGAACGAACCCAGACGTTGAATGCGCAGCTGCAGGAAGCCAATCGTCAACTCACTCATCTGAATCAGCAGTTGAAGGATAAATCGGTTCGCGACGGACTCACGGGCCTGTACAACCATAGCTATTTTCAAGAAAACATCGTCCAGCTTTGCGCGACCGCGAAGCGCACGAATTATCCGCTCTCCCTCATTTTTCTGGATCTCGACAATTTCAAACAGATCAACGACGTCTATGGGCATAAGGCGGGTGACGAGGTCCTTCGGGCCATGGGGTGGCTGCTCGACAGCCGACCTGCGTCGGAGCCCGGCAAGCGCATCGGCCGGACGTCCGACGTTGCCGCCCGGTATGGCGGCGATGAATTTGCGATTATCCTCCCCAATACTCCGGTCGAGGGAGCGGCGATTCTGGCAGAGCGTCTGTTCCGCCGGATCGGGACGCTCATGTTGCTTCCTGAGCTCGCCACCTTGGCGAGTGTCCCCTTTTCGTTGACCGCCAGTATCGGCGTCGCCACGCTACCCACCCATGCCCATAGTCCAACGGAACTCATCCTGGCGGCGGATCGCGCTTTGTACGCGGCCAAAGCTGCAGGGAGAAATTGCATCCGTCTGTTCGTCGGTCCGGCACCGGTGAAGCCCGCGCGTTGTTGAGCGTCGCCGACCTGATCGGTCTTCCCCCCTCCATCATTCATTGATCCGGCATCCTTCACCCTTGTACCGGGCCAAAATCCCATGTTACGATTTGCTTTAGCTCGAACGGACCGCGGTCGAGTCGCAGGGGTGAGTCGCTCGCATCGATGACATGGTTTTGACACCAGCACAAGAATCCGCGGGGTCCCCGAGCCCTGACGACGCCCGTCGCGACTGCCTCGCAATCCGTGACCATCTGATCCGGGCCAGACTCTATCCGCCCGCCTCATCGGCTTCTCAGCCTCATGAGCCGGACACGACGGCCGCTCCTGCCGGATTTCGGATCTCTCCGGATCCCTTTCCGCTCTCCCCCTCCGAGTACAATCTGTTTCAATCGCTCGGACAAAGGCTGCTGGCCTTCTACCGCGGTCTCAACCGGCTCTATTTCGACAGCTTGCGCGGAAGCCAGCCGGCGTGGGTAGCCTCGTACCTCGACCAAGGCAAGCCGGAGGCCCTGATCGCATTCAGCCGTATGAATCGGTTTCGCAGCCATCTTCCCGCCGTCATTCGGCCGGATATCATCCCGACCCCCGACGGAATGGTCATCACCGAACTCGATTCCGTTCCGGGCGGCATCGGTCTAACGGCCTGCTTGAGCGGCGCCTATGACCAGTTGGCGCCGAGCCGACAGCCTCTTCCCACACCTTCTCCTATCGGACGGGACACCATGCTGCAGCACTTCGCCGCGATGCTGCGCTCGCAGCAGGGCGAGCATCCCGGTTGCGTCGCAATCGTCGTCTCGGAGGAGGCCAAGGACTATCGGTCTGAAATGCAATGGTTGGCCGATCGGTTGCGCGAGATCGGCTGCGATGCCTATTGCGTCGATCCGAAATCTGTAGGATTTACCGAGGAAGGATTGTTTCTCGATCAATCCAGCGGCCGCCGTTCGATCGGGCTGATCTATCGCTTCTACGAACTGTTCGATTTGAAAAACGTTCCCAAGTCCGAACTGATCATGTATGCCGTCAAGAAAGGCCTGGTAGCGGTGACTCCCCCTTACAAGCCGGCGCTGGAGGAAAAACTGGCATTCGGGCTGTTCCATCATCCGGAGCTGCGTGGCTTTTGGCACAGGACGCTGGACGAGGAAGCCCAGGCATTGTTAAGCAATCTCCTGCCGCGCACATGGATCCTCGATCCGAGACCTGTGCCTCCTTCGGCCGTAATCCCGGACCTGCAGCTGTCAGACCATGCGGTTTCGGATTTCCGGCGGCTGGCTCAAGCCACGCAGAAGGACCGCCGCCTGGTGATCAAGCCGTCCGGTTTTTCGGAGTTGGCCTGGGGAAGTCGAGGAGTGTCGATCGGGCACGACCTTCCGCAAGCCGAATGGGCACTCGCGCTGGAACAGGCACTTGAGAATTTCCCTCAGACCCCGTCAGTGTTACAGGAGTTTCGCAAAGGCCGGCAGTTCGAGTGCCGCTATTACAGCGAGGCGGCCGACGCGATCGTCCCCATGTCCGGACGGGTACGCCTCTCTCCCTATTATTTCGTCGTCGGAGACAAGGCGGAATTGGGTGGAGTCCTGGCCACGGTGTGCTCTGTGGAGAAGAAGATCATCCACGGCATGGTCGATGCCATCATGGCGCCCTGTGCGGTCGCCCATTAGCTGCCGAGGACGAGATGTCTCGACCTTTGCCTTTTACGGCAGTTTCTTGATACGTGTTAATAGATGCCGCTGACTCTTTATCATGTGAAGTGGTGCCCCGACTGTGCCATCGTCCGAGATCGGCTCGACGCACTCAAACTCGCCTACGACGACGTCGTTGTCCCGGACTTTCGCCCTATGCGGAAGCAGGTCTTTGATGTCTCCGGTCAGTACTACGTCCCGGTGTTGAAGGATGGCGATACGGTGCTGACTGAAACCCACGATATTTTGGCCCACCTAGACGCCCACTACGCCAAGGCAGACTCGTGACCACCGGACCCCGGACCCACAGCTGGGACACGGATCTCGGACAGGCCTCCGGTATCCGAATGTGCCCCGGCGCGCGCGGCCGTTGGATATCCTAAGCGAAAGGACATCGACGTGGAGGACTGGAGACGTATTCTGGCCGAGAGTGTCGTCAAACCGAAAGATTTGGCCGACCGGCTCGGGGTCGATCCCAAGGAAGTCGAGGACATCGTCGGTGACTATCCCATGCGCATCACCCCGACGGTGCTGTCGACGATCAGGCAGAAAGGCGACGCCATCTGGAAGCAAGTCGTCCCGGATCGCGCGGAACTCGCCGACGTGGAGGCCGAGGACGATCCGCTCGAAGAAGACTTGATGAGTCCGGTGCCTCATCTCGTCCATCGCTATCCGGACCGCGTCCTTCTGATGGTGACGAATCAATGCCCCATCTACTGCCGCTTCTGCACCAGAAAACGACTGGTCGGAAAGCCCGGCTTCTTAAAAAAGGGTGAGTTGGACCGGGCCATCGCCTATCTGCGGAACCATTCCGAAGTGCGCGACGTCATTCTCTCCGGCGGTGACCCCCTACTCTTGCCCGATCACCTGCTGGAACGCATTCTCAAGGCCTTACGCACCATTCCGCATCTCGAGCTCATCAGAATCGGGTCGAGGGTGCCCGGCACGCTGCCGGAACGGATCACGCCAAAACTGTGCGAGATCGTCAAACGGTACCACCCGCTCTATATGAATCTGCACTTCAATCACCCTGACGAGCTCACCCCGGAGGTCAAACGAGCCTGCGGAATGCTCGCCGATGCCGGGGTTCCACTCGGAGCGCAAACGGTGCTACTCAAGGGCGTCAACGACGATCCCGAGACCATGAAGCGTCTGATGCACCAACTCCTGCTGGCCCGCGTCAAACCCTATTACCTCTATCAAGCAGACCTGACCAAAGGAACCAACCACTTCCGGACGACCGTCGAAAAGGGTCTCGAAATCATCAAATCGCTGCAAGGCCATACCAGCGGAATGGGCGTGCCGCACTTTGTCATCGACGCTCCGGGCGGCGGCGGGAAAATACCTCTTCTTCCGGGCGAATACCTCGTGCACGCCGACGAGGACGGGGTCCTGCTGCGGAATTACGAGAACAAAACCTATCACTATCCTCAGCCCAAACAGGGAACAAGCCGGGAGCTGCCCATGGTGGGCGCGCACCAAAGTTGGTCCACGACAGGGAACGGCTGCGACGGAGGCATCGATCATCTGTGACCAGCGCCGCCACGAGCCAAGGCATCCTTCCCTATCAACAGATCACGCAAATGATCGGGCGCGGCGCCATCAAGGCGGACCATCCGATCGAGCCGCGGCAGATTCAGCCGGCCAGCCTCGACCTGCGGCTAGGGAAGAAAGCCTATCGCCTCATCAGCAGCTTCCTGCCGGAGTTGTCCGCCATCAGCAGCCGTCTCAACGTGATGGATTTCTACCAGTCCGACCTCGTCATGTACGAAATGGATCTGAGCAAGGGCGCGATCCTGGAGAAGGGACATGTCTACCTGATTCCTTTGCTGGAGCAGCTGGACCTGCCGACGACCGTGCGCGCTCGGGCGAACCCCAAGAGCACCACGGGGCGATTGGACGTCTTCACGCGGATCGTCACCGACTTGACGTCTGGGTTCGATGAGATCCGAGCCGGCTATCGAGGCTCGCTGTTCTTGGAGGTCGTCCCGCGGTCCTTCGCCATCAAAGTGCAGACCGGCTATTGCTTGAATCAGGTTCGATTCGTACGAGGACAAGCCGCAGTCGGCGATGCCGCATTGCACAAGGTTCATGCCCGCACCCCGTTGTTGTTTCACAATCTCGCCTCTCCGAAGCCGGTCGCGAAAAAGGAGTTCCGGACGGATCGTGGTCTTTTCCTCCGCATCAATCTGACCGGGAACGACCGCGACGACGGCATCATCGGATACCGGGCGAAGAAGAACAGCCATGTCATCGACTTGTCCAAAATCGGGCATTATGCCGCGCAGGATTTCTGGGAGCCGTTGAAGCAGCATCGCCAGGGCAGCCTCCTCCTCGAACCGGAGGAATTTTACATCCTCGCCTCCAAAGAACGGATCCGAGTCCCGCCGGGCTATGCCGCTGAAATGGTGGCGTACGAAGCGGCCTGCGGAGAGCTGCGCACCCATTATGCCGGTTTTTTCGATCCGGGCTTCGGCTACGGCGAGGGCGAGCTGCGTGGCACGCAGGTCGTCCTGGAAGTTCGGCCTCACGACGTGCCGTTCTTGATTCACGACGGGCAGACCTTCTTCAAAGTCGTGTATGATCGGATGTTGGATGTGCCGACGCAGGTCTACGGGGCGAGCCTTGGTTCCTCCTACCAGCGACAGGCATTGACGCTCAGCAAACATTTCAAGGCGTAGCACCTCATGGCTCCAAGCGATTTACCAGATCCCGGCATGCGGCCGGCTCCGAAATCCCATCGCGACGCGGACGAAGACGAGCGCCACGCGGAACGCCAGTCGAACGTCATCGGGATGATGGTCGGCACCGCCCTCATGTTCATCGGCTTCCTGAACGTGTTTCTCTCCATCAGCAGCGGCTTCGAGATCAACGTCGTGCCCTTCCTCATCTATTTCGGCGGTCTGGCCATCTGGGCCAACTCCGTGGTGGAAAACTTGACGATTCGATATGCCGTCATCGGCACGGCGATCGTGCTGGGGCTGCTCATGGGACATTTCGGTGAAGTGCTCTTCTGGCACAAACAGCTGCTTTTCTGGAGCACGGTGATCGTCGTCATGTATTTCATGTTCACCGATCCCAAAAAGCCGGCTTGACCGTTGCCTCGGCTCCACCTATTGCACGCCGATGACGATCACCGTCATCATTCCGACGCTCAACGAGGCAGGAGCCATCGGTCCAATACTGTCGGAGACCGCCCGGTTGGGGTTCGACAGGATCATCGTCGTCGATGGCGGGAGCACGGATGGCACCTGTGCGATCGTCGATTCCATCATGGCCCAGGCGCCGAAACCGGCCAGGGGCAGAGCAGATTATCCTGCTCTCTCGGACGGCTGCCCGATCACCCTCCTGTCCTCCTCGAAAGGCCGTGCCCGCCAATTGAACGAGGGCGCCGCCGCAGCCGATACGGACATCCTGTTGTTTCTTCACGCCGACACCCGCCTGCCGGACGGTGCCCGACAGATCGTGGCAGCCACTATGGCGGGAAACTATGTCGGGGGGCGTTTCGATGTTCGCTTCGACGATGATTCCTTTCTGGCGCAGACGGTCGCCCGATTTATGAACCTGCGTTCTCGTCTCACGGGAATCGCGACCGGGGACCAGGCGATCTTCGTCCGTCGCCTCACGTTCGAGGCCATCGGACGGTATGCGGACATTCCACTCATGGAGGATATCGAGTTCAGCCGGCGGCTCAAGCAGGCAGGTGAGGTGGCCGCGCTCAGGGCTCAGGTCGTGACCGCGTACCGGCGATGGCGAGTGCAAGGTCCCCTGCGTACGATCCTATTGATGTGGACGCTCCGGTTCCTGTACTGGCTGGGTGTGAGTGCTTCGAGGCTCGACAAGATGTATCGGGCGGTCCGTTGACATGAAACAGCCTTCTTCCGAGCGCCCATCACAGGCAGCACCGGCTCGAGCTGCCGACGCGCTGGTCATCTTTGCGAAGGCGCCGACCCCGGGCCAGGTCAAAACACGACTCTGCCCTCCGTTGACGCCGGACGAAGCGGCCACGCTGCATGGGTCCTTCGTGCTCGATACCCTGGAACGCAGTAAAAGCGCGATCGCCAAATTTCGCTTATCCGCGGACCGCTTCGTGGCCTGCGCGCCGGCCGCCTCCCACGTCTTCTTCAGAATTCTCGCCGCGCGCCACGCGGTCGGCCTGCTCGATCAGATCGGCGACGAGTTGGGGGCCCGGATGCATCACGTCTTTACCACGCTTGGTTCCCGTGGATACCAACGCATCGTGCTCGTGGGAACCGACGTACCGACACTGCCGGCAGCGCACTACCGCCAAGCCTACGATGCATTGAACGACCACGACCTCGTGCTGGGCCCCGCCCAGGACGGCGGATATTTCCTCATCGGCCTGAAGAAGCCCCAGTCCGACCTCTTTCGAGACATTCCCTGGTCCACCGACCGGGTTCTGGAGCTCACGCAGCGTCGGGCGACGGACGCGGGTCTGAGCCGTGCGCTTCTTCCGGTCTGGCGGGATATCGATACGTTGGAAGATCTAAAAGCATTGATTGCAGAAGCGGCGGCGGACCGCAACCGCCCGAGGGCCGACCAGGCATTTTCTTCCCGCACCGCGGGGGCGCTGGATCTCTTGGCGCAACGGCTGCGGGAGCGGGTAGGTTAAGCAACCGGAAAGGATCATCTCGATATGTCCACCAAGGTCGCATTGATCACCGGAGGCGCCAAAGGCATCGGGCGCGCGATCGCGCTCGATCTGGCGGCTCAGCATTGGTCGATCGCCATCTGTTATCGCACGAGCGCCCAGGCAGCGGCCGACACGAGCAAGGAGATCCTCTCATGCGGAGGACAGGCCTTATCGATTCAGTGTGACGTCTCCGACCCTGTAGCTGCCCGATCGTTGGTCACCCGGGTGGAGACGGAATGGGGGCGGATCGACGTGCTGATCAACGGGGCCGGCCCCTACCATCGGATCAATCTTTTCGACGAGACGGTCGAAGGCTGGCGCGAAATGTTCGATGGGAATTTGCATCCCATCTTTTATTTGGGGCAAGAGGTGGCAGGCGGAATGAAAGCCCGAAAGTGGGGCCGCATCGTGAACTTCAGCATGGCGAACGCGGATCAAATGGTATCCCAACCCGACGTGACCGCCCATTATATCGCCAAGGCCGGGGTCTTGATCCTGACCCGCACGCTGGCCAAAATGCTCGCGCCGCACGGCATTACGGTCAATGCCGTTTCTCCGGGATTCATCGACTCCGGAAGCGCACCGCCGGGAGAGCTGGCGGGGATGGTCAAACGGATTCCTGCCGGGTATGTGGGGACGGTGGAAGATACGGTGGGCGCGGTCCGATATCTTTTATCTGAGGAAGCTCGCTATGTGAACGGCGCGAATATTCAGATCAGCGGAGCCTGGGGACTTTAGCAGGATGCTCAACGGGCCCGCCCGCCTCCAAACCTACTGAGCGCCAGCCGCGGTGCCGACCCCTTATCAACTGCCGCCAAAAGCCTTTTTCAACAAGGGTTCGACTTCGCCCTTGGCTTCCATCGGGTCGAGGATATCGGTATCGCCATAGAACTGCCCGTCGATAAAGACCTTGGGTAAGGTCGGCCAATTCGTCATTTTGGTGAGAGCCTCTCGCTTAGCAGGCTGGGACAAGACGTCGATCACCTCGTAAGGATACCCATACCTATTGAAAAACTGCATGGTTTCCCGCGTGAATCCGCACATCGGCATCGTCTTGGTACCCTTCCCATAGATTAAAATCTTATGGGCTTGGATTTCTCGTTGTATTTCTTCCTGAATGGGATCCGCCATATGTGCCTCCTCTATTACTCTTCGTCTTTCGTCTTGGCCGTTATTTCTAGGGCATGAATACGTCCATCCTTCATGGGGACGGCCAGCGCTTGATACACGAGCCGGTGTCGATCCAAGAGGTTCATGCCGCGAAACCGGTCCGAGACGATGCGAACGATCAAATGGTCCTGAGTCCCCGTCTTGTCGATCACCGTCACTGCGGCATCAGGCAAGGTGTCCCGGACGATAGTCGTGACGGATTCTGGGCTAATCATCGCAATCGAACCTACCATAACTCAGGTAAGGACCGGGAGGCAATCGCCTCGCGGGTGCCCCACCGGACGGGCCAGGGTCTCTGCCGGGGCTGGCAATTCCGCATGAGCCCCGTTAGACTACGCAAGCGCTGATGGAGCCAGTCGGCCCGCATACAAAGGAGGACCATGATGTGTTGTGAGAAATCGGGCAGCGTGCCCAGATTCGCCCGTGTGACGGTCGTCGCCTTCGCCCTCGTGCTTGGGATTCAATTCACCGCGTACGCGCCGCGAGCCTCCGCGGCCGGACCAGGTACGGAGGCGGTACAGGGCCTCGCCAGCTATTTTCTGACGATGCCCTATGGCGGAATCAAGATGGCGGTTGCGGTGCTCGGCGCGTTGGCCGGAGGCATGGGTTTTATTTTTACCGGCGGCGATAAGGTTACGGCGGGAAAAATCTGGGGCCCCACCTTGGGCGGCGAGTACGTCATTACGCCCGAACACATTCGCGGCGACAAGGACCTCCATTTCTTCGGCAAGGCCCCCGCAAACTGACATGCTCTTCCGCAAGGGATCTGCACGCGGATCCCTTGCCTTTCCTCCAGCCTGACCGCGAAGCACTGGCTCTACTTCGCTCCACACGATGATGGTGCATTTCACGCGCTGGTGGTGGTTCTCCACCACGCGGCCCGGCCATCTTTCTGGAGCTTTTCTCAACCAATTGAAATTGCGGCGAACTACGGCGAACCATCCTGGCATGCCTGTTGCGATTCAATGCGACCAGGTACGGCATTCGGGTCCTTGCGAACACAACCATAAAGGAGGGTGCCATGGTGGAGTACAAATCAGGTTTCTTCATGCCCGACTCTGAGTGCAACGGACGAGTCCTCGTGGTGGACGATGAACCGGATATTCGAAAAGTGGTCAAGATGACGTTGACCAAAGCCGGTTACGAGGTCATCGAGGCCGAAAACGGAGAAAAGGCCATCGAGGCCATCAACACCGGCGAGAACCGGCTCCTGCTCGATGTCGTGATCTGCGATATCCGAATGCCGAAAATCAACGGCGTCGAAGCCATCGCCTACTTCCAGCGAGAGTGGCCTCGCGTGCCGATCATCGTCCTCACCGGGTTCCCCGACACCGACATCGCGA
>DASTLA010000237.1:0-3870 GCA_035715525.1 Nitrospiraceae bacterium
GCAATGGCATGCTCGATTTGCAGCTCGTCCAATGTCTGGGGAATCGTCGTCGGCCGTACCATCTTATTCTTGATCCGGTTGCGCAGCGTCTGTTCATCGATCGTGAACGGCACCCAACGCATGATGTTGGCCAGTCCTGCCTCGGCAAGCACGTTCGAGATGCTGTATGACATCCCAAGGTTCGCGCTGACCGTGCGGTTGAAGATGCCGTGGAAGACCGAAAATACGTCGGTCGTCGCGCCACCGATGTCCACACCGATGAGATTAATGCCTTCGCGTTTGGCAATGGTCTCCATGATCACGCCCACCGCCGCAGGGGTCGGCATGATCGGCGCGCTGGCCATGTCGATCAGTTTCTTGTAGCCCGGCGCCTGTTGCATGACGTGCTCGAGAAACAAATCGTGGATTTTGTGACGTGCCGGCCCGAGATTCTCTCGTTCGAGGACAGGACGGATATTGTCGGTGATCTCGAGCGCCGTCTTGCCTTCCAGGATTTTCCTGACCTGCGGTTGGGCGTCTTTATTGCCGGCGTAGATGAGCGGCAGCTTGTACGTGCTACCGAAGCGAGGTCGAGGTTCGGCCGCCGCCACATATTCCGCCATCTCGACGACATGGGTGACGGCTCCGCCGTCCGTGCCGCCGGACATCAAAATCATGTCCGGCCGCATCGTCCGGATCCGCTCGATTTTTTCGTAAGGCAAGCGCCCGTCGTTCGAGGCCAGCACGTCGATGACAATGGCGCCGGCGCCCAGCGCGGCCCGCTGCGCGCTTTCCCCGGTCATGTTTTGGACGACGCCCGTGACCATCATCTGCAAGCCGCCTCCCGCGCTGCTGGTGGAGATATAGATATCGGCGCCGGTCTTGGGGTCCGCGCCGGCGGCCTGGTTCGGCATGATGATGTTGTCTCCGGCAAGAAGCCGCCGTCCCGACAGCTCCTCGATCTCGGCGATCGCATTGAGCACGCCCCGCGTCACGTCTTCAAACGGCGCCTCGACCGTCGTCGGCGCTTCGCCGCGATAGGTCTGACGATATTCTTCTCCGACCTTTTCGATCAGAATGGCTTTCGTCGTCGTGCTGCCGCAGTCGGTCGCAACGATGACATTGAGGGGGAGACCAGCCGCTGGCGTCCCTCCCGCATGACCCGCATCGGTCATTGGGCGGGTGCTCCCGTGGGGGTCGAACGGGCGTCGATGGCTGCACAGAGACGCGCCAGCGCATCGCGTCGCTCAAGCAAGGTCGCGATCCGCTCGACGTCCCGCGCCTGGAAGGCGCAATCCAGGATGGGACTCAAAAAATGGAGCGCTTGGCTGCCGAGGAAGTGCATCGGCCCTATCGACTCGAGAAACAGCACGGCCGGTGCTGCCATTCCCCGGCCCACCACTTCCTGTGCAAGACGGTCGATCAGTTGCAGTTCCTCGGTGGACAGAACCGATCGATCGTGGCGGACCGTAAAGGCATGTTGGAAAGCGGCTCGCAGATGTTGGAGGGTGCGCGAGACGGATTCGGTGGAGAAGACAGTCATAAGTGCTTGTGGGATAAGATCAAATGCAGATGTTCGCATTATAAGAAGCGGCCGATGGAGAGTCAATCAAGCCGGATCACAAAGGCAGGACTAAGGCTTCTTATTCGATGCCGATGCGTCGGAAGACCTCGGCGGGCAATTGGCCGCGGCAAAGGGATTGAGCGGATTCACCGTGGGCGCACATGCCGCGCTGTTGGATGCTTCCGCTGCGGGCGGCTGCTGCGGTGCCGCCGTTGCCGCAGGATCGCCTTGTCCCGGATGCAAGGGCGGCGGTGTGCCGTTCGGCAGCAACATCGGCGGCGGGTGGTCCGGATGAAAGACGGGTTCGGGCGGCGGATCCGCCGGGGCGATAAACCCGGCTGGCGTACTGGGCGCACTCGTATGCATCGGCACGCAGCCCTCGAAAGCCTGTGGCCTGTCGGTCAAGACCGTCCCGCCGTTCTTCCCTACACATTGGAAGACCTTCGCCTCCGTCGTCGCGGCCGACGCGATGAGGAAGAACAGGCCAATGGCGTATCGCATCCACATGTTCGAAGGCGACTATAGGATGAGCGAATGCAACTGTCAACGAATCGGAGAAACGCCGCAGGGTCACTTCCACCAACGTCTCAGCAGCGCAAGCAAGCCGCCCGGCGAGGGTGCAGGCGGGTCGGGATATTCGATCCAAGGCTCTTGCGAGCCGAGATAGGTTCCGTTGCGGTAACTTTGTTGGCTGCGCAGCTGGCGGTAGCCCTCGCCCTGCAAAACTGCAATCAGCTGCCTGAGGGCCTCGGTCGATCCCGATGCGTCCGGAGAGAGGATGCGTTTCTTCTCATACCGCAGAACGGCCCGGCATCCATTCGGCGTGATGAGAAATTCAACCGGCCTGTTGAACCCCCGGGCTTGGTCGTCGAAGCCAGCCACTTGATGTTTTTCTCCCACGGCATCGGACATATGGTTCTCCAGCCGGAGAGGCGGATGGGACGTCAGCGATCCTTACTGACGGTATCAGAAGGCCCTGTAGACGGCCAGCAGATCGCTGAGGGCAATGGTCTTGTTTTTCAGCACGACGCGCTCGGCGCCGAGGACGTCGAGTGCCGCCACTTTCTCGGTGCCCCCCATCAGACATTTGCTACCGAGCGCGAGGACACGTTCACATTCCTTTTCGACTTTACCCTGCACCACCGGATTCACCCTCAGTATGTCCATTAATTTCGCCCGCGTGGCGCTCAAATGTTTCTGTAATTCCTCCTCGGGATACTCCTTCCGGCTCGCCTCGTCCTCACACCGGTCGATGTACTGCGTGAGGAAGACATAGAGACGAACGAACGTTTCCGCGATTTCGATGTGCTGAGGGGTCAAGCCGGCGACGGACATGGGAACCTCCGTTGACTGTTGATCTGCGCCATCCGCCCGGTGGTCCATCTGCCGGCGGGGCCTCATGATGATGGTGACCGGTTAGAACCGGACTTTGATATCGGTACCCTCGACGATCGTCTCGTACACGGCGACTTTGCCCGACGGATTAGTGACGCAGGCGCCGGTCTTGATATTGAATTGCCAGCCGTGCCAGGGACAGGACACCACCTCGCCTTCGACATCGCCTTCCCCAAGCGGACCACCACGATGCGTGCAGGTGTTGTCGATGGCATAGAACGTATCCCCGAGATTGAATACGGCTATCGCCTTTCCATTGACCTCGGCGATGATGCCGCTTCCCGGCTTCACGTCGGCCGCATTCGCCACTTTCACAAAATCTCCCATAAGTCCTCCCTGCCGATCCCTCCGTGCTTAGTGACCGCCCGCCGGGCGTTTGATCTTCTCCAGCAAGCTCTCGATGCGGCTCTTGGCTGCCGGCCCTTCCCCCGTCTGCAGCCGCGTCGCAATCTTGCCTGCAATGTCCCGAAATGCTTTCGATTGAGGCGACTCCGGATGGGCGACCACAATGGGATTCCCCGTGTCCCCCCCGTCGCGAATCGCGGGGTCGATCGGTATCCGCCCCAGGAACGGAACGCCGAGCTTTTCCGCGGCCCGTTCTCCGCCGCCATGCGAGAAAATCTCCGTGCGTTCACCGCAGTGACCGCAGACAAAATAGCTCATGTTCTCGACGATCCCCAGCAACGGGACATTGACCTTCTGAAACATCATCATGCCTTTGCGGACATCGTGTAGCGCCACCTCCTGCGGGGTGGTCACCGTAATGGCGCCAGCCAGGGGCACGAGTTGCGACAGGGTCAACTGCGCGTCCCCGGTACCGGGCGGTAAATCGATGAGCAAATAGTCCAGTTCACCCCACAGCACATCGCGGAACAATTGCTGAATGGCGGTATGCACCATGGGGCCGCGCCAGACCACCGCCGTCTCCTCCG
>DASTLA010000238.1:0-9917 GCA_035715525.1 Nitrospiraceae bacterium
CACTAATTCTTGAACCCGTGCCATGAGATGTTCGTCGATCACAACCGGCTCCGTAAACCACGTTCCGCCATGGACAACCCGATGCCCTACGGCGTCAATGGGCCGTTCATTCAGCACATCCAGCACCCGATTCGCCGCCTCGCGGTGGCTCTGCAAGGAGGGGTCGGGCTTCCAGCGCGCGTCGCGAGGGTCCGATCCTTCTCGTACGATCATAGCGGCTTCTGTGCCGATGCTGCGCACGGCACCAGTGAGAACGGTCCGCAGCTTGTTCGCGGCTGCGCTATCCGCAGCGCCTTTGTCGACCTCGAAGAGGCCGAACTTCAGGGAAGAGCTTCCGCTGTTCAGTACGAGAATCGACATCCTCTTTTCCGTAGTCGAGTGATGGAGGATAACACGGATCAGGCGAGGAGAGTAAAACGGAGGATCGCTGTGCCTCAGGTCCGAGTATCC
The DNA here is from genome assembly GCA_035715525.1 of Nitrospiraceae bacterium. GTDB lineage: Bacteria > Nitrospirota > Nitrospiria > Nitrospirales > Nitrospiraceae > JAHBWI01. Next base: position 451 of record DASTLA010000238.1, read on the forward strand.
GGGTGATCGGAGGCCGCAGGGGGGGGCATGTCGGCTCGGAGATCGTAGACCGAGGTCAAGCCATGGGCGATCGCGTATTTGGTGAGATCCGACGCCGTCTTGAGTCCCAACTTCTTGGTGATATTGGCCTTATGGAACTCGACCGTTTTTAACGACACGCTCAAGGTTCTGGCAATTTCTTTGGCCGCGTAGCCGCGGGCCAGAAGCCTCAGCACTTCAATCTGACGATCGGTCAAGCGGTTGGTGAATCCTTCCGGTCGCATCCATTCGTGCTCCACCACTTCGCGGACTTCCGGTGCGACCTCCGGAGAGACGTAGCGTCGCCCCATCAGCACCGTCCGGATCGCGGTGACAAGCTCGGCAGCGGCGCATTGTTTGAGGACGTAGCCATGCGCCCCGCTCCGAAAGGCTTCGCTGATATACACCGGCTCGGTCATCATGGTCACGAATACGATTTTCACGCTGGGAAGAAGTTGCTTGAGGCGTTGAGCCGTCTCAAAACCGTTCAACCCCGGCATTGACACGTCGAGTAACACCACGTCCGGAGACAAGCGTGGAGCCATCTCGAGCAGCGCCTGACCGCTCTCGCCGGTCCCGACAACGGTAAATTCCGACTCGAGCAGCTGGCGTAGGCCTTCCAGGACCAACGCGTGGTCATCGGTCAGTAGTATTCGGGCAGTATGCATTCCCAGTGGCCTTCCACTCCCCACATTAGAGACTGAAGCCGCGCGAGTCAATGAGGCTGGCCGGTGCATATGAGAGACCCTTCAATTTCGAGGTTAAACAATCTCTGGCTCACTGGACTACTAGGGAGAGCCCGAGTGGTCCGGATACAGGGTCCCTCCTATATTCACCAGTCGAAGGGAACCACCGCCTCTGGATGTACCGGACGAGCCCACAGCGACGACCAACGAGCCCAACCACAGAAGGAGTACAGTTGTATGAAGGCCGACGTATTTACCATGGACATAAAAGCAATACGGGCGCGCGCGCGGCAGCACATGGAAGAAGGCGCCAAGACGCCCGGCTACAAGGCCAAGGCGGAAACGGTCGTCAAGTTGCTCAACGAGGCGCTCGCGACCGAATTGGTCTGCGTACTTCGATATCGCCGCCACTATTTCATGGCATCGGGGATGAATTCGGAGAGCGTCAAAGAGGAATTTCTTCAGCATGCAGAGGAAGAACAAGAGCATGCCGATCGGATCGCCGAACGAATCGTGCAATTGGGGGGTCAGCCGAACTTTTCCCCCGAGGGTATCGCGAGCCGGAGCCATTCGGAATATGTGGAAGGTAAAGACCTGCAAGACATGATCAAGGAAGACTTGGTCGCGGAGCGCGTGGCCATCGATAGTTACCGTGCCATGATTGAGTACATTGCCGGGGATGATCCGACCACAAGACGGATGTTGGAAGACATTCAGGCCAAAGAAGAAGAACATGCGGAAGACCTGGCAAGCCTGTTGGCATAGCCGGCTGAGGAGCACGAGATGAAATACCGTGTACCAGCTCACAAGATTCGTCCCGGACGCTCCTACCCGCTTGGTTCCACGTGGGACGGCGAAGGAGTGAACTTCGCACTGTTTTCGGAAAACGCCACCGCGGTGGAACTGTGTCTGTTCGACCGGCCCGACCAAGAGAAGGAAACGCAGAGCATCAAGATCGAAGAACGCACCAATCAAATTTGGCATGTGTACCTCCCCGAGGCTCGACCCGAGCAACTCTACGGCTACCGCGTCCATGGTCCCTATGAACCCAAAGCCGGGCATCGCTTCAATCCTGCCAAACTTCTCATCGATCCTTATGCGAAAGCGCTCACCGGAGATGTGCGGTGGTCCGACGCCATGTTTTCGTACCGCCTCGGCGACCCTGAAGCCGATCTTTCCTATGACGATCAAAATAATGCGGCCAACGTGCCCAAATCAGTCGTCATCGAACAGGCCTTCACCTGGGGCGATGATCGACCGCTGCACCGTCCATGGAACGAGACGATCATTTATGAGATGCACGTGCGGGGATTTACCATGCGCCACCCCGATGTGCCGGAGCATCTCCGCGGCACCTACGCGGGCCTTGCCACCAGGCCGGTGATCGAATACCTCAAAGAGCTGGGGGTCACGGCCGTGGAACTGCTCCCGGTTCATGCTTTCGTGACCGACAAGCATCTATTGGACAAGGGGCTGGCCAATTATTGGGGCTACAACACCATCGGATACTTTGCCCCCGACCCACGGTATGCGGCCCACCCCGGGCGAGGAGTAACGCAGTTCAAGAACATGGTGAAGACGTTCCATAGCGCCGGCATCGAAGTCATCCTCGACGTCGTCTACAACCATACGGCCGAAGGCAATCACTTGGGACCGACGCTGTCATTCCGGGGCATCGACAATGCGACATATTATCGGCTCGTGCCGGATGACCTGCGCTACTACATGGACTACACGGGATGCGGAAACAGTCTCAATGTCCGTCATCCACGCACATTGCAGCTGATCATGGACAGTCTGCGATATTGGGTGCAGGACATGCACGTCGACGGGTTTCGCTTCGACTTGGCCTCCACGCTTGCCAGAGAACTGCATGACGTCGACCGCCTCAGCGCGTTCTTCGACATCATCCATCAGGACCCCGTGCTGGCCAGAGTAAAATTGATCGCCGAACCGTGGGATTTGGGCGAGGGCGGCTATCAGGTCGGGAATTTCCCTCCCGGATGGGCGGAATGGAATGGAAAATATCGGGACACGATCCGTCGCTATTGGAAGGGGGACGGCGGGCAGGTAGCCGAACTGGGGTATCGGCTGTCCGGAAGCAGCGACCTCTACGAGGGCAGCGGCCGGCGGCCTCACGCCAGCATCAACTTCGTCGTGGCGCATGATGGCTTCACATTACACGACCTGGTGTCCTACAACGGAAAGCACAACGAGGCGAACCAGGAGGAGAACAGGGACGGCTCGGACGACAATCAAAGTTGGAACTGCGGAGCGGAAGGCCCGACCGACGATGCCGCCATCAATGAACTACGCCAGCGTCAAAAGCGCAACATGATGGCGATGCTCCTTCTTTCTCAAGGCGTCCCCATGCTCTGCGTCGGCGACGAAGTGGGACGCACGCAGCATGGCAACAACAACGCATATTGTCAGGACAACGACATCAGCTGGTTCAATTGGAATTGGTCGAAGCAGGATGAGCTCTTCCGCGAGTACATTGCCTTCCTCATCGATCTCCGGCAGCAGCATCCGGTATTCCATCGTCGTCAATTCTTCCAAGGCCGCAAAATCCACGGGGCGGAGGTCAAGGACATCGCCTGGTTCCGGCCGGACGGAAAGGAAATGACGGATGAGGATTGGAGCCAAGGATACGTACGATGCCTCGGCGTTCGTCTGGCTGGAGACGCCATCGCAGAAATGGATGCGGCGGGGGACCCGATCAAGGACGATACGTTTTTAATGTTGTTAAACGCCCACCACGAGCCCATTACGTTTACCCTCCCCGCCCATAAACGCGGGGTGCGGTGGGAAGTCGTGTTCGATACAAGGGACGGGCTTCCCGCCGAGGCGCGCAGTCAGCACCTGAAGGGCGGAGCCGCTTATGACCTTGAGCACCGCTCGATGGCTTTACTCAGACTTCGCTCTAAATAACCGCATTCTTCCTCCGAAGCCGCTCAAGTACCTCAGGACCGACCCTGGAATGGCTGCTGGCTCGCAGTCCAAGAACTAGGGGATATTCCAGTCGTGTCTGCGTAGGAACCACAGTACAACACATCATGGTGTGAAGGAGCCGACACAGTACACAGACACAAGGAGGTTGGGATGAACGCGGAACAGTTCAAAGGTAAATGGACTCAATTCAAGGGAGAACTCAAGAAGAAATGGGGCAATTTTACGGACGACGATCTGATGAAGATCGAAGGGGATTACGACAAGTTCAAAGGCTCTCTGCAAGAACGTTACGGTGATAAAAAAGACGAAGTGTCGCGTTGGGCCGATGATTGGTTTAACCGGCCTACCCAGCCGACCGGCACAGTGGGACGATAACGGCCCCGCCGGCGGTACCGAGGCCACTCGTCTGGTTCCGCCGGATGAAAGTGGACAGCGCTCGACCGGGCGAGGCAGCACCGCCGACCCGGTCGAGCCCACGAAGGAGGAGTTCCATGCGTCTAGTTCGTCTCATGCTCGCTATTGCTTCTTATGTTGTTTTGAGCCTTGTGAGCGACGCGCAGGCTGCTTCTTCTCGGCCCTCGCACAGCCAAGATAATCTGACCTGGGAATTGACCGGCTCGAACGACCCTCTGCTTGTCTTGGTGCTCAATCAAGACCAATTCAAGGGCAACTGGAAGCAGTTCAAGGGAGAGCTCAAGCAAAAGTGGGGTAAGTTTACGGACGATGACCTGCTTTTCATCGAAGGCAGCTACGACAAGTACGAGGGCAAGCTGCAGGAGCGCTACGGCGACCGCAAGGAAGAAATCAAACAATGGACGGACGAGTGGTTCAAGCAACATCCGTATGAACCTTCCCCGAAACCACGCGTGCCGTAGGCGCGAAGAGGCCGCCCAATGGATAGGCGCACAGTGTGGACAAGCTCGTTGGCTGTGATCTCGGCCATGTGCTTCACCCTAGCCGGGGGCATGTTCTCAACGCTTCAGGCAGACTCCTACTTCTTGGACGAAGTCGATAAAGGAGTCTTTTCCCTGGGTGGCCGGGCCACCTATTTCGATCCCAACGATTCGGGACCGAAATGGTACGGAGGCGCGCAGGCCCGGCTCTACCTCGGACAGATGTTTGCCATCGAGGGGTCGGTCGATTATAGGGAGAAGAAATTCGACGGCACGTTCACGCGCACCTACCCCGTCCAAGTGTCCGGATTGGTCTACCTCCTCCCTGGCAAACGGGTCAGCCCCTTTCTCTTGGGCGGTGGAGGTTGGTACTACACGCAGGTGAAAGGTCCCGGCGGCTTCGACGATACACAGAACAGGTTCGGTCTCCACGGCGGGGGCGGTTTACAGTGGATGCTCAACCGTCATTGGTCCATCGATGGAACGTACCGCTATATTTGGCTGGAGAAGCTGCAATCAAAGGACGCCAACGTCGTGGACAAAAAATACGAAAACAACGTTCATATGGTCACGATCGGCCTGAACTTCCATTTCTAGATGCTGGCATACATCTTGGTCTTCGTGACGTTCCTGTTCCTGGGATCCTCAGCGGCGGCGGCCGATGATGCTTATATCGCAGGTTATGCGGCTGCCATTTTGGAGCATGAGTTCAGCGTCACCGACGCGGTCATTCAGGTCGACGACGGCGTTGTCACCGTTTCGACCAAATCGATCGGCCGGGTAGACCGCGGAAAAATCCTGGCCGCGCTGAAGAAAATTCCCGGCGTCCGCAATGCCGAGGTGAACGTCACCTCGCCGGAAGAGATCGGCACCGCCGGCCCGGTGGACGGCTTGCATGAGTCCGAGGAAGGCGTGCAGACGGGAATTCCGGGACCTCAGCCGAAATGGCTCCCGCGCGGGTTCCTATTTTCCCCGCTTCACGCGGACCCCCGCTGGTCGCATTTCGGTGCCTCCTATCGGAATTTTACGGCGGGGTTGGGCCTTTCCGGCGTCTTCGGAGCTAACTTTGGTGAAACCTTCTCGATCTATAGGAACCGCGCGCCGTTCGGCGGCGAATGGGATTTCGGCGTACAGGCCGGCGTCTTCAGTATCTTTGACGTCAGCAAACAGTCCATCGACCTGGTGAACGCGGATTATCTCGTCGGCCTCATGTCGTCGTATCGCAACGGACGCTTCTCGGGCTTCGTGCGCATACATCATCAGAGTTCGCATTTGGGGGATGAGTTCCTGCTGAACAATGCGGGGGTCGAGCGCATCAACCTCAGCTTCGAGGAGTTGGATGCGAAATTGTCTTATGAGCTGACCTCCTGGCTTCGGGTTTATGGCGGAGGAGGAGTACTCGTCCATCGTTACCCTCGAATCGGCCGGGGGACGACCCAGTGGGGAATGGAACTCACAAGCCCGAAGACGTACTTGGAGGGGCGCTTGAGGCCTGTCGCCTATGCGGATTTTCAAGCGAACGAGCGAGCCAACTGGACGATCGCCCGCTCCATCATGGCGGGCTTTCAGTTCGAAAACGCGAGAATAGGAGACCGGCAAATCCAACTCCTGGCAGAGTATTTTGCGGGTCCGGCGCCGGACGGGCAGTTCTATACGAGCCGAGTGGAATGGATCGGCGTGGGTCTCCATTTTTACTTCTAAACAGCCCCGACGTCAGGCCCCGGTCGGGCCGGGTCGGTGCAGGCGAGGACATCATGGATAAACAGTGCGCTCATCCTTCTTGCACGTGCCGCATCCCGGCCGGCAAGGAATTCTGCTCGGATCAGTGCCGAAACATGCCGCCCCCGATCACGGGGGGACATTGCGCGTGCGAGCATTCCGAATGCAAGGCTCGCACACATTCTCACAAAGGAGGCTAACATGCTTAGTTGGGCTGTCACCTTTTTGGTCATCGCGTTGATTGCAGGCGTCTTGGGTCTCTCAGGGGTCGCCGGCACGGCTACCAATATTGCCTATGTGTTGTTCGTATTGTTCCTGATTGTGGCTGCCATCAGCTTCGTCGTCGGACGGCGCCCGCCGGTTACCTGAGGTCTCGCAAGAAACAACGGCAGCCGGCCCGCGTGCGAGCCGGCTGCCGCCGCCGAATCATCCAGCCAGAATCTGTGGCTCTGTGTCCCTCTTACGTATCGGTGGTGCCAGGTCTGGCAAGCGCCTCTTTGATGACTCGTGGCAACTCCGCCGCCTGCTCCTTCACGATGAACGCGCAGGATCCCGCCCGTCGCATAGCGCCATGCGCCAGACTGTCATCCCGCACTGAAAATCCAATGACCGCTACCTCGGGCAAGATCTCCGTAATCCGGCGGGTGGCCTCGATCCCGTTCAACGCCGGCATTTCGAGATCCATGACGATAGCATCCGGGCGGAGCCGGCATGCCATTTCGACTGCCGCCATTCCGTCTCCCGCCTCCCCGACCACCGACATCATTCGCTCTTCTTCCAGCAAAGTCTTCACAGTTTGACGAAGCGGCACGCAATCGTCCACCAGCAGAATTCTGACCAGGGACTGCTTGGACGGAGTCCCATCGCATCTAAGGCCCGCATCCGGAGACATAGATGAAGTATGCAGCATCAATTGGTTGCGTACCACTGGGGGGGTCCACTGAGGAAAACCGCGTAGAGGGCGGAGAGCTCCTGGACGAAAGCGGCTAGGCGCTGCGCGCCATCATCGAGGATGTAATGGCCTCGTACAACTGATCGACCGCGCAGTCCTTGGTGAGATACGTAGCGGCGCCGGCGGCGCGGATCGCCTCTTCGACATGCCGGCTTTGATGCACCGAAAGTCCCACCACGACGATGGACGGATGTCGCGCACAGATCCTTCTCGTCGCCTCGACGCCGTCCAGTGAGGGCAGATTGAGATCCATCACCACGACATCGGGTCGGACTTCATCGGCCAGGGCCACAGCCTGCATCCCATCGCCCGCTTCCGCGACGACCTCCATGTCCTGGTGGCCTTCCAAGAGACTCCGTAGTCCCTGCCGTACCATGGCGTGATCGTCGGCCAGCAAAACACGAATCCGTGCAGGAGCCGCTGCGCCGACTGCTCCCGCAGACTCGGGGCCCCCGATAGTGGTCACCCTCATGGGCGCTCTGTCCTTGACGGCGCCTATGCTTTCTTTCGTCACCGTCTTACTCGTTTGTACCTCCCCCGTATCCAGAGGCAACGGCATCACAAGCGTCACTTTCGTGCCTTGATGAGGTGCGGTCGCGATGTCGACCCGCCCTCCCAACGATTCCATGCGCTCTCGAATGCTGAAGAGGCCGAACGTATTGCCGCTGGCAGAGCTGTCCCGGACCGCCGTCGAGTCGAATCCTCTTCCGTCGTCTCGTACGGTCAGATGCAGGTTGCCGGCGACGACCTCGAGTCGCATTTCCGCCGATGGACAGCCGGCATGTTTCACCACGTTCAGCAGCAGCTCGCGGGCGGACTGGAACAACAGCACCGCTTCCTCTTCGGAAAGAGACAGTCGCTCGCCACCGATATGGGTCCTGACGCGAAGCCCATGCCGTTCCATCTGATCCCCAAGCCATTTCAAGGCGGCCGGCACGCCGAATTGATAGAGTACCGGCGGGCTCAGTTGCGCGACTAAGGTTCGGGTGTAAGTGAGGGCCTGATCCAACATGCGATCCACCTCACCGAGTGTCGCGGCATATTTGGTGGAGCGCCATGGCCTCGTCTGGTTCAGCTTCATCCTTGTGGCGACCAGTAATTGAGCCAAGTAGTCGTGCAGCTCTCCTGCGATGCGGCGGCGCTCTCGCTCCTCGGTCAAGCTGAGATCCGAGGCGAGCTTCCGGAGCCGATTCTGCGAATGGACGAGATCCCGGGTGCGAGCTGCCACGCGTTGTTCCAGGTCGGCATTCAGCTGCTGCAATTGATGCTCTGCGATCTTGCGCGCATGAATGTCCTGAATGACGCCGATGACGTGTTCGAGTCGACCGCCCGCATCCAACAGAAGCGCCAAGTACATCGATACCCACACCGGACTACCGTCTCGTCGCACGAGCCGTTGTTCGAGTGAGATATTCCCCGCCCCTCCCAGCAGGAGACGGTTCATCAATTTTCGGTTTGCCTCGCGGTCGTCCGGATGGGTGACGTCGAATAGGTTACGCATGGTCAATTCGGATTCGGCCATATCCAGCAACTCGCACATGCGCTCATTCGTTTGAAGAAACCGACCATCCGGCCCCATCAGGCACATCCCGACGGCAGCTTGGTGGAAGGTCGCTCGAAATCTCCCCTCGCTTTCCCGAAGGGCGGTTTCTCTCGTCTTGAGTTGCGTAATATCGCGAATGACGCCGTTCATCCGTGCAGACTTGCTTCCATCGACCATGGTCACTCGACCGTGGTCCGCGACCCAGCGAACCGTCCCGTCAGCGAGGACCAGCCGAAACTCTTCGTGGTAGTCGCCTTGATCCCGTAATGCGCGCTGGACGGCGGCCACTACCCGAGGCTGGTCCTCCGGGTGAATCATGGCGAAGTATTCTTTCCCGGAGTGGAGAGTGCTGCCCGGCGGCAGGTTCAGCACCCGGGAAGCATTGGTCGATTGAATCACCACGTCGCTCTCCGGACTCCAATCCCACGCGACCATATCGGCCGATTCCAGCGCATATTGAAGTCGCTCCCACGCTTCGCGGAGATCTACTTCCGACCGTTTCCGGGCGGTGATATCGGCACAGACCCACAAGGCATAATTGGCTCCACCGCCTCCAACGTCGAAAGGGCAGGTTTCAGCCAATACCGAAAGGGTGGACCCGTCCCCGCGCCGGAATCGGAAGTCGAACTGATCGGAGAGACCCCGAAAATTATTGCCGAGCTGGATGCGGACCTTCGACACATCGTCGGGAAAGCAAAACTCGT
>DASTLA010000239.1:0-6661 GCA_035715525.1 Nitrospiraceae bacterium
CACCCTGGACCGCATAGCCAACCTGCTGACTGTACGTATCCATGATCCAAGCCATGACTTGTTGATCGGTCCCTACATCGGGTGCGGGCACATCCTTGTCGGGACCGATCAAAGGGAAAATCTCCGCCGCATACCGCCGGGTGAGGCGCTGGAGCTCTCCGCGTGAGAGCTTTTTGGGGTCGACGCGCACGCCTCCCTTGGCGCCGCCGTAAGGAAGGTCAGCCAGTGCGCATTTCCAGGTCATCCACATCGCAAGAGCGGCCACCTCACCCATATTGACGTCGGGATGATACCGGATCCCGCCCTTGCACGGACCGCGCGCCGAATCATGTTGCACGCGGTAGCCAGTGAAGACTTCGACCCGACCGTCATCCATTTTGACCGGGATGCTGACGCACAAGGAGCGCTGAGGCAATTTCAGCCGCTCGCGCAAGTTGGCATCCAGATGCATCGCTTCCGCGGCTTCGTTGAACTGTGCCACGGCGAGGCGGAATGTGTGCGTATCGAATTCAGGCATGAGAGGATTCCTCACAACCATATGAATGAGCCGGTTCGCCGGCCGGCGGCAGCCGGTCTAGGCCGACCCGATCCATCCAGCTTATGTTGAATTGCTTGCCGAATTCCATGGCAACTTGCTCCGCGATGATTCCGGGATCTGGAACGCTTCCCAGGAGTTGAGCCATGGATGTGACGCGGCAGTCATCGATCCCGCAGGGAACGATGGAAGAAAAGGGTTCCAAATCGACGGAGACGTTCAGGGCGAAGCCGTGGCTGGTGATGCCATGCGCGATGCGGACTCCGATTGAGGCGATTTTCATGGGACGGGTCCCTCCGATCCAGACGCCAGGGAGGCCGTCCCGACAATGCCCATCGATATTCCAAGCGCCCAACACACGGATGAGCACCGTTTCCAGACCTCGCACATACGCCTTGGGTCCCGCACAATAATCGCTCAGTTTGAGAATCGGATATCCGATCAACTGACCTGGACCATGGTAGGTGATAGAGCCTCCTCGATCCGATCTTATAAGAGGGATGTCCACCAGTCGGCTTCGATTCTGTTTTCCCGGCGCATGTTCGTCCCTAGTCATGCGCCCGGCGGTAAATACGGCTGGGTGTTCCAGCAGGAGGAGAAGATCATGGATGCGGGCAGCTGCGCGCTCGGTTCGACAGCGAGTCTGTAGGTCGCAGGCATCGGGATAGGGCACCTGCCCGAGTAGACCTAAAATGCCGACTTTTCCCGAATGTGCCTTTGCCGGCGAAAGATCAGGGGCCATATGGCGGAGGTGATCGGCGTCCATAGTCTATGGTCGGGGTGGTCCAGGCCGCGCGAACGTTCGCGTGGCCGGCTCTGTCTTGCCCTGGACGGTAGTCTGCAGAATGATTTCGTCCCCAGCTTGCGAAATCGCGTGCCAGAAATCCCCGACGTTGTAGATCGGATGGTTATCCACCGCTGTGATGACATCCCCTGTTTGGAGCCCCGCCACAGCAGCCGCCTTTTCGGGTTCGACGCCAAGGGCCAGGATCCCTCGGTCGTCTTCCAGATCAAAGCTCGCTCTGATGCTCGGAGTAATGGTGATGGGAATGAACCCGAGATCCGGGCGCAATACCGACCCGCGTACGATCATGGATTCAATGTGCGGATGAATCGCATCTATCGAAATGGCATAACTGATCGCTTGGGCTGAGGGAGCGATCGCAACATTGAGCCCGACCACTTGTCCGAAGCGATCGACAAGGGGACCGCCGCTGTTGCCGGGATTGATGGCGGCATCGGTTTGCAGCAGATTGTAAAGCGTTTCACCTTCGGGCGTTAGGATGGAGCGGTCGAGCGCGCTGATCACCCCGACGGTCACGGTTGATCCACCCTTCAACGCCAACGGATTGCCGATCGCGATCACGGTCTCACCGATGTCGAAGCTTTTCCGTTGACTCAGTTGAGCCGCTACAAGTTCCTGCGCAACGATCTTCACGAGCGCCAGATCGAGAAAGAAATCGCGAGCCACGACCCTGCCGGGCGTCAGCCGGCCGCTGGAGAGCCCAACGACGACGCTCTTCACTCCCTGGACGAGATGGTTGTTGGTGAGGATGTATCCTGCCTCGTCGATGATGACCCCGGACCCGCTGCCGGCCGCGGCGCCATGTTGCATCTGACCGGGAAGTGACCCGCGTTGCAAAATCGTCACCACGGAGGGACGGACCCTCGCCACAATCGCAGGGATCGACATTTCTTTCGACGGAAATGACTCGGGCTGTGCAGTGGCCGGCCCGACGGGGAAGCACAAGGAGAAGACTGCGACCAATGTGGCCCTGGTCAGCGAGAATCGGACGGTTGACTGGATGTCACGAGAAGATGCCGGGGAAGACATCGTGCCAAGGCGTGTATCCATCCAGGCCCATTCTCTCACAAGTGTTGTGGGGAAAGCCTGTAAAATAGCACGGGCGAGGTCGAGCCTCGCCCGTGTCAACGCCACTGGTTACGGAGCCGCATGGATTACTTGATGGCGGCGAACATTTCCTTCACCAGCGGGGTTTTCAGCTTCTTGAGCGCCTTCGCTTCGATCTGGCGAATGCGCTCCCGCGTCACAGACAGCTGTTGGCCCACCTGTTCGAGGGTCCTTGCCTGGTCCTCGCCGATTCCGAATCTCAGTCGAATGACGGTCTGCTCGCGCGGCGTCAATGTGCTCAGGATACGATCGAGTTCGCGCGTCAATTCGGTGCGGTTGACATGCGCGTCGGGCGGGACCGCCTGCTGGTCGGGCAACAGCTCGCCCAGCTCGGTCTCTCCATCCCCGACGCGGTTTTCCAGCGCGATCGGCTCCTGGAACGCTTGAATGGTTTCGTGCAGACGTTCGGGCCGTATGCGCATGCTATGAGCGATTTCCTCCAACCGAGGAGTCCGTCCGAGCTGCTGCACGAGACGCCGTGAAACACGAAGAATTCTATTGGATGCCTCAGTCTGGTGCACCGGAATCCGGATCGTCCGTGATTGATCCGCAAGAGATCGTGTGATGCCCTGACGAATCCACCACGTGGCATAGGTGCTGAACTTGAATCCTTTTCGATACTGATAGCGTTCGGCAGCCTTCATGAGGCCGATGTTGCCCTCTTGCACGAGGTCCAGCAGTGTCAATCCGCGGCCCGTGTAGTGTTTCGCCACATCCACCACCAGTCGGAGATTACAGCGAACAAGTTCGTCCTTGGCGGATTCCAGTATCTGGCGACTGGTGCGGACGCGCTCCAAACTCTCCGCGAGCTGTTTATGCACGGTGGTTCCGATCCGACCCGCCTGTTTCGCTTCCGCCGACAATCCCTGCAGAGCCGCGATGGCTTGATCCAGCGCCGTGGCCGAGAGCCCGCTCAATCGGCGGACCATCGTGACCGTCCTGATCAATTCCGCCGTGCGGTCGGATTTCTTAAGGCGGCTGGAAGCCTTGGCTGCCTGATGGAGCGCCAAACGGATTTGCCGAGTGCCTACGTCGATCTGTTTGGCAAGGGACACTTCCTCTTCCCGGTCGAGCAATGGGCGCTCGCCGAAAGAGCGGAAATATAAAGATTCCAGGAGAAACGGCGTCGAGGCGGAGCGAGGTTGTTCGCTGGCGCTGTCGCCACTCGATTCCTCGGGCTGATCATCTTGTGCGATCGTTTCGAGCAGGTCGCTCGCTTCTGCATCGTCCGCATCAGGATCGACCGGGCTGACGACTCCGGTCTGCTTTTCCTCGTCTGTAATCAGAGGCTCTTTCATATCTATTCCTTCTTCCCCGTCCCGGGGAGTCGATGCGTCATTTGTCGGCGAGACATCAGCTATCCCGTTAGAGACTCTGATCCACGAAAAGGATTCGGAGACGTCTCGCGTCACCGCTCTCGCCATAATCTCATGCGTCATTCCAAGCTCTTGGATTCGCGTTCTTTAGAGATAGCGATTCCTAGGGTACTGTCAATGGCGTCGGAGGAGCCCCTCGGCGATTCCCTGGGGATTGAGCCCTGATGCCCCGAGGACTAGGCCTTTGGACCTTGTAATGCCTTCAAAAATGGGGCGATCGTGTCGATGGGGATGGGGAAAATGGTCGTCGAATTCTTTTCTGCGGCAATTTCTACCAATGTCTGGAGGTACCGGAGTTGAAGAGCAGCCGGATTTTGACTAATGACACCGGCGGCATCGGCCAATCGTTGGGACGCCTCGAACTCGCCTTGTGCATGAATGATCTTGGCGCGACGCTCGCGCTCGGCTTCTGCTTGCCGGGCGATTGCGCGCTGCATTTCCTGAGGGAGATCGACATTCTTGACCTCCACCGCGGAGACTTTGACGCCCCAGGGTTCGGTCTGTTGGTCAATGATCCGCTGCAGTTCGGCATTGATCTCGTCACGCTTGGACAGCAAATCGTCCAGCTGCATCTGCCCCAGCACGCTGCGCAATGTCGTCTGCGCCATCATGGAGGTCGCGTAGAGGTAATCTTCGACCTGAATAATGGCGCGTTGTGCATCGACCACCCGGAAATAGATCACGGCATTGACCTTCACGGTCACGTTGTCCCTGGTAATGACGTCCTGCGGCGGGACGTCCATGGCTACGGTGCGAAGGCTTACCCGCACTAGTCGATCGATAAAGGGGAAGATGATGACCAAACCAGGTCCATTGCCGCCGATCAGCCCTTGCGACAAGCGGCCGAGGCGAAAGATGACCGCACGTTCGTATTCAGGAAGGACATTGAACGTGAGCTTCCCCACGATCAGGACTAACACCACAAGTAGAAGCAGACCGACCGGGGTAACCAGCATTATGAACCGTCCTTTCGTCCGACCGGTTTGACGTGCAGCGTCAGCCCGTCCACACGCGTGACCCGGGCATGTTCTCCGGGTTGAAGTGGGACATCGCTGATGGCTTCCCAAATTTCGCCGTGAATGGCCAATTGTCCATGTGGGGATACGGCCGTTTTAGCAATGCCGATCAAACCGACCAATTCTTCCAAGCCGGTGGCCGGCTTCCGGCGCAGGGCTTTCAGCCCCATGCCTACCATGAATAGCGAGAAGAATGCCGCCAGGGCGATCACGGGAATGACAACTCCCCAGGACAATTGTAGGAATTGGGCGTCGGTTTTTATGAGCATGAGAGATCCCAACAGCATCGAGATCACTCCCCCAAGGGCCAGCAATCCATAGCTGGTGACCGTCGCCTCGAGGACGAAGAAGATAATGCCCAGCACGAGCAACAGAAGGCCGGCATAGTTGATTGGGAGAGACTGGAACGAATAAAAGGCAAGCACGAGGCTGATGGCGCCGACCACACCGGGCAAGATCGCGCCGGGGCTATACAACTCCGCAATCAAGCCGACCGTTCCGATGGTCATGAGGATGTACGCGATGTTGGGGTCGCTCAACGCCTTGAGCGCCTCGAGACGAAGACCCATGGGAAAATCGATACGAGTGGAGCCCGCAGTACGCAAGATGCGGCTTTCCAGCCCGATCTTGACCGAACGACCGTCCAATTGTCGAAGCAGGGCGGGAACGTCGTCCGCAAGGAGATCCACAATCTTGAGCTTCAGGGCTTCCTTCTCGGTCGCCGACACGCTTTTTCGCACTGCATCCTCGGCCCACGACACATTGCGATTCTGCTTTTCGGCGATCGATTTGATGTAGGCTACGGCATCATTTTCCAACTTCTCCTTCATCGTTTTGTCCATCTCGCCTCCGCCCAACGCCACAGGGTGAGCGGCGCCGATGTTGGTGCCGGGAGCCATCGCGGCGACAGGAGCGGCCATCGTGATGAAGACGCCGGCGGAAGCGGCGCGTCCACCTGAAGGCGATACGTAGACGACGACCGGAACAGCGGCACTGGTGATGTCCTTGATGATGACACGCATGGACGTGTCGAGCCCGCCCGGCGTATCGAGACGCAAGATGAGCGCTTCTGCGCCATGTTCCTGCGCGGTGGCGATGGCGTCATGGATGTATTCGGCGGCGACCGGGTTGATCACGCCCTCATAGGTCGCGACGTAGACATCGCGGGTCTCGGCAGCAACGAGGGAGAACGTTTCAAAAGCAAAGATGAGGGCGAGTAGACTCAGGGCCAGTCGGATCGGCCGCGGGAAGACGAGCCGAAGACTATGCATCAGCGATCCTCCACCGAGTGAGCAAACGCATCGTACAGGCGTCATAAAGAGATGCGTCTACCTCGGAACCTGGTCGATCATACGGCCCGGTGGAAGGGCAGTCAAGGAACGGCCGATGGACAAGATTTGATGAGACAACGGTGGCGGACTTTTTCCACATCCTGCTAGAATGCCACCCCATGTCACAACTGCAGAACGGCGAACGGATACACCTGGTCGATAAGAAGGGACGTCAGTATGCCCTGACGCTCAAAGCGGGAGATGTCTATCAGCACAGCGGGGAGACGATCCCGCATGACGACCTGATTGGCAAGACCGACGGTTCACTGGTGACGCTTTCGCGTGGCAAGCGATTTCTCGCGCTGCGTCCGACGTTTGCCGAGTATGTGCTCAAAATGCCCAGAGGCGCTCAGGTCCTCTATCCGAAGGATTTGGCGCTGATTCCCATGTGGGCGGACGTCTATCCCGGTGCTCGGGTGTTCGAGGCAGGAACCGGTTCGGGCGCGTTGACGATGGCGTTGCTGCGGGCGGTTGGGCCGGCCGGCCTGGTG
>DASTLA010000240.1:0-4922 GCA_035715525.1 Nitrospiraceae bacterium
GCACGCTCACGGGAACGCAGCGACAGGACCGGCCAGTCCAGCCCAATCGGCTATATCTTACCAGGCAAGGTCGCGTCTCAATTCCGCGATCTCGTCCGGCGTCATCTCGCGATATTCCCACCCCAGATCGGTGCGGCGGCGCATGATGTAGTCGATCTTGCCGGCTTTCTGACCGCTACCGTGCTTGGGATATGGGTGCCATTCCCTATCCCCTGGTCGGGAGTGGTTGAGCACGATGATAACAAGTGCGATTGCAAGCAAGACAAGGGTCATGATCGAGATGGTGCTGCCCTCGTCTGCCAAGTTGGTCAGGGACAGCCAAGTGATACCCGTCCCAAGCAATTCAGCCTTCATTGAAATACCCCCAATGGCCCATTTCCATGAAACAGGGGAGTAACCCAAATGTCCACAGAACAATGGTGCTGTGGAAAAGATTGAGCGGATGAATTTGGGCTGCCGGTGGCTTGTCCCGGGAGTAGGCTTTCAAAGCTCAGGGCATGCTGCTGCTGTTGCGGCCTGGCTCGCCGACTGCTCGTCCACATCGCCGACACCGCCGCACAGCCGGCTGGCCAATCTTCTGCTGTGGCACTGGCGCCGATCCACACTCACCACAAAAGCAGCCTGACCGCGGTCCTCGCCGGAGGCAATGGTCATAAGTCTCCGTCACTTGGTTCTTGGTTTTCACAATACTTGCCGTCCAGATGGTTGACGCGCAAGCGGTAGCGGCATCGTAATCTGACGGCTCTGCCGGAGACCGAGTGACGGTCGATGCTGCTTCTTGTTTTTGATCTTCTCAGGGTGTCTATCGATGGCTTTACACACGAAGAATGCGTGTTCGCCAAGAAGATGATGTTTGGTGATGAGTTGCACAATCGGGAGCGTCGCGGATAATCAACGTAACCGGGGGCAGGGGATGTGGGATTTCAGCTTCACAAAGCCTTGGCATTGATGGCGCGGACGGCGCCCTATATCGGGCTTCGCATCCTCGTCTATTTCGGCTTGCCGCTGCCTTTGTTTTCGTCACGGGAACCGGTGCGGGAATCGGATACGGCATCGGCGCGTTCGCTGACGAGGACTTCCGGATGAGCTCCACCTTCTGGGGCGGTGCACTGGGCCTCGGCCTGTCGGCCGGTCTGCTCTATCTTGTGCGCGAGTACCTACTTTATCTGGTCAAGGGCGGCCATATTGCCGTCCTCGTGGAACTTTTGGACAATCGTGGGCTGCCTTCCAGCGGAGGGCAGATCGCCTTTGGCACCGAGATTACGCGGCAGCGCTTCGGCGAAGTGAGTGTACTCTTTGCCATTGATCAGCTGGTCAAGGGCGTCATCCGTGCCATCACGCAACTTTTGTCGGGCATGGCCGGTATGCTGCCGATCCCCGGCCTTAATGCTCTGATACGTGTTGCCCGAATCTTCCTCAGGATTGCGATCGGTCTGGTCGATGAGGTGATTCTCGCCCAGGCCATACGGTCGCGCTCGCACAACCCTTGGGCCGCCGCGGAAGAGGCGCTCGTGCTTTACGGCCAGAACAACAGGGCCATGTTCAGAAATGCTGCCTGGCTCTCGGTCATCATGTACGCTGTCGCCATTGTCGTCTTCTTGCTGGCGCTCGTGCCGGCAGCCGCACTTGTTTATCTCTTGCCGGGCGCGTGGAGCGCCAGCGCCTTCATTCTCGCCTTCATCTTCGCCTGGGCATTCAAGGCGGCGCTTCTGGAGCCGCTCGCCATTGCCTGCATGATGCAAGCTTTCTTTACCGTGACCGCTGGCCAGGAGCCGCACCCGGAATGGCATGCGAAACTGACCCAACTCTCCGATCGGTTCAAGGCGCTCGCCGAGGGTGCACGCAACTGGGCTCGCCGGCCGGCTTCCGCCCGTGACAGCGAAGCCACCGTCTGATGCAATCTTGTATGCGGACATGACTGACGGTTCTGGCACTTCTGGCGGCCCTGGCTAAACCCGCTCGCGCTGGCCTGCCCACCCAGACGGCAGAAGGTCTATTCACCTTTCACCAAAACGGCCGGAGAGGTATGTCATGGCTTTCGGCATCGTCAAACCGATCGGCGAGCGGCCGCGGCTGAACCCTCCAACTTTCCGACACGAGCCCGCCGGACCCTATAGCGCCAGATTAAGCGGCCAGGCTGTGTTCCACCCGCGAGTGTTCCCTGCTGCTGGTCGACATTGGTCCCCACGACATGGAGCCAGACGTCGTGATATTCGGCGAAGGGAGCTTCTTGGCGTCCCGGATGGCTTCACGCGGAACTCTGTTGTCTCGGGCGTGGTCGAAAACAACGACCGGATCGCCTTGCGCGTACCGCCCGGCATGCGGCCGAAATTCGCCAAGGCACCGCCGGAAAGCTTCGTCGAGGCCGCTGTTTGACGCACGACGATAACGGTCATGACCACGCGTCCTTTGAGGACGGTGAACCAGGTGTCTTCGTCGTGTCGGATTAGGAAAGAGCCACCGATGATCCACCAACTCCGCAACACGGAGTTAGAACCGGATCATCCGGCCGTTATTTCAATCCACCGACCGTGCGCCCAGCGCGAGAGGCAGTCTCCTCGATAGGGCGGCTTGTTTCCGAGACCGCGTCGACATCACAGCAGGATGGGCCCGGGAATATACGATGCCGATTCAGTCACCGCGGCGGTCGCATAGCCTCACTCTGTCTGCGTTGTGCAGCCGATCGAGGATGCGATGCTCGGTACCGGGTCCCGCCCTGACCGCAAGAAATCCGTCTCCCCGTGGGTCGAGACCGGTCCGAATGGACGCCCGCCAAATCAGGCGTTCAGCTTCGACGCCTCGACACGCCGTGAATCGCGGCGGACCGAGATCCTGTAGTGGTCTGTCTGGACAACGGACGTGACTAGCCGAGGCCTGAAGGCCGCTGCATTCAGCACACCCGCATAGCGGACACTGTCGTATAGAATCCCGTCGGCACCGTTTGCCCGTTGAGATTCGCCGAACGCCTGCGAGGCGGTGTAACTGTGCGGGGCATAAACGTCTGGCAAGGCCGCCGTCTTGCCGCAAATATCCGCGTAGCGCCCCTCCAGCACCGCCTTGTAGGTCCGGAAGTCGCGCGTTAGGTCCAGCCTTCCCGTCGCAACTGTCTCTCGACGCATGTGATGACCGACCTCGGCGATGGCTGCTTCGATCCTGTCGGACGCGTACCATGCGCCGCGATCGGCGGTATTGAATTTGGCTCCCGACAACGGAACGTGCAGGAACGACGCCATGATGACGCTTGAATTCGGCCTTCCGAAAGCGCGGTCGGCCATGGGGATGCGTGCGACGCGTTCGGAGACGAGGCGGTCGTTCGTCCAGCCGACGAGATCCATGACAGCATCGAGATCGGCCGCGGTTGCCACTCCATCAAACAGCCCGATGGGCGGAAATTTCGAGGGAATCAATCTGAAGGTTGGCCTGGGAGCGCCACTCCGCGGAATTCTCATATGAAAACTACGTCGCCTTCGCCGTACGGACCGGGCTCGCTATCCGCTTCGTTGGGAGCCATGTAGATCCCACCCCTTGCCGCGTCGAGGTGCCGCCTGACCGTCATGAGCCCGTCGATGGTGCCTCCCGTGACAATGTCGAGCGGGCGCTGACCTCCGAATATCCTGTCCGCGTTCGGGCGTTTCAACCAATCCATGCCCTCCGCCTCGTCCGCGTAGAGGACCCGGAGCGCCTGGTAGATACCGAGAACGGCGGAAATCCTGGTCAACGTATCGACGTCCAGCGTGATGTCCTTGTGCTCGCGCGCGAGCCTGCGCCAGTTCTGGTAAGTGGATTTCGACGGATAGCCAAGGACGAGCCTGCGCTGGGTCTCGTTCAAGCCCCAGAGGTCGGCAATGGCGAGAAAGGTGCGCATGCCGGGGCCGGAGAGCCGCCTCCGGTTCGCGGGCTCGAACCGATCCGGGGAGAGCATCGTCGTTTCCTGCCCATAGCCGGCGGGGATCGCTGCGTTGGCGGGCATCGTGTTTCTCCCTGCGCATATTTGGATACAGTCCAAATATGCACTCATCGCAAGCTGCGTTCGATGGTCCTTTGCGGCGGGGCTTTGATGTTATAGGCCGTTACCGACCCGCGGAGCGGATACTCACGCGACGTCTGCTCCCTTTGATCGGCAAACCTACATATCTTATAAGATCCAGTTCCAGGGGGGCAGGCATGATGAAGTTTCTCACCAACCTTCGAGCGCTCTTCCTGGCGCTGGGCACTTTCCCATGGCTTTCGCCGGCCCTGGCGCAGGAGGACTTTGCATGGAACAGCCGTGCAGAAAGTGGCACCGCATCGCTCTCCTATGGCATCCCCAACACCGATTATGGACCGCTGTCTTTTTCCTGCACACGTGGCGGCGACGGTCTGACCTTTACCTACACGCATGAGCCGATCGACGCCTATGACGGCGTTGAGGTTGAAGTCCGGCTACAGGCAGGTGAAATCGAAGTACCGATCAAAACGTTCGGATGGCGTCTTGAGCTTGATGACGCCTTCGTCCTGGAAGGTAAGACGGAGCTGGATGACCGGTTGGTCGATCTCTTGACGTCAAGGGGCGTGCTTTTCGTCTTTGTCGAGGACGGCGCAGAGGAATTTCCGCTGGATGGAGCCCGCGAGGCGGCTGCGCATTTGATCGAAACCTGTCGCGGACAAAAGATCGACCCCGATGCGGCCGACGTGAAAATGTGCCAGGTGTCGGCTTGGTTCAATGGCACCGGACCAGAGGATCTCGGTATACGCGCGGCACCCCGGATAGACGCGCCCATAATTGGACGCATCCCGCCCGCACGCCGTGTTGAGGATTACTTTTTCAAGACGGAAATGCATATTTCCGGGTTCCAACAGGGCTGGTTCAGAGTCAACCAGGCCTTCCTCGTCGACTATATTTCCGACGAGGAAACGAAAGTCGCGTTTGAGGGCAACGGATG
>DASTLA010000241.1:0-4032 GCA_035715525.1 Nitrospiraceae bacterium
AATGCTCCAACTACAGCGGCGATGCGCACACGCGCTGCCTGCAGGCGTTCATAGAAATCCAACGCGAAAAGATTTCAAAACTCGAAGCCGAAATCCAACTTCAGCAGGGCAAAATGGGCCAGTTGAAGGATCAGGTGGACCGACAGGCTTCTGCGACTGCGGATTTGCAGCGGCAACTGTCCGAACAACCGCCGGTCAATTACAGCTACGTCACTCCCGGAGCCGGACTATACCTGTATCCTCCCGTCGGCCTCGGGCTCTATTTCGGCCGTCCATGGGTCTATGGGCCGCCTTACTATAGCCGCCCCTTATTCTGGGGGCCGCGCTACTATCGGCCCTATTTCGGCCGCTGGCATCGACGGTGGTAAGGCCTTCAATCGGACCTCGTCGACTACGCGGGATCGCGATGCACGGTGTCCGGAGAAAAGGCCGGCAGGCACACCGCGATATATTCCGCTCCATCCGGGCTCGGTGTCGCATAACGGATCCACTCTCCGCGTCGCGTGATCACGGCCTGTCCGGCCTGGACATCCAGCGTGCCGCTCTTCGTTTCAACGCGTAGGACGCCTCTCAGGACGACGGTGTATTCGTCGAACTCCGGGGTCTGCCCCGGTTCCTGCCATCCGGAAGGACTTTGCATGCGCGCGATGCTGACTTCCGCGGTTCGCGAATTGACTTTCCCGACGAATTCATCGATGAGCTTCGGTTTGTTTCCCGCCGCGGCGATTCTGGTCGGCTGTTGTATCAGCTGTGCCATGGTCTCCTTTCACATTGATGATCGGATCTCTGTCGGCAATGGCCTTCTTCGCCTCGTCATGGACACGGGCGACCATGGAACGTCCTCCATGGCCACGGCCAGAGGCGATGGAGCGGCCGCAAGACTGTAACTCATTCATCCTGCGGTTTAAAGACTTTGGCTCCGGCAGGCAAGCGCTTGGGAAGCGGCCTACCGGCCGACCTCGGTTGACGGCTTGAGCTTCTCCTCAGTATGGTGATTCATGAAGCACATGCCGAACCCCAAAGCGCAGTTTCCCGATGAACAGACCGAGAGCGGCGAGTTCAGACGCCAGGCGGATGCGTTTCGCAACTGGGTGACCGCAGACGGTCGTTCGGGCTATCCAGCCGCGGCCGGCCGCTATCATCTCTACGTTTCCCTCGCTTGCCCTTGGGCGCATCGGACCATCATTGTGCGCAAGCTCAAAGGCTTGGAATCCGCCGTCGGCATGACGGTCGTCGATCCGATTCGCGATGAGCGGGGGTGGGCCTTTCGCGACGGCCCCGCCCATACGGCCGATCCCATCAATGGATTCCAATTCCTCAGCGAAGCCTATCGCACGACCGATGCCTCGTATCGAGGACGCGTGACGGTACCGGTGCTGTGGGATACGGTCAGCCGACGCATCGTCAGCAACTCCGACGATGACCTGATGCGGATGTTCAACCAGGAGTTCGATGCCTTCGGCCACCGGCGCATCGATCTGTATCCTGAACCGCTCCGTGCCGAGATCGACGCCTTGAATCAGCTCATTTACGAACGCGTCAACAACGGCGTCTACCGCGCGGGGTTCGCCACGTCGCAGGCCGCCTACGAACGGGCCGTCCGCGGCCTCTTCGAATTGTTGGATCGACTGGAAGAGCGCTTGGCCGATCGGCGTTATTTGTTCGGCCGACAATTCGTCGAAACCGATTGGCGTCTTTTCGTCACGCTGGTGCGATTCGATGCGGTGTACCACAGCCACTTCAAATGCAACCTTCGCCGCATCGTGGATTATCCGCACCTCTTCGGCTACCTGAAGGACCTCTATCAGACGGATGGGATCGCCGACACGGTCAACTTCGACCACATCAAGCGGCACTATTACGTAACCCACACCGACATCAATCCGACCCGGATTGTTCCCTTGGGACCGCTACAAGACCTCTCGACTCCGCATGGCCGCAATCGGTTCGACTGATCCGATCACCGGATTCGACCCCGGCACGTCGCGCGAGAAAGTGCTTGTGCCTCGTACGGCCTGTGCCGTATGGTTGGGACAATTACGCTTCCAGCAGAAAGGATTGTTTCATGCATGTGATCATCGCCGCCTACACCTTGCTTCTCCTTTTCGGTCCCTCCCTCGCCGCCGCGTCGTCCACTGATCCTACGAACGATGACCAGAAGACCTTGTACGCGCTGGGTTTGGCGCTCAGCCAGTCGCTCGGAACCTTCACCCTGAACGAGACCGAGCTGGACTTCGTCAAGTCAGGCCTGACCGACGGCGTTCTAAAGAAACAACCTAAGGTCGATCTGCAGACGTACGGACCCAAGATCAATCAGCTGGGACAAGCACGCGCGGGAGCGTTGGCCGAGATCGAGAAAAAGGCCGGCGCGTCCTTCATCGCGAAGGCGGCGGGAGAAGCCGGCTCCAAGAAAACGGAATCGGGCGCCATCGTTACGACGATCAAGGAAGGCAAAGGCGCCACGCCGAAAGCCACCGACACCGTCAAAGTGCACTATCACGGAACACTGATCGACGGAACGGTGTTCGACAGCTCCGTCAAACGAGGCGAGCCGGCCACGTTTCCGCTGAATCAGGTCATCAAGTGTTGGACCGAGGGCGTGCAACTCATCAAGGTCGGCGGGAAGAGTCGGCTCGTATGCCCGTCGAATATCGCCTACGGCGACCGCGGACAACCGCCGGTCATCAAGCCCGGTGCCACACTAGTATTCGAGGTGGAGCTGCTGGAGATCGCCAAGCAGTAACGTGGCGGTTGGGAGCCCTCGTCCGGCTACACCATCGAGCTTTCCGCGTCTCGGCCCGCTGCCTCAAGGACAGCGTTTCCAACAAGTGGTGGTCTGCGCCGCGGACAACTTCGATAGCGCAAGGTCCGGTCATTACTTGGATATGGTCACATAGGACACGGCATACCATCGATCCTCCAACTTGCCTTCGATCGCGAGCTCGACGTGAGCCTGGCGTTGCGCTTGATCCAGAATAGCGACGTCGAGCCAGTAGGAGCCGGGCTCGATCGTCGACAGCTCGATGTCGTCCGAAACCTCGTGCATCGGACCGGGTAACCAAGTCCGCACCTGCGCTGAACTCCGCCACCATGCGCGAACCTCACCCGTCTCGGATCTGACCCGATAGGCCAAGGGCCAGGGATGATAGATCGGCGCGACCCCCACGTTTTCCCAGCGCGAACGAACGTGCAATCGGCCTCCCTGCGACACCCGGTCGGCGTGGGTCAGTTGCCGCAGCACGAACCGATAGCCGATTCGTTTGAGGAATTCGTCGAACCGCGAGCGCCAAGCAGGCGGGACCGGCTTCGACTTCGCATTGAGTACGGAAAGATGCCACTCGAGTCCCTTTTGAAGAATGCGGTCGATGTCGAACTGCTTGTCGTACCAATCCTGGATATATCCGCAGACCTCGAGTTGAACGGGCCCACGCTTCCAGGCCTCGGCCACGATCGGATCCTCCAGGGCCGGAGGGTAGCGATGTTCCATGTGGTTCCAGGCGGAGCTGAAATAACCGTAGTCGCCATAGCAGTCGCCCCGCCACCCGGCACCGCGTGAGGCGGCATATCGGAGCTGACCGTTGTGCAGCATCACCAGCGGCGTCTCGGCGAAATACTTGAAGTACCAATCGATAATCGCGAGCTGATTGGCTTCGGTTGGATAGTAGGCTTGGCAAGTCGGTCGCACGTCGCCGATACAACATTCGAGATTCCATTCCCCCCAGCACCCTACCGATCCGATGTCGACATGGTCGATGTCCGCCGAACCGGCGTACCGCTCGCCAAAGGCACGGAGCAAGCGTTCATGGTACTCGAGAAAAATCGGATTGTTGTAGTCGGGGAAAATCCCATCCGATTCGTTGACGCTGGCAATTCCCTTGTCGAGCAGCCACTGGGGTGTGCCTGATTCGAACTCGGCAACGATTCTCATCGCAAGCGTTTCGCCCTTTTTCTTTGCCTGGGCAATGATCTCGTCGACGAGCGCAAAATTATACCGGCCTTCTTCCGGTTCCAGTTCGGCCCAGGACCAGCGAA
>DASTLA010000242.1:0-26794 GCA_035715525.1 Nitrospiraceae bacterium
CGACATCCTGATCAGCGGGATGGTGCTGGTCTTTTTGATCCTGCTGTTGTTTCTAGGACATCTTCGGGCGTCGATCATCGTCGCGCTCACCATCCCTCTGTCCCTGTTGTTTACTTTCACGATGATGGTATTGATCGGCCAGTCGGCCAATTTGATCTCGCTGGGGGCGATCGATTTCGGAATCATCGTGGATGCGACGCTCGTGATGGTCGAAAGCATCTTTTTTCATCTCGGCCACGACCGTCGCCCCGGCTTGACCGCCCCGCAGATCGTGGTGCGGGCCGCCCGGCAGGTCGGGCAGCCCATTTTTTTCTCGACCGCCATCATCGTGGTCGCCTTCATCCCGCTCTTCACGATGACCGGTGTGCCCGGCAAGATCTTCGCGCCCATGTCGATCACCTATGGATTCGCTCTGGTCGGTGCGCTGCTCATGGCCTTCACGCTGGCTCCGGTCTTGTGTTCGGTGCTGCTCAGAGGCCCCGTCAAGGAGCAGGACACGGCGCTCGTGGCGGTGATCCGAGGGCGCTACCTGCGCGCGCTCGAATGGGCGCTCGAGCACAAGGTGAAGGTGATCGGCACGGCGCTGGCGCTGTGGATCGCCGCGCTCGGGGCGTTGCAATTCGTGGGCGGCGAATTCATGCCGGCGCTGGAAGAGGGAAACCTCTGGGTGCGGGCCACGATGCCGGTGGATATTTCCTTCGATGAAGCCGCCAGGCTCACCGGCGAAATCCGGCAGATGTTCCGGCGCTCGCCCGAAGTCACCACGATCGTGTCTCAACTCGGGCGGCCGGACGACGGGACGGATCCGACCAGCTTCTTTAACGGCGAATTTCTGGCTAATCTGAAGCCTCAGAAGGAATGGCGTCCGGGGCTGACGAAGGACGACCTGATCAAGGAGATCGAAGGGCGGTTGAAATCCATTCCCGGCGTCATCTTCAACTTCTCCCAAGTCATCCAGGACAACGTCGAAGAAGCCATGTCCGGTGTCAAAGGCGAGAACTCCATCAAGCTGTTCGGGACGGATCTCAAGCTGCTCGAGAGCAAGGCCGTGGATATCGAGCGGATCATGAGCGGCGTTCCAGGCGTCAAGGACTTGGGCATCTTCCGGCTCGTGGGGCAGCCGAACCTGCTCATCCAAGTCGACCGGGAGGCCAGCGCCCGCTACGGGCTTCGCGTGTCCGACGTGAATGCCGTCGTGCAAGCCGCCGTGGGCGGGCAGGCCGTGACGCAGGTCTTCGAAGGGGAGCGATTGTTCGACCTCGTGGTCCGCTTTCTCCCCGAGTTTCGGCGTGACGCCGAAGCGATCGGCAACATTCTGGTGAGCACGCCGGAGGGCGCGCGCATTCCGCTCAAGCAGTTGGCCACCATCAAGACGCAGACGGGCGCCTTCATCATTTATCGTGAGAACAATGAACGCTACATTCCCATCAAGTTCAGCGTGCGGGATCGGGACCTCGAGAGCACGGTGAAGGAAGCTCAGCAACGCATCGCGGCCTCGGTGCAGTTGCCGGAACGGTATCGCATCGAATGGGCGGGCCAGTACGATCAGTTGAAGGACGAACAGAAGCGGCTGATGAAGATCGTGCCGGTGAGTCTCTTGCTGATCCTGTTCCTTCTCTATACGACCTTCAATTCTCTCAAGAACGCATTCTTGGTCCTGGTGACCGTGCCGTTTGCCCTGATCGGCGGTGTTTTTGCCCTGGTCTTGACGGGCACCCATTTCAGCATTTCCGCTGCGGTGGGAGTGATTTCCACGCTGGGGGTGGCGATCTTGGGGGGACTCTTGTTAATCTCTCGAATAGAAGATCTGCGGTTCAGCGGCCTGAGCTTGCGGGAAGCCGTGGTCAAGGGAGCGGACATGCAGATGCGGCCGATCCTGATGGCGACGCTGGGAGCGGCCATCGGTCTGTTGCCCGCCGCCCTGGCGACCGGCATCGGGTCTCAAGCGCAAAAACCGTTGGCGCGGGTGGTCGTGGGCGGCATGTTGACGGCGGCGGTGCTGATCCTGGTGGTCTTGCCGGTACTCTACGAACTCGTTCATCGGACGTCGTCTTCTGCTCCGGACGTAGAGAATTCGGAGCCGGAACGGTAATCGAACGCGACGCGCAGGAAAGGAACGTGCATATGAGTCGTGCAGCGAGCAGTGGTCGGTTCATTCTACTGAGTGCCTTGTCGTTCGCAATTTGCCTGGGGCTGAGTCTTCCTCCCGCGTTTTCGGGGGGAACGGCCTGGCTCGTTCAAATTCCGTACGAGGGGCCGCCGAAGGCCGAGCCGGTGCCGGATGTCTCGGTAGCGCCGAACAGCAATCCGCTTTCACCCGAAGAGCTGCAACGGGCCGAGGCCTTGTTGCCGCTGCTGGAAGGGAAACAAGAATTCTGGGCCATGGGCGAATTCGTGCATCTCGGTGAACCCATCGTCCCGGTGCTGACGAAGGCGCTGACGATGCCGGGCCCTCGCATTCGCTACAACGCCATCGAAACGCTCTCGATGCTGAAGTCGCCGGCGGCCGTGCCCGCCTTGCTCGATGCCGCCAAGCAGGTCAACGAGTTGCCTCGGATCCGCGAGCATGCGCTTCGCGTGGCGGTTCGGCTCGATCCGTTGCAAACTCCGGCCGCCATCGAAATGATGGTCAAGGATCCGAACCCCACGATCAGGAAGGTGGCGGCCTTCGAGTCGCGCTATGTCCGGCACAAGCAAGTGATCCAGCCGCTGATCGACCTGGTAGGTGACGAAGAGCGCTTCGTGGCGATCTCTGCGGTCCAGTCGCTGTGGATGCTGACCCGGCATGAAACCGAGTTTCATGACTGGGAAGCCTCCAGCAAACAAGACCGCCAGAATTGGGCGCAGGAGTGGACGGAATGGTGGAACGCCTCGAAAGATTCCTTCGAGTTGCCGCCGCCCCCTCAGCGGCGCCGCAGCGGTTGACCGAAGAGCCGGTCGGACTCGGTTGCGGCAATCCGCGAGGCTGTGTTAGATTTTTTTTGACGAGATAGCAAGGTGAATCGATGGCAATTCTGAACATTACCAAGCTGGGGAACCCCGTCCTGCGACAGAAGTCGCTTCCCGTGGACCCGGCCGAGATAAAAAAAGCCGTGTTCCAGCAGCTGATCGACGACATGTATGAAACCATGTACGAGGAGCCGGGCATCGGTCTGGCCGCGCCTCAGGTCGGCCGGTCCATCCAACTCGTGGTCATGGATTGTCCCGGCGAGGGGGGCTTTCCCTCGACCGTGCTCATCAACCCCACCATCGTTTATTACGGGCCTGAACAGGCGGACTTCTGGGAAGGCTGCCTGAGCGTGGATGGACTCAGGGGCAAGGTGACCCGTCCCTCCATGGTTCGAGCGACCGGGCTCGACCGCCATGGGAAGCCGATCGACATCGAAGCAACCGGACTGTACGCGGTCTGCATCCAACACGAGCTGGACCACCTGATCGGCAAGGTGTTCCTTGATCGGATGACCGACATGTCCACCCTGACACAAATGGCCGAGTTCCAAAAATACTGGCAAAAGGAACCGGCCAGCGTCATCTGATCGGTCCGGCTCGCCGACCCGTTGTGAAATCTCTCCTGCGCGTTCTGTCCTATTTGAAGCCCTTTCGCTGGTTGGCGCTGACGACGTTCGTCTGCGCGGCGTTGGCGACGGCGTTGGAGCTGGTCCCGCCATATCTGATCAAAGTCGTCATCGACGATGTGATCCAAGCCAAGCATCCGGAACTGTTGACGGCGGTGCTGGCCGCGCTGTTGCTGTCGTACGTGCTTCGGAACGCCGCGAGCTCCATGCGCGTCCGATTCAACAACATGCTGGAACAGAAGGCCGTGCACTCGCTTCGGATGCAGGTGTTCGGCGCGCTGCAGCGCCTGTCGCTGAGCTACTTCGAGAATCGGTCCACGGGAGAGATCATGACCCGGGTGACCAGCGATACCGAGCACGTCGAACGGATCTTCGTGGACGGCCTCGAGGGACTGTTGACCGCCGTGCTGACCCTCGTCGGCATCACGATCATGCTGTTCCTGCTGAACTGGAAGCTCGCGTTGCTGACCTTGATTCCCATCCCGGTTCTCGTCATGGCCGCGATCTGGTTCACGCGGCGGGTGCACGGGTACTATTACAACACACGAAAAAGCGTCGCCGAGCTGAATGCCTATCTCCAGGATGCCCTGTCCGGCATCAAGGAGACGATCGGCTTCAGTCAGCACGATTACGAGCGGCGGCGCTTCGAACGACTCAGCGAGGCCTACAGCAACAACAGTCTTCGCGCCATGTATCTCTGGTCATGGTATTGGCCCGGCATGGTCTTCGTCGGTAGCACGGGCACGTTGCTGATCCTGTGGTATGGCGCGCAGGAGGTGATGAGCGGCGAACTCACGGTGGGACAGTTGGTGATGTTCCTCTCCTACCTGACCCTTTTTTACACGCCCGTCAATGAAATCCATTCGCTGAACCATATGTTGCAACATGCGCTCGCGGCGAGCGAGCGCGTCTTCGAGATCCTGGATGCGAAACCCGAGGTGCAGGACCGGCCGGGGGTACGTCGTCCCGTCGAGCGGCTGAAAGGAGCCGTGGAATACCGTGACGTGGAGTTCGGGTATCAGGCAGAGCGGACCGTGCTGTCCCGCGTCAACCTGCAGGTCGCGCCGGGGCAACGCATTGCGCTGGTCGGACCGAGCGGTGCGGGCAAGACGTCGCTATTGAAACTGCTGGTGCGGTTCTACGACGTGCGAGGCGGGGCCGTATCGATCGACGGATACGACGTGCGGGATCTGCCGTTGAGCTTCTTGAGAAGCCAGATCGGGCTGGTGCAGCAAGAACCTTTCCTGTTCAACGGCACCGTGCGCGAGAACATTGTCTATAGCGATCTCGGCGCGGGACACGAGCGTGTCGAGGCGGCGGCGCGGGCTGCCCGGGCCCATGACTTCATTCAGGCGCTGCCCCAAGGGTATGATACGTGGATCGGGGAGCGCGGCGTGAAACTGTCGGTCGGGCAGAAGCAACGAGTGTCCATCGCTCGGGTGTTGCTCAAGGACCCGCCGATCGTGATCTTCGATGAGGCCACGTCCAACATCGACACGGAAACCGAGGTGAAGATTCGTGAGGCGTTGAACGACCTCACGAAGGGCCGGACGACTTTCATCATCGCCCATCGGCTCGCGACGCTGCACGATGTGGACCGTATCGTGGTGGTAGAGCAGGGCTCGATCGTTGAGGAAGGCGTGCACGAGGATCTCATCCGGCGTGGCGGCGTCTACGCGACCCTGTACGAAGCGCAGTTTCAGATTTGAAGAATGCAGGGCTATCGCGTATGGTCCTGTGACTGAGTCTCCATGACCGGTTCCACCATACGCCATGTGCCATACGCCATAGCAGGGGAGAATCGACGATGGTTCTGGTCTATGAGCATGATCCGTTGGATACCGAGGACGCGCGTGGGCGGTTCTATCATGTCTGTCGAGGTCGCCTGGTGCGAACGGAACTCATGATTCCGCCACCCGAGCAGCCCTATGAATGTGCCGAATGCGGAATCGACTTGGACACCGAGGACTTTTGGGTCGCGCGACAAAAGGGATCGGTGTAATGCCGATCCATCATCTATAGAAGGGGGACGGCCATGGGGAGCAGTGCAGGGCGAAAAACCGTCGGGGTCGCTCGTGGGCTGATGATGCTATGCGATGTCTGCTATGAAGAGGTCTTCGCAGAGAGGCTGGTGGATGGGCGAAACTTCGTTTCCGATCACGAAGCCCTGTTCGATACGATCTGCCCCGGCTGTACCGACATCAACCGCCCGCTGGTGGACGACATGCTGGGCAGTTCCGAATAAAATCATGACCCGGCATCCTCGTCGGTCCTCGAATCGAATCGTTCGACTACCGGGTCGCCAGATCGGCTCTACTTACAGCTCTTGCCGTCGAAATAGAGGCAGGTCGATTCTCCCGATTTGATCTTCCAAGTTTTGAGCACCGGCGGCTGCCCCTCGTTCACCTCCACCACGAAATCCGCCAGCCCCGATATCGGTAGTTTGTCCAGGTGCGGCCTTGCCGCTTCCGGCACTTCGACCCAGAAGACCGATCCCAGCGTGGAGATCAGGATCCGATGGTTCTCCTTGTCGACGTGGATGACCGGGCTGTAATAGCTCTTTTCCACGGCGCGGGCGTCCGAAGGTATCGAGAGTCCCGCGGCGAACGAGAGAACGGTGAATACCAGCAATAATGGCATATGACGCATGGCGGGCTCCCTTCCTTACGCAAGCGAGGGTGCAATTATGGCATCGTCATACGGCGATTGGTAGAGGAGATTTTCCGGCGAGACTAGAGGATGCGAACGACGGCGGAGGTGACGGTCCCGTTTTTGATCCAGTAGGTGCGCAGGTCCGGCTTTTCTTGGTCCATCAGCGAGACGATCGAATAGGCCGGAACCGGCAAGTTGATTTTGCCCCAGTACTCCTCGTAATCGGTTGCGATCTTGACGTCCGTCACCGAGGGACGGGCAGGATCGTGGGGGTGAGAATGGTAAACCACCTGTAGCTCCAGCCCTCGCTTGCGCATGTCTTTCTGCGCAAGCGCCAGATCCCTGGCATCCATTACGAACGCGATCTCGGCCCGTTCTTGGGGCGACAGACGCTCGAGATGCGAGATCTTGGCATCGTCGAAACTGGCCAATTGCGAGGCGCCTTCGAGCGCCACCACGTTCGCGATGCGGTAAATGTCGGTCACCCTTCCGGCCCGGCCGGCGAGGAGGCCGCAGCATTCATAGGGTGCCAGCTCACGGGCGTGTGCCACGATCTGATCCAGGATCTGCTGGGGGATCGACAGGTCCGGCAGGTCAGAGGTTGCAACCGGCACCTCTAGGGGCTTCCAATCAGGCATGGGATAGAGTTTCCAACAACCTGGCCGCAAGTTCCGTAGGACGGGACATTGGACGGCCTTATACTCCGGGTATTCAAACGGCGTCGGGCGTATTATGCACGAATCCTTGTCCCGCTGTCACGCCATCGGCCCTACTGAGTCGATCCTGTCCGGACGTCTCATGATTGGCGCAGGCCCCTGTGACGTGTAATGAACAGAATGAGGATAAGGACGGGTGGGAGCAAGAGAGAGAGGATGAATTCTTCGGCGAGCCCTGCAAGCGCTTTAGTCGTCAACATGCGCAAAATGTTATCGACTTCCAAGAAAGAGAACCCCATCCATACAAATACAATCATCCAGCAAAAGATGCCCATTACGTAGAGCGTGAGTAAGACAAACTTGCCTTTCTTGGTGGGCGCGAATGACAGCGGCATCAGACAATTTTATGCCGGTCGTCGGTCGCATCCTAGAAAAACGTTACATGCGCTCTTCAAGGGAACTGAATTGCGTATTTATCCGCAAGGAGTCTCCCTAGTTTGTCGCTATTTTGGGTCCCGGCGTCTTCTTACCCCCTGGACCGGATAGATTCTGATTCGAGGCTACCGGCGGCGTTCAGATGCTGCAGCTGACGGTGTAATCACCGCCGAGGCCGGTGATGGTGGGGGTCGCACTGCACAGAGGGCAGCGGGGATCCTTCGGACGCGAGACCTTCCTGAATTTCATCTCCAACGCGTCATAGATCACCAACTTGTCGGCGATCGTTTCGCCGATGCCGAGGATTTCCTTGATCGCTTCCGACGCTTGCAAGATTCCCATCGTGCCTGCCAAGACACCCAACACGCCCGCCTCCTGACAGTTCGGGACGAGGCCCGCGGGGGGCGGTTCGGGGTACAGGCAGCGATAGCAGGGATATCCCGCATGCGGCTTGATCGTCGTCAACTGGCCTTCGAAACGGAACATACTGGCGGACACCAAGGTTTTTTTTGCGAAAAAGCACGCGTCATTGACGAGAAATCGCGTCGAGAAGTTATCCGAACCGTCGAGCACCATGTCGTAGTCCGAGATCAGGCCCAGAATGTTGTCGCTGTCGACGTTCATTTGGTAGGTCTTGATCGTGACGTCCGGGTTGATGGCGGAAAGCATTTTGCGCCCGGATTCGACCTTGGGCTGTCCCAGCGTCGCGGTCGTGTGCAAAATCTGCCGTTGAAGATTGGACAGGTCCACGATGTCACCGTCCACCAACCCCAAGGTGCCGATGCCGGCGGCAGCGAGGTACAGGGCGGCCGGAGATCCCAACCCGCCCGCTCCGATCAGCAAAATCTTAGCCTTGGCGAGCTTAATCTGTCCCTTCCCGCCGACTTCGCCCAAAATGATGTGGCGGCTGTAACGCTGTATCTGTTGATCGGTGAATTCCATTGCCACAGAACTCGTCATTCGTCGACGGTCATTCGTCAATCGAAGGCGGACGGTCTTACGGTTGACACTTGGCGTACGACCAATGACGCCCTTCTTTCATTCAACCACGTTGAGCTCGATCGGGTCGACCACGCAGCCCTTGGCGCGGAATCCCTCGATGGCGCGTTCGATCTCGGCGGTTTCTCCCGAGAGCTCCAGGTCCATCCATCCCGTCGTCTCCCGCACATCGGCGCGGCGCACATTGGTGACCACCTTGAACTCGTGGCCGATCTCGTAAATGATCGGTTCCTTGATTTTGGTTTCCGGAAAGCGAATATGAAAGCGAAGACTGGTCATGGCTAGCCTCCAGCAATAGCCGGGACGATGGACACTTCGTCGCCGTCTTTCAAGGAGGTCTCTTTGCCGTCGAGAAAACGGATGTCTTCCTCATTGACGTAGATGTTGACGAAGCGGCGCAGATCGCCTTTTTCGTCGCAGAGGCGATTCTTCAACCCGGGATAGGCTGCGTCCAATGAGCCGATCATATCGTCGATGCTGCCCGCTGAAGCCTCGACTTCGCCCTGGCCCTTGGTCAGCGGCCGAAGCGGAGTCGGGATGCGTACCTTAATCATGCGTCACCACCACCGTTTTTTCCCATTTTGAATGTTTTCTGAAAGCTCAGCAGACTGGGCTGGATTCGGTACGGGCGTCCCACCGCGTCCACCACGGCCTCCTGGGTCTTGAGCCCGTTCCCCGTAATGTAAGCGACCGTGAGGTCGCCTTTCCTGATGACTCCCTGTTTGACCAATTTGCGCAGCACGCCGATCGTGACGCCGCCTGCGGTTTCGGCAAAAATGCCTTCGGTCTGGGCCAGCAGCTTGATGCCTTCCACCACTTCTTCGTCGGTCACCGCTTCCATCGCGCCCTTGCTCTCGCCTGTGGCCTTCAACGCATAGTAGCCGTCGGCCGGATTGCCGATGGCGAGCGATTTGGCGATCGTCTTCGGCTTCACCGGCTTGAAAAAGTCGCGTCCCGCCTTGAAGGCGGTGGCAATGGGAGAACAACCCTCCGCTTGGGCTCCGTTGATCTTCGTTCGAACGCCGTCGACGAGCCCCAGGGCCTGCATTTCATTCAGCCCCTTCCAGATCTTGGTGAGCAGCGAACCCGAAGCCATCGGGATCACGACTTGGTCCGGAGTGCGCCAGCCCAACTGTTCCACGGTTTCGAAGGCCAGCGTCTTCGATCCCTCCGCGTAATAGGGGCGGATGTTGATGTTGACGAAAGCCCAGCCGTGTTCCGCGGCGATTTCGCTGCAGAGGCGATTGACGTCGTCGTAGTTTCCTTCCACCTCGACTACGTTGGGCTTGTAAATCAGATTGCCGAGCACCTTCGCGGCTTCGAGGTCGGCCGGAATGAAGACATAGCATTTCATCCCGGCGGCGGCCGCATGGGCGGCCACGGAATTGGCCAGGTTGCCGGTGGAGGCACAGGCGACCGTTTCGAATCCCAACTCCCGCGCCCTCGTCAGTGCGACCGAGACCACACGATCTTTGAAGGACAGCGTCGGATGGTTGACGGTGTCGTTCTTGATATAGAGCTCGTCGATGCCGAGGAACGCGCCGAGGTTCTTGGCGCGCACCATCGGCGTCAGGCCCGCATGAGGGCCGATGATCGCGGTGCCTTCGACCGGCAAGAGGTCGATGTAGCGCCACATGCTGTTCGGGCCTTGCTCGATCTTCTTGCGAGACACCACCGTTTTGATTTCGTCGTAGTTGTACTTGACCTCGAGCGGGCCGAAGCACATCTCGCAGACGTGAATCGCCTTGGCAGGATATTCTTTGCCGCATTCCCGACACACCAGCGCTTTCATCTTTGCCATGGAGACACCTTCGCTACAAGTTACGTTGGCTCGGAAGGGCACAGGTCGGATCCACATTGCCCTCTGCCACGAGTTCCGTGATCGTGGGGCGTTCGCCGCACAATGGGCAATCAGGATTCCGGCGGACCTTGATTTCCCGGAATTGCGTCCGTCGCGCATCGAAATCCAGCAAGCGGTCCGTGAGCGGGCGGCCGATGCCCAAAATCAATTTCAGCGCCTCGGTCGCCTGGATCGTCCCAATGATGCCGGCCAAGACGCCGATGACGCCGGCTTCCTGACAAGACGCGACCAAGCCCTCCGGCGGCGGCTTCTTGAACACGCAGCGGTAACAGGCCGACTTCTTCGGAACGATCGTCGTGACCCGACCGTCGAATCGGAGGATCCCGCCGTGGACGAGCGGCTTGTCGGCGAAGTAACAGGCGTCGTTGATCAGAAACTTGGTCGGGAAGTTGTCGACCCCGTCGATCACCACGTCGTAGTTCTCGAAGATTTTCAGCGCATTCGCCGCGTTGAGGCGTTCTTCATGCATCAACACGTTGACATCGGGATTGAGCGCCTGAATTTTTTCTTTGCCCGAGAGCACCTTGGGGCGCCCGACGTCGGCCGTATGATGCAACACTTGGCGCTGCAGATTGGTGAGGTCCACCACGTCGCTGTCGATCAGTCCGATCGTCCCGAGACCGGCGGCCGCCAGGTAGAGGGCGGCCGGGGAGCCAAGCCCGCCGGCGCCGACGAGCAAGACCTTGCCCTTCGCGATCTTTTTTTGACCCTTGCCGCCCACTTCCGGCAGCAAAATATGCCGGCTGTAGCGGGTGATCTGAGATTCGGTGAATTCCATATTCAACGGGATGCTGAAAACGGTTACTTTCTCTCACCCTCCCAACCCTGCCGCGCCGAGACGCGTCTGTCCTCGACTTCGTTCTCGGCTCGACGAAATCCTCAACGTACCCCAGAGGGTACGCCTCCGGTTTCCTCTCGCCTGTGGCCTTGCTGGAAGGCCATTTTGAGCATCCCTTCCTCTAAACGACCGATCTATGACTCAATCGAGAATGGTCAGATGTTGAAATACTTCTCGATGCTGATATAGCGCTCGCCCGTATCGCAGAGAATCGTGACCACGTTCTTTCCCGGCCCCAGCTCTTCCGCCACTTTTTGGGCCGCAAACACGTTGGCGCCGGCCGAAATCCCCACCAGCAAGCCCTCTTTCTTTGCCAATAACTTTGCCGTTTGATATGCCTCATCGTCGGTCACGGTAATCACCCGGTCCAGGATTTTCCGGTTGAGTACCTTGGGCACGAAGCCCGCGCCGATGCCCTGAATCTTATGCGGGCCGGGATCGCCCCCGGACAGCACCGGCGAGCCGGACGGTTCCACCGCGATGACTTTGGCGGCGGGGTTTCGTTCTTTGATCACCTCGCCGCAGCCCGTAATCGTTCCGCCCGTTCCTACGGCGGCCACGAACGCGTCGACCTTGCCGTCCAGCGCGTCCAAAATCTCCGGCGCCGTGGTCCTCCGGTGCATGGCCGGATTGGCCGGGTTGGAAAACTGGTCCGGCATGAAATAGGTCGGGTTCTGCGCAATGATGGCTTCCGCTTCCTTGATCGAGCCCTTCATGCCTTCCCACGCGGCCGTCAGTACGAGTTGGGCGCCGTAGGAAGAAAGCAAGCTGGCTCGTTCCATGCTCATGCTTTCAGGCATCACGAGAATCAACTTGTACCCCCGGACCGCCGCCACCAAGGCCAGTCCGATGCCCGTATTCCCGCTGGTCGGTTCGACGATCGTCCCGCCCGGCTTGAGCTTTCCCATCCGTTCCGCCTCGTTGATCATGTTGAGGCAGATGCGGTCTTTGACGCTCCCTCCGGGATTAAACGACTCGACCTTCGCGTAGATCGTCGCCGCTCCGGGCTTGGACAGCCGATTGAGCCGGACCAGCGGTGTTCCCCCGATGAGCTCGGTGATTTCCTTATGCGCGCTATTGGTCACCGTCCACCGCCCATATAGAACAGAAATTCGACCTGGTCACCATCCTTCAGCTGGGTCGTTTCCAGGTGCGTACGTTCAAGCATCTTGTCGTTCACCTCGACCGCTACCATTTGCGGTTCGATATTCTTAGCCTTGAGGAGATCCAGAACGCTGCCTCCTGGGATCTGCTCCGACTTGCCGTTGATCATGACCTGCATACCGGCTCCTGAGATGGAAAGACTCTAAAGAATTTCAAGAAGTTAGCAAACGGGTTCGCAATTTGTCAAGGTAACGGAGGGTTCCTTGACTTTCGACAGCGCTAGCTTACAGTATGCGCCGGTCTGGAGGGTAGGGTATGTGGAAGAAAAATTTTCTCTTTCGGGCCCATGAGGCGACGCCGCTCAAAGAATCGGAGAACGAACTGTTCCACGACACCGAGCCTGCGCTCGACAGCGCCGGGTTACAACTCGAAAAATTCTTATCTGTGTGGGTGCAGGGCGAAGGGGAAGACGACAAACCGTCCTTGTACACCAATATGTATGTCCGCACGGCGACGCTCGACTTCAAGACCCGCGCCGGTTTCCTTCAACCCCTGCAAGGACGGACGCACCAGATTAAACAGCTGCTGACGCCAGATCAAAAGGTCTTCCTGCGTACATGGTTGTCGGAGAAGTCGGCCGAAGCTTGGAACGAGTCAGACGAACATTTCCGCACCCTCTTCGATCCCGAGTGATCTTCCCGTTGCCCCTCACATGCGGCATCGTCCGACCTGTTGCCTTCACCATCGTTCTGTCGGCAGTGTTGCTTGCGGCCGGCCCCCGCATGGGCTGCGCCGGCACGGTGGAAGTCTTCTATGCCCCTGAAGATTTGCCCATCGAGCGTGTCGTGACGCTCTATGCCCGTGCCAAGCGCTACATCTACGTCTCGGTCTACGGGATCACTGCTCCGGGAGCGGTGAAAGCGCTGCTGGAGGCCAAGCGCCGGGGCGTTGATGTGCGGGTGATCACCGACCGGGAGCGGTTGACCGATCCGAAACAGCAGACGGCCATGGAGACCTTGCATCTGGCGGGGGTGCCCATCCGGGTGAATCAGCACGATGGGCTCATGCATCTCAAGCAGGTTGTGATCGACGATGAAGTCAATACGTCAGGGTCCGCGAATCACACGACGAGTGGAAACCGATATAACGACGAGCGCCTGGACGTGATCACCGACTCTGCTGTGACGGTCAAGGCGCGGAACAAATTTCTCGCCATGTGGAACGATCGCACCAGATTTGTTCCCTGGTCGGGCTTACCATAGGAACTCGCATGGGCCGACGTGTGGAAACCGATGTCGCGATTGTCGGGGCCGGTGGCGGCGGGGGCGTGCTGGCCTTGATGCTGGCCCAGCGAAGCATCCGCTCTCTCGTGATCGAGCAATCGGCGGGTCCTCCCCAAGGACTGCGCGGAGAAATCCTTCAGCCGAATGGCCAGCGCGTCCTGGATCGACTGGGGCTGTTGCATCGATTGCCGGCCCAGGCCACTCGGACGGTCGAGCGCTTCCATTTTTGCCGTGCCGGAGGTAAACGCCTCTGCACCGTCGACTATGGCGAGCTGCCCGCGCCTTATAACCGCGCCGTCGTCACGCTTCCGAATGTCGCGCACCATGCCATCTTGGAAGCACTCCATCAACTGAACCCCGAAGGTCTCTGGTGCGGGACGCAATTTACGGGGCTGCGTGTCGAAGGAACGCGCGTTGTCGGGTTGCAGGCGAGCCGGCAGGGTGAGCCGGTCGAGGTGTCGGCGCGGCTCGTGGTCGGCGCCGACGGTGCTTTTTCAAAAGTGCGGGATTGTTTGAAGATTCCGACGCAACTCCACCGATATTCCGAGGGCTATCTGATCGCGTTGCTGGACTCCACCGCCGACTTCACCGAAGGTCGGTATCTCGTCGGCAAGCGGACGATTTTGGGGCTCTTTCCCGCAGCCGATCGAAAGGCTTACGTATTCTACATGATTCCAGCAGGATCCTATGACTTCGTGAAACGACAAGGAATCGAGCGGCTTCGGGAAACCTGGGTGCGCATCGAC
The DNA here is from genome assembly GCA_035715525.1 of Nitrospiraceae bacterium. Taxonomy (GTDB): domain Bacteria; phylum Nitrospirota; class Nitrospiria; order Nitrospirales; family Nitrospiraceae; genus JAHBWI01. The sequence goes on from DASTLA010000242.1 coordinate 14,150, forward strand.
CCCACGATGGAGCCGACCTTCAAAGGCCTGAGTGACTGGAGTCAAACCGGCTACATGCCGACAGGCCGGGTCACGACGGAACGCTGGGTCGCCGATGGAGCGCTGTTGATCGGCGATGCCGCCCATGCCATGAATCCGCACGCATCCCAAGGGCGCATGCAGGCCATGGTGGATGCAATGGTCGTGGCGGACATGATTCCCGCCTGGCTCGCCTCGGGCGACTTCTCAGCGGCCGCGCTGTCGGCCTATGAGACTTCCAGGCGTCAACAGGTGACGATGTTGCAGCGTTTGGCAGACGAACAGGTCTTGTTTTGGAATACGGGCAACCCTCTTCTAGCCTTCCTCAGAGACCGATCGTTTCGGACGCTCGACCGTAATGCACGGCTTCGGTATCGTGTACTCTCGACGACGGCCGGATTGCGCAGCCAGCCGCCGTTTTCTTTGCTCGACCGGCTGATGGTCGCCGGATTCCTGCCGGACCCCCGCGCGGCGATCGTCTCGGTCGAGTAGAATACAACAAGGATGAGTTCCATGATGCTTCCGCATGCAACGAGGTGCTCGTGACGCAACCAGCTGCTTTGGATGTCCCGTCGGATACGCAAGATCTGTTGAGCCGGTATGTAAAGGAAACGAATGCGCTGCTGGGCGCGGCCTTGGAAGGCATCGTGCTCTACGGCAGCGCCGTGCGCGGAGAATTTCTTCCAGGCCGATCGAACTTGAACCTGTTGCTTTCCCTTGCCTCTCAGGATCGGGAGATCCTTGCATGCTATGCCAAGGCCCAGCGGCGGTGGAGCCGGGAGCAGGTCGTGGTTCCGCTCCTCCTGACGGCGGACGAGATTCAGCGTTCGGCGGCGGCCTTTCCGCTGGAATTTCTAGAGATCCAGGAACAACATCGCCTGTTGTCTGGGCGTGACCCATTCATCGGTCTTCACATCGATGACACGCATCTCGCGGCCGAGGTCTTCCAGAGCCTGTCGGCAAATCTGCTTCGGGTCCGCCAGCGCTTCGTGGAAGGCGGTGGGACCGAGGAAGCGACGACGCTGTTGCTGCCGCTTTCACTGACCGGGCTGCTGCCTTGCCTGCGCGGTATGCAGCGCGTTGCCGGGCGAGCGGTGAGTTTCAACTCGGACGCGCTGCTGGCCGATATGCAACGGTTCACCGGCTTTGAACTGCCGGGGCTCGTCGATGTGCTCAATTTGAAACGCGGCAAGATTTCGCCCGGCCCGGTGGAGGTTCCTCGACTGTTCGATCGGTACCTCGGGGACCTCACGAAGTTGGTACAGCACGTTCGCGCGCCGGGGAAAACGGGTACGTCATGAAAGTCGCGCGTTTGCTCGCCAGCTCCTGGATCAGCATTTTGTTGGCTCTGTGGCTAGGGATGCAGGCTTTGCCGGCAGAATCCCGCGAAAAGCCGCCCGCACTGGAACCGCTGGGGTATGTGAGTGATCACGCGGGAATAATCGATCAGGATTGGCGGGCGCGCATTCGGTCGGTGTGCCAGGATCTTGAGCGAAAGACCGGAGTCGAATTGGTGGTCGTGACCGTACCCTCGCTTAAACCCTACGGGTCGGCGAACGATTTTGCGACGGACCTGTATCAGAAATGGGGCATCGGGAGCGCTCAGGAAGAGCATGGGGTACTGATTCTACTGTCGGTGCAGGAGCGGCAAGCCGCCGTCACGATGGGCCGGCGTATGATTCCCGTCATGGGTGGCAGCGTCGTCGGAAAAATCGGTCATGAATATCTTGATCCTGCCATCAAAAACGGACATTTCGGTGAAGGGCTGTATCGGACTGCCGTCGCATTGGCTTCCTTGTCGCAGGACCTTCGCGTCGGGACGTTACAGAGAACACACTTTCGCGGGCTGGGGTTTTGGATCACGCTCTTCACTGCCTCCGGAGCACTATGGTTTCTCTGGTGGCTGAGCCGCCCGGATCTTCGGCATCCCTTCGGCCGAATTCGCAAGGGTGAATATTGGGGAAGTGGCCAGGGGGGATTTAGAGGGAACTTTGGCGGCCTGGGAGGAGGGATGGGAGGAGAAGGCTGGAAGTGACTTCGACCGAAAAGAGCCGAGCGGCTATCGGGAGTGACTCCTGATCGGCACATCCCGACCTTCCTCCAAATCTTGAAGGTCCGACCAAGCCGTGATGTCGGTCCTGGTCGGATTCACCGCATCCAGATATTGTTTGAACTTCACCGCGCTTTCGGGGGAACTGGGGCCCCTCGCAAGCAACTCTCGATTCCACTCTTCCAACTCGGCAGCGCTGTGCGGGATGGCGATGCGCTGAAACCACTGGACGACGCCTGCGTCGGTGGGATTTTGGCGGACGGCCGCAGTGAAGGCCGCCGCCGTGATTCCGGCGTAGTCCAGCACCCGCTCATCCATCGGACAGGGATAAATGTATTCGCCTTCCGTCCCGGCCAAAACCGCGCGGCACTTGTCGATCATGCGAGCCAGGTGCGCGTAGCCCGCCAATTGCTCCCGCATGCTCCGAGGGAAACCCTTGCGCAGGTCCATTAAGCCAGCAATTTATGGTTCGTGAATGTCAACGAACGCACCTGTACTGCCCCGTTTTCGAAGGAGATGATGCGCCTTGTGGACGGTAGGTCGGATTTTCCCACCCGAACATGCGTATCGGTGAAGCTTTCCACATTCCTCAGCTTGGAATCTTGCGGGGAAAAATAATACACCGTGTACTTGGTCGTCAGGTGCTTGTGATCTTGGGTGGTGGCGCTCTCCTCGACATTGATCGTGAAGGCCACGTGCGGCATCACCCGGTTGATTTGAGTGATGCGGTCGCCCTTGATTCGATAGTGGGACTGCATGCCGTCACCGTGTATGTTCACCCGTCGGCCGAATGGGTGGTCGATGTCTTCGCCCAGCGTCAGCCGATGGCGGCCATCCGATTCCTCGAACTTTCGCGGAGCCCGGTGCACGGCGATCATACCGATTTGTTCCTCCGCCCATTTTTGCGTCGCTTCATCAGGCAACGAGACCGTCACCTCCCTCGGTTCTTGGATCACCACCGTGCCTGATTGGACTTCGCCGTTGGTGTTCACGGTCAGATCTGCGGTGAAGCCGCGGAAGTCCGGTTGCCAACGGGCCGTGTGCTCGAAAGCTTGCTTCAGGAGGGCCCGAGCTTCGGGATCGTCCGCAACGTCGGTCTCTTGGTCCTGCTTGGTATAGGTTTCCATGTCTCTGCTCCTTTGTAGGTCCATTGAAAAAATCATTATAGTTGTGCCGGTACGCTTCTACAACGGCAGAGGCCGCGAAAGTTCTGGCCATGACCGCGGCGGATCTGTTATACTGCGGCGAATTTTCCCGTGTTTTTGGTAGTTTACGTGTCGTTCGGTTGAAGAGAGCCGGTGTAAGAAAGGAGTGCTATGGAGCGGCGAGCCGCGTCTCACACAGAAGAAGAGGAGATGAACCAACGGCGGCGATTGTTGGGATTAGCCCGCAAGGGGGATCCGAAAGCCATCGCCAAGTTGTTTGAACTCTATCAGGTCCGCGTGTTGAGCGGCGACATGCTCAATAAGCTCAACAAGTCCTATTATAAGGCGGCGGCGCAGCAACAGAAATCTTCGCACCAGCCAACCGGCAAGGGAGCCAAGTCATCAAAGAGCGCTCATGGTGACGCCAAGACCGCTCAAAAACCTTCCAAATCGCAACCGTCGAAACCAGCCGCGCGCAAAGGCGCATTGCCTGCCAAGAGCAAACGGTCCGGGCGCTGATTCCGCCCTGTGCTAGTCAGTCGCGGCGTTGCGCTGCCAGGCCGCCGGGCGAGGTCAATGGACCGAGACACGAAGCCCGCCAGCGGCCAATTGTTTGCCGATTTCATCCGCAAGCTTTCGTTCGCCGGAATACACGGTGGCTTGTCCCTCGTGGTCGATGCGCCAGGCCAGTTCGAACGCCCGGGACGAGCTCATCCCCGGGATCACTTTGCAGAACAGGGCAATCACCTGTTGATATGTATGGCATTCACAGTTGAATACGATCACCCGGGCTTCGAGGTCGTCGCGGGTTCCGATATCCGTCGTTTCTTCGGCTTCAGGAGTAATGACAGGGGCGAGCGTGCTCATGCGTTGGGTAAAAGTGTAGCAGGTGCCTCGACCGTCTGTGAATCAAAAATCTCCTGGCGAGACGTGCTCATGTTCGATTGGCAGCGACTCCCGGATCAACGTACGGTCAAAAAGCTCGTAGTGGGACAGCGAATCGGTGACCGCGACCAAACTCTGGTTGCGGCTCAATTGGACGGTATAGTACTCGGCGGCGGCCGTCTTCAGCAGAGCCAACCCGTATTCAAAAGCATATGCGTCCTCAAGGGATCCCGGACGACTCTGTCGGCGAAGCGAATCCACGTTGTAGGGATGGGTGGAAAAGGTCGGCTCCAGCAGGCGAAGGAGGGCCGCGGGACCCGGGACGGTCGACGATCCGAGCCGCATGGCATGCGTGAGATCGAACAGACCGCGTTGAAAGCGACGGTCCTCCGCCAGGCTCTTGTGAAACCGGCTGCGCCAGCCTTGATCGGCCAGCGCGCGATCCACGAACCCGACTGCGTCCGACGAAAGAACTCCGCTCACCCCGTGACCCTGGATGATGCGGCCTGACCTCACGAGATCGGGATGAGAGTCGCCCATGCGATCTTGATAGGCCGTAGTCCCCATCATGGGCGTCAGCCGAAGCGCCATGTAATCCCTGAAGTGGATCCGGTGGAAGCGGGTCAACATGGCTTGCAGGGTTGCCGGAGCGCAAAGATGGAACGGATAGAACAGCGCATCCCGGGTCCCGTACGTCGTCGGCTCCATCTCTCCCTGCTGTGAGGCGATTCGCATGCGATTTTTACTCGATTCCTGGTTGAATCTGCTCCTGATCTTCGTCCCGGTCGCCGCGATCCTGGAAGTCGTTCATGCGGATCCGATTCTCGTCTTTACGGCCTCGGCCCTTGGCATCGTCCCGCTGGCCGGGTTGCTCGGCACCGCCACCGAGCATTTGACCTCGCATGTCGGCGCCGGCGTCGGTGGCTTGTTGAACGCCTCGCTGGGAAACGCGGCCGAATTGATCATTGCCTTGGCCGCGTTGCGGGAGGGCTTGCATGACGTGGTCAAAGCCTCCCTCACCGGCTCCATTATCGGCAACATTTTATTGGTGCTCGGAGCCGCCATGTTGGCCGGTGGCATGCGGCACGAGCGACAGAAATTCAACCGGACCGCCGCCGGGATGGGGGCGAGCTTGCTGCTGCTCTCCGCGGTCGGCCTCATCGTGCCGGCCTTGTTTCATTTTACGGCTTCGGATCGCGGTATTACCATCGAACATGAACTGAGCCTGGCGATCGCCGTGGTTTTGTTCAGCATTTATCTTCTCAGCCTCGCGTTTTCGCTGCGCACCCATCGACACCTCTACGCCGGAGGAGAGGAGCATGGGGATGGCAAGAAGGGGTGGGGCAAAGCCAAGTCGGTTACGGTCCTGGCCGTCGTCACGCTGCTGATTGCAGTCTTGAGCGAGTTCCTCGTGGCCTCGATCGAGCCTGCCGCCAAGATGCTCGGCATGACCCAAATTTTCGTCGGCGTTGTTTTGGTGGCGCTCGTGGGCAATGCCGCCGAACATTCCACGGCCGTGTTGGTGGCGGTCAAGAACAAAATGGATCTAGCTTTCGGGATCGCCGTGGGGTCGAGCCTGCAGATCGCATTGCTGGTAGCGCCGGTCCTCGTCTTTGCAAGTTACCTGTTCGGCACCCCACTGGATTTGATCTTTACGCCGTTCGAAGTGGCTGCCGTCACGATGTCGGTGTTGATCGTCGGCTTCGTGGCGATGGATGGAGAATCGCACTGGATGGAAGGGGTCATGCTCGTGGGCGTCTATCTCATCTTGGCGATCGCGTTCTTCTTTCTTCCCGCCTGACCTCGCAACCGGGCTAAAAGGTGTCCATGTCGATCACCTCGGTCGCGTCCCAGAGGTTTTTCTTTTCAGCGTCGGCAAGATCCTTCTCTTGATCGTCTGCCGTCTCCGTTCCGAATACCGCCCGGGGATCGCTTCCCGGCGGGCCGGCTTCGCCCGATGTGCCGTCGCATCGATTGCCGCGCCGTAGTTTTTTGGTGGGATCCATATTCACCGGCATGAGATCTTCCTCCCGTCGATCATTCAGTTTCCACCCGCTCCGCCTCGGAAGTCAATGGGACCGACCGCACGGCGGCCTCCGTCTCATCGAAGCTTAGCAACAGATCCACGGCGACGCTGTCGAAGTGTCGGCGGCCGAGCGGAGTCAGTCGTACCAAAGCGCCATGATGCACGAGGAGTCCGCGGCGCTGCAGTTCGTCCAGCCGACGAGGCAGGCCCGCGGGCAGGTCCGTGAAATGATCGTCGAGCCGAACGCCCTCGGACAGACGGAGTCCGAACATCATGCGCTCGGCGACCATCCTGGGGACGGTCAAGGCTTCGTCAGTCGAGAGGGGCAGGGACCCGGCCCGGAGGTTTGTCAGATAGGTCGATAGATCGTAGATGTTTCCCAACCGACGGGCGCCGACATAGGATTGCGCGCTGGGCCCCAACCCGAGATACCGTCCGTCGGTCCAGTACAACAAATTATGCCGGCTTGCCGATCCGTTTCGACAATAATTTGAAATCTCGTACCGGACAAACCCCGCTCTCGCCAGTATGTCCTCCGCATGGTCTTCCATCTCATTCTGATGATCTTCGTCCGGCCCCGCGACCGCTCCGCGCTGGATGGAATCATGGAGATGCGTCCCTTCTTCGACAGTCAGTGCGTAGCAAGAGATGTGGGAGGGATCGAGGTCCACGATCCCTTTCAGCGATCGGGACCAGCTTTCGAGCGTTTGTCTCGGCAGCCCATAGATCAGATCAAGATTGATGTTGTCGAAGCCAGCCTTGCGTGCCATGGCGACGGCGTTGACGGTGCCGGCGCGGGACCCGGGTCTTCCCACAAGGTGCAACTCGCTCGTCTCGAGTGATTCGGCACCCAAACTGATGCGATTCACGCCGGCGGTGCGGAGCCGTGAGAGGGATTCCTCCGACACGCTCGACGGGTGTGCCTCGACCGTTACCTCTGCGTCATCTCGCAGCCCAAAGCGCTCGCGAGCTGCGGTGAGTATCGCGACCAGGTCCTCGGAAGCAATGGTGGTCGGAGTTCCACCCCCGAAATACACCGAATCGAGAGGCTGACCTGCGAACGGCATGCGGTACGCCCAGTGCTCCATTTCCCTTAACAGGGCCGGCAAGAACTGCTCGACGAGCCGGGCTTGATGAATTTCTAGTGAAAACGCACAGAAATGGCAGCGCTGGTGGCAGAACGGGATGTGGATATAGAGGCCGCAGCTCGGCTGATGCGTCATGGTTCGTCGATTCAATAAGGCAGCTGGGGCTTCGAGTAATCGCGCACGAGCGCCACTTCGATTTCTTCCTGCGGGGATTTGCCGCGATTTCGGACGTGCGCTTTCCAGGCCGGATATTGCCGGAGCGAGTCGAACAACTGCTTGATGAGCTGTGGTTTCATGTGCATTTCCCATTCACGGAGCCACGCGTAGTCGTCTTCCGTTCCCTCGTACGCGTCGGGAAAATGGGCTTCGAGGCTGATGCGGAACGTAAAATCACGCTCTTCGGTGATCATGTGCGGCACTCCTGTCTGACAGACGATTGCGAAGTCGATTCACGCTTTCTTATAATGTTTCATTCACCAAGGAGTATAGTCCATGCCTATTTTCGAATACGTCTGTCAGGGTTGCAATCATCGATTCGAGATTCTGGTGCAGGGGACAACTGTGCCGGCCTGTCCTTCTTGTCAGAGTACGGCCCTCAATAAACAGTTCTCCGCCTTCGGGGTTGGCGCCACTGCCGACTGGTCGAGCCCGTCCGGCGGGGGCGCCTGCGGGAGCTGCGGTGATCCGCGTGGACCGGGCGCTTGCTCGATGAACTAACCCATCCCAACAAACCTCGTATCCGCCGGATGCGGGCTAGGACCAGAAAGGGGTGGATTTGGCCGAGATGAACGATGCCGAAGAACAAGTAGGCCGGGCGATCAGCGCGATTTCCCAGTCCGATCCGCTCATCAAACTGATTCAACAGGTTCGACTGGGCCGAATGAAGGGCACCGATGCGGGCCTTCGCGCCGTCACCGAATCCTGGCTCGGTCTGTACGCTCAAACGCTGAAGACGCACAAAGTCGACCTTGCTCTGCTACCCAGGCTCGATCCGACCCCACGGCTGGGGATCTTGGTGGACCTCGGAATCTTGGGATGGGATCATCCCGCTGTACGAGAACTGCAACGACAGTTTGAACGACTGACAAGTCCAACCCTCTCCTAGGATGACGACTTCCCGGTACGCTCTCTCCGTCGGGCTTATTCTCTCCCTCTGCGTTTCCTCTCCTACATGGTCGGAGGAAGGGAACGGAATTCGTCCCCTCCGATCGACGCTGGAAGAGGCGTTGCGCACGTTGCCGGTAGGGACGCATGTCCTGCTAGACGGGGCAGAGATCGAGCGTTACCTCTCGGCACTGGATGATGTCCCCCCAGACTGGAAGCTGGTCTATGGTGGCGGTCACCATGATCCCGGACACGATGAACGGCTCTTCGCACTCAACCGAGAACGGGACGGGAAGCGGTCCACGAGAGAAGCCTTGGCATGGCCGCTCGCGTTTCTATGGGAAGGGCAGTTGTCGGCGTTCGATGTCGTGGAGCAGGGATTCCGGGTGGCGCTGGGCCCGAAGATCGTCAAAACCGGGTGGGGGTTTGTGCGGTTCAAATATGACGATCTGCCGGCCCGGTTGGTGGCGCTGGCGGGACCCGCGACGCAGGTCCTCAAAGAACGCATCACCCGGGGAGGGCCGGTGGAGGTGGATGTCTTGCTGTTCGGCCGGTTGATTCCGGAGGAGTCGGTGATTTACGAGTTTTCGCACGATGAAGAAGGCGCAGGCCTCATCATGCCGGTCGTGCGGATCGAATCGGTGGACTATGCGCTCAAGGATTCACCGGAGGCGGCACGGTAATCGTACGTTGATCAGGAGAATTACTTCGCCTTTCTGAGATGGGGATAGGCCTGCTGCATGCAGGTTTCACAGACGGATTCGGATACCTTTTTCCCTGAATGTTGCCGTAGGAAATCCTCCACCCGCTGCCAGAAGGGTCCCTCGGTTTGGACGCGTTTGCACTTGGCGCATATCTGGAGGGTTCCGCGCAGACGCGTAATTTGTTCGAAGGCGTGGTCGAGTTCTTTCGTCCGCTCCAACAGCTCCTGTTCGTGCAGCCTCCGCGCATCAGCCTCTTGTTTCAGGCTCAGCGCGTTTGCGGCTCTGGCCACGACTTCGGCGGGAATCACCGGTTTGCGGATGTAATCCGTCGCGCCGGCCGTATAGGCGGCCTGAATGTCTTCTGCCTCGGTCCTCGCGGTAATAACGATGATGGGCAAGTTCTGCAATCGATCCTCACCGCGAATGCGGCGGCAAGCTTCTAATCCGTCCATTTCCGGCATGGCCAGATCCATCAGCACCAGATCCACCTCCGTACCAGCTCGGCCCTTTTTTCCGATGCCCAGAATCTGCAGCGCTTCGCGCGCAGAGGCGAGAGGAACGAGGGGTCCGAAACCGGCCCCCCGTAGGATGGTCTGAAGGACATCCCGTTCTTCATCGAAGTCATCGATAATCAAAATGCTCATCTCGTCCTCTTCTGCGACAGAAGCCAATCGGCTGTTCAGGCCGCTTTATCACATTGCTCCAAAAGCGCTGCCATCTGGGTCAGCTGTGCCTGGACGGCAGGCAGATCAGCCGCTTTGGCTGCCGCCTCAAGGTGATGTCCTAGCGTGCCCATATCGGGAAATCCGTATGATCCTGCGATTCCTTTGATGCGGTGACCGAGAAGGCCGATGGTGTCGTAATCACCGCGGGCTGCCGCTTCGCGGAGGGCAATCAAGTCCTTCCGTCGGTTGCGGAGAAACTGCGGGCGTCGATCCGCGAGCTGTTGTGTGATGCGCTGTGCTGTATCAGCGGGGAGGCGCGTTTGCATGGGGGTGGGCACCGCATGGACGGAGGGTGCGACTGCGCGAGACCCCACACGGGCCACCGTATCCAACAGCAGCGATCGACCAATCGGTTTCGTGAGAATGCCGGTGCAGCCGGCGGCCGCGCCTTGTTCGGCCGCCTCGCGAAAGGCGTTGGCCGTCAAGGCAATGATCGGAACGGCCTCCCGCTTCTGCGCGGTTTCCCAAGCTCGAATGGCCCGGGTAGCAGAGAATCCGTCCATCCCCGGCATCTGGAGATCCATCAGCACCAGATCGTAGCGGCCTGCACGATACCGTTGCACCGCTTGTTCGCCATCAGCGACGGACTCGACTCGGTGGGGCGTATCTTCGAACCAGTAGTGAATGAGCTCTCGTGACTCGGCGGAATCCTCCGCAATCAGGATCGCGAGGCCCTTAGGCTCGGACGCGGTGGGAGCCGCAGAGCCTATGGCTGCCATCGGCGGTGAGGCCGCGCATGGGGAATCGGAATCGCCAACCGGCGAGAACGGCATGTCGACGATAAACGTGCTGCCCTTCCCGGGACTGCTTTCCGCCCAAATTCGTCCGCCCATCAGCGCTATCAGCCGTTTGCAAATCGCCAGGCCGAGCCCCACTCCTCCATGCTGCCGGCTGGCAGCGCTGTCGACTTGAGTGAAACGATCGAAAATGCGCTCGAGGTCTTCCGGCGGTATACCGATGCCGCTGTCGGTGACACTCAACCGGAATCGCGGGCAGTTCGGCTCCTTATCGACGACGAACGCAGTGATGTCGACGGACCCTTGGGAAGTGAACTTCAAGGCATTCGAGACCAGATTGAGCAGGACCTGCTGCAGGCGAAAGGCATCGCCTTTTATCAAAGCAGGCAGGTCGTCTTCAATGTGCGCCGACAAAATCAAGCCTTTCTGTTCTGCCCGGTGGCTCAGGAGCCCGATGGTTCGCTCCACGAGCTGGCGAAGATCGTACGGCTTCAGTTCGAGCTGTAGACGGCCCGATTCGATGCGGGAAAAATCAAGCAGTTCCGTCACGAGTTGCAGCAATGTATGGCTGGCCTTGAGACACATCTCCGCATAGCGCCGCTGCGCCGGCGTGAGGCAGGTCGTGAGCAACAGTTCCGTGGTCCCGCAAATGGCATTCAACGGGGTCCGAATCTCATGGCTGATGTTGGCGACGAAATCACTTTTGGCCTGACTGGCGCTCTCCGCCACTTCACGCGCTTGGCGGAGCGTCGTTTCGAGCTCCCTGCGAGCCGTGATATCCCGTACAAATGCGCAAAAGCTGACGGTCCGGCCGGATCGGAGCGGCATCACCGATAGTTCGACAGGAAATTCCCGTCCATCCCTATGCAGCGCCATGACTTCGATCCGCCGGTTCATGATGGGGCCCTCGCCGGTCTCCACGAAGCGTTGTAGTCCCCTGGCGTGAGCATCGCGGAATGCGGGCGGAATGATGAGATCAGGAAGGAGTTTACCGACCGCCTCTTCCCGCCGGAATCCGAACATCTTTTCTGCCTGTGGATTCCAGGCCGTGATCCGGCTGTGGGCATTGATCGCGATGACTGCATCGAGCGCTCCGTCGAGAATCGCGGTGACCCGGTGCTCCTCTTCACTGATCAATTGGCCCAGCGAGCGTTGTCGGTAGAGGAGGAATGCCATCGTCCACAGAATGATCATGCCGATGGAACGATTGAAGATCGACGTGCCGACGTGGCCGGTCGGTGATAACTGAACGAGCTTAACGGCAATCAGCAGGGACCAGCCGGAGATGGCGAAAAGTAGGACGCGGGGGGAATAGAGCTTCGCCACCGGGATGGCGAGTATGAAATAGAGCAACCAAGTTGTTGCTCCCTCGTACTCGTCGCGCATGTCTAAAGAAAATATCGCGCCGGTCAGAAAGAAGAGCGCAACAGTCAGCGGGACCTTTGTGAGGTTCGTGCGGAATGCCATCGCCGATCCTGATGCTCCGTAGTTCTATGGGCCCGTCGATAAGTATAAGCGCGTCCTATTAGGCGGCCTAGCAAGTCATGAAAAACCTACAGTTAGGAGGAATGAGCAGAATCGAAAAGGATGTAAGTGATGACGGGGCTGCCGCAACGTTCGGTAGGCGATCGTTAGTAGGCGTCGCGGGCGCAGCGAAAGCCGGTACCGGAAGGGCGGCTGTCGATCGTTCCCCAGTCCCTGTCGCTGGTGCGGAGGCTGATAGCCGGCTTCAGCCAGGATCCTCCCCGCATCGATTTGATGGCGCCTCGTTCCGGGCCGGTCGGATCGGCGAGCAGCGCGGCTCGGTAGTAACTGGGGTTGTACCAGTCCTGGACCCATTCAGCGACGTTGCCGGCCATGTCCTGAATCCCATAAGGGCTGGCGGCTTGCGGGAAGGACCCGACCGGAAGCGTCAGGACTTCGCCCTTGAGGCCTTTTTCCTTGGAGACGATGGCCCCCTTACCTCTCAACCAGAATTCTTCCCAGTCTCGGCTGTTGGAAAATTCCACGGTTTCCTTCGCCCAATAGCTTGCACTGTTCGCTTTTTCGAGATCCCACTCATCTCCCCAAGGATATTTTCGCCCATCCGTGCCCCTGGCGGCCTTTTCCCATTCCGCCTCGGTGGGCAGGCGCTTACCGGCCCACCGACAGTAGGCGACAGCG
>DASTLA010000243.1:0-5659 GCA_035715525.1 Nitrospiraceae bacterium
AGCTGCAGGCGCTGACCCTGCCGATCCGCATCGGGGGCATCGCGCGTGATCTCAAGATCGACCGCCAGCGCCTGCAGGAAGTCATCGCTCGTTACAACCGGGGCGGCGCTTATCCGATTCACCGCACGGACGGCGGCATCATCATACGTCTGCCCCTGTCGCGCGACATGTGGTGGATGACCGTCGATCTCGACATCAAGGATCTGAGCTCCGAGAGCTTCACCAAAGCCGAGATGGCCGGCCGTGCCATGGCGCACGAATATGTCGGCCTCCTGAAGCGCGAGATGCCGGGCTTCGAAAATGCCTATCTGGTCGCTACCGGTCCACAGGTCGGGATCCGCGAGACGCGCCATCCGCAGGCCCGTTTCGAACTGACGAGCGCCGAAGTGAAAGGCGGTCGACAGAGCGCGCAGGGCATCGCGCGTGCCGCCTGGCCCGTGGAACTGCATGGCGAGGCGGGCAAGCCGATCTACACCTCGATCGGCGGCGAAGGCTATTTCCACGTGCCTTACGATGCCATCCGCGCCGCCTCGCTCGACAATCTCTGGTATGGCGGCCGGGTGATCGGCGCCGACCCGGAAGCCTATGGCTCGATCCGCGTGATGGGCACGGCCTTTGCCACCGGCCAGGCCGCGGGAGTTGCGGCCGCCGATTGCGTCGACGGCAATCAGCGGATCGACGTCGAAAGCGTCAGGTCACGTCTCGTGGAACAGGGTGCGATCCTCTAGGGTCAGGACCTGTTGATCTGGTCCTCGCTGCTTTACGGCCCCGCCTTCCGGTCGATCGCTTTTGACACGCGCTCGCGCAGAAGCTCGGCCATGTCGGCATTGAGGTGGAGGCGTATGCTACCGCCGCGGGCATCGGCAAGGATGATCGCAACCCTATTGACATCGCTGTCGTCGGCCATTTGAACATCCGTAACCACGAAATCTTGTATATCCTGGTTTGACATTATTTCGCTCTCCTGAGGCGATATCGAACACTGCTATGTGGAGCCTTCTTGTTCGTGTTTCACTTGCTGCAACGGCGCTGCTCGCCACGGCGTCCTGCACACGTACCTATGATGGGACGGTCGTCCCCAAGTACCAGGTAAAGATGGTGAGAACCTCTGCCGTTCCGCGGGTTATCTTGTCGCCGACGCCTGTCGGCCCCCCAAACTCCAAACCGATCTATCGGTTCCCCGAAGCTCCTCCGCCACCTCCGCCGCCCACCTTAGGCCCGCCGCCCAAGGTCGTTGCACGTGCTCCAACAGTTCGGGAAAAGGGAACTTCGCTTGCCTGCCAGCCAGCGGATCGAGCCGCAGGAAGGGTGCGTGTCATCTGCCAGTAAGCCGCCACATAACCGAGCTGCACGCGGATAACAGGCAGGCCCAACTTAGGGTTTCATAAACCAGTTCGGTCTGTATACTCCTGACTCGGGTCGGGGGATTGCCGTTGAGGCGATCCGCTTTGTCGTGTTCGTCCTCGCGTCGGTAACCGAGAAGGAGGATTGATGCGGAACCGTCTTGCGACCTGTCTAGGCCTGTTGGCGATCTCGACGCTCATTTCGAGCCCAGCCCTTTCCCAGACTGCCACGACGCAATTCAACGTCCAGATCACGATCAACGCCGAATGCCAGATCAACTCGGCAAGCGACCTGAACTTTGGCGCAACCGGCGTGATAGACACTGCGGTGGAGGCGACCAGCGCCATTGCCGTCCAGTGCACCAATGGAACCGCCTATGACATCGGCCTGAACGAGGGCACGGGAACCGGAGCCACCGTTGCTTCGCGCCTCATGACCGGACCGGACGCCGAGACGGTCGCATACTCGCTCTATACCGATCCGGCGCATACGGATGTTTGGGGGAACACGATCGGAACCGATACGGTGACCGGCACCGGGACCGGTTCCGAACAGACCTATACGGTCTATGGCCAAGTGCCGGCACAAGCGACACCAACACCGGGAACCTACAGCGACGTCATCACCGTAACCGTGACCTACTAACCAAGAACCGTCCCAGACCGAGGGGAACATGAGGTCACTTACTCTGCTTCTTGCAAGCCTTGCGCTTGCGTATCAATTGGTTTCTTCCTCACACGCTGCGTCCTTGCGGGTCGCGCCGGTCGTCCTCGATCTGAAGGCTCCGACAGCAGCATCCACGATCCGCGTCTGGAACGACGAGAACCGCCCCATAAATGTTCAGGTCCGGGTCTTCCGGTGGTCACAGCGGAACGGGGAAGACGTCTACGAGGCGACCAACGATGTTGTAGCCAGTCCGCCTATAACGACGCTCCAACCCGGTGGCGAGAACCTCATACGGATCGTCAGGACGACAAAGCGCCCGATTCAGGCGGAAGAAAGCTACAGGATCATTGTCGACGAGTTGCCTGACCCTTCGCGTCGGCAGAACGGAACCGTCATTCTGGTGGTCCGTCATTCGATCCCGGTATTCTTCAGCCAAACCAATACCGCAGGGGCCGATCCGTCATGGTCCGTAAGGCGCGTTCAGGGCGGCTATCAGGTCACCGTCAGGAATACGGGAACGCAGCGGCTCAAGGTGTCGGATCTGGCCTTGAGTGACAACGGAAGAGTTCTGGCCAAGCAAGACGGCCTTGTCGGCTATGTTCTAGGCAACGCGACGGCAAGCTGGGTCGTGCCTGGCTCGGGCAGCCCATCCGGGGGCACGCTGACTATCAGCGCCGAAAGCGAAGCAGGACGTTTCGATGCGACCGCGCGTATTGGCGGCGGTTAGTCTACTGGCGTCAATGTCAAGCGGATTGCTGCCGTCGCTGGACCGCCCCCTTGCCTTCGCGCAGTCACTCCCCCCGGTGGAACTGCCCGCTGACATGGGGCACCAACAAGCGGGTACTGTTCGAAGCCTCCAGCTCGAGGTCTTCATCAACGACAGGCCGACCGATCTCATTGCCGCGTTTCGGCAGGAGGCGGATGGGAGCCTCGCAATCCAGCCTGATCAGTTGCGCAATGTCGGAATTGAGCCAGCAGAACAGGCCTTGCGACCGGATGGATTGATTGCGATCTCACGCCTTCCGGACGTAACCTACGAGTTGGACGAGGCCAGCCAGAGTATTCACTTCAAGGTCGGATATGACGCAATCTCGACCCGTGTCATCGAGGCCCACGAATCCACTGACGAAGTACCCAAGGCCGAAAGCAGCATGGGAGGGCTCGTCAACTATACGATTTATGGAAGCACCGGCGGCGACGGCATCGACGATATGTGGGCCTTCGAGGGCGTTTCCGGGTGGTTTGAAGGACGCGCATTCAGCCCGCTCGGTGTCGTAAGCCACTCCCAGATCGTCAGCAGTTCGCCGGACGAAGCCTACGATACCACACGGCTCGATACCACTTGGTCGTATTCCAGCCCGCGAACGATGATCACCTATCGTGCCGGTGATGTCATTACGGGTGGCCTGAGTTGGACCCGTCCGACCCGGCTCGGCGGCGTTCAGGTCCAACGCAATTTCGGATTACGGCCTGATCTCGTGACCATGCCTTTGCCTGAGCTTTCCGGGTCTGCCGCCGTCCCTTCCACTGTGGACGTCTATGTGAACAATGCTCGCCGCCTGTCGCAGCAGGTTCCGCCCGGTCCGTTCGAGATCACGAATCTGCCCGTGGTGACGGGGGGCGGCACCGCTCGCGTTGTGGTGAGGGATGCATTGGGGAGAGAAATTGTTTCCGAGACTCCATTCTTTGCCTCGTCCAACCTCCTTGCTCCGGGGCTTTGGGATTTCTCCGGTGAAGCCGGGTTTGCACGCCGGTTCTATGGCATCGAATCGAACGACTATGACAGCCGCTTCATGGCTTCGGGTACGGTTCGATATGGTCTCAACGATTGGCTCACGCTGGAAGCTCATGCCGAAGGCGGAGGGGGGCTTCTGAACGGTGGCACCGGGGCCGTATTCGGCATCGGAGACTATGGTGTCGGATCATTCGCCGCAGCGGCCAGCGCATATGGCGGGCGGACTGGATATCAGATCGCTGGCAGCATCGAACTGCAACTCTGGGATTTCCACCTTTATGGACGGACGCAGCGCACCTTCGGCGACTATCTGGACATCGCAGCCGTTACCGCCGAGCCATTGTCATCATTGCTGCCTGATTTCGACCACCTCAGCGCAGCACCGCCCCGATCACTGGATCAGGTTTCACTCTCCGTTCCCCTGAAGTTCGATCCATCGACGTTCAACGTCAGCTACACGCAGTTCGAGACCGTCGAAGGCGATCGGTCGCGCATTCTCGGCCTCTCCTACAATCGCCCTATCGGCAGCAGGGCATCCCTCTTTGCAACCGCCTACAAGGACTTCGAGGACGACCACTCCTTCGGTGTCTTTGCCGGGCTCTCGATGACGTTCGGAGGCGACATCAACGCATCAATCGGAACGTCGTCCGATTCGGAAGGAACAACGGTGACAACGGACCTGATCAAGTCCGCTGAAAACAAAGTGGGCAGCGTCGGTTGGCGAATTCGTGACGCCGAAGGTGCTCGTACGAACCGGCTTGCATCCGTCGATTATCGTGCAGCAATCGCGCGTTTCGAGGCTGGGGTCGAGCAATATGAGGACCTGTACAGGGCCAGTGCGCAAATTGACGGAGCCGTGGTCTTCGCTGGAGGCGGCGTCTTCCTGTCGAACCGTGTCAATGATGCCTTTGCTGTCGTCGATACGGGGGTTCCCGGCGTCGAGGTCGAATATGAGAACAGACCTGTGGGACGGACGAACCGAAGCGGCAAGCTCCTGCTGCCCGATCTGCGCTCCTACGAGCCCAACAAGGTGACGATCGACCCGACCAATCTTCCGGTCAATGCGAGCGTCAGCGGGACAAAGGAGACTACGGTGCCCGCCGACCGCAGCGGTACGGTCGTCAAGTTCGACGTCGATACCACCCCCCAAGCCGCACTTGTGACCCTGCGCGACGAAGAGGGCAGCTTCGTCGAAACAGGATCGACCGGTCATCTCGCAGGCAGTTCCGGAAGCTTTGTCGTCGGTTACGACGGACAAGCCTACATCACCGGCCTTGGACTACAGAACACCGTTGTCATCGACCAACCCTCTCGCGGCCAGTGTCAAGCATCATTCAGTTTCCAGCCACAAGAGGGCGAGCAGGTCGCAATTCCGAATGCCGTATGTCAGGCGACACAATGATGGGTCAGGTATTACGACAGCTCTTCCTGATGCTCCTTTGCACCGTCTTCGCGGTCGACATGGCGCGGGCGCAAAGCTGCACGTTCAGCGTCTCGAGCGTCAATTTTGGCAATGTGGATACATTGTCAGGTGCAGCTGTTGATGTGACTGGAACGGTTAATGTCACTTGTAGCAGTGGACTGCTCACCAATATCCGCGTTTGTCTTAACATCAACGCCGGATCGGGCGGTGCAACATCCGGTGTCCGCCATATGCGCAATGCTGCCAATGCTCCCCTGAACTTCAACTTCTATCAGGATGCTGCGCGGGTCACACCGTGGGGATCGCGCGAACAGCCGGCGCTCGGAAATCCTGTTGCACTCAATTTTACCCAGCTTCTGGGGACCGTCTCGCAAAGCAGGACCATCTATGCCCGCGTCTTGGGAAACCAACAAAGCACCGCGACAGGGCTCTACACATCCACCTTTTCAGGTGCCAACGTCACCTTCAACTATAGAACCTATTCGATCCTG
>DASTLA010000244.1:0-5686 GCA_035715525.1 Nitrospiraceae bacterium
TGCATTTCCAGTCCGATATGGGGAATCTTGCGCAGCAGCTGGCCCGCTTCGTCCCGCATCCGGGCATAGAATTCGCCGGTGAAGGTGCGGTTCAAGTAGGCTGAAATGGCTCCCACGTTCTTGGAGATGGACATCTGGTTGTCATTCAGCACGACGAGGAAGTCGCGGTTCGTCCCGCCTGCGTGATGCAGTCCCTCGAGCGTCATTCCGGCGGTCATGGCCCCATCTCCGACCACGCAGACCACTTTGTATTTTTCGTTTTGTTGATCGCGGGCTTCCACCATTCCGAAGGCCGCTGAAACCCCCGTACCCGCATGTCCGGCATTGAAGGTGTCGTAGGCGCTTTCTTCCCTTTTGCAGAAGCCACTCAGCCCTCCGTACTGCCGCAAGGTATGGAACTGCTCGCGCCGCCCGGTGAGCAATTTGTGCGTATAGGCCTGGTTGCTGGTGTCCCAGACGATTTTGTCCTTCGGGGTATCCAGGAGATACTGCATGGCGACGGTCAACTCCACCACCCCGAGGTTTGAAGCCAAGTGCCCGCCGACGTTAGAGACCACGGAGATGATCTGCTCGCGAATCTCCTGGCAGAGCGCAGGGAACTGCTCCGGAGAGAGGCGCTTCAAATCAGCCGGACTATGAATGGTCTTCAACAACGACATTGCTCTATCTCCTTGTCAAATAATGAGAAACCACGCTCAAATGGGATGTGTGTTCTGTAGAGAGCAGGACGTAGCGAAGCAGCGAAGAAGATCCCCAATTCGTGGTAGTCTCACATACGGCAAATTCGATGTCAAGGGTTTCACTCTATATTCTGGGTAGTTAGCCACCCGTCTCTTCAGCCCCCAAAGCGGTAGGTCAGCACCGTCGAGATAGTAAAATCGGCGGCGCTGCCGGTAATAAAGTCTAGATTTTCAACACCATACACCTGCCAGAGAAGCGCCCGACTCACTCGATAACTAAATCCGGCCGCAGACTCCGTGACGCCCTTGTCCAACGTTTGCGTACCGGTCCCATGGAAGGGGGAAGAGTAATAATCGAACTGGGCGGTCAACGACAGATTTTCCGTCCACACGAACTCCACCGCAGCTAGGCCGCTCAATACCGGCTGCAAGGGTAGCCCGGCGATGTGACCGGTGGGAAAAATGCCATTGACGTTGGCATAGGCGATCCAGCGGGATCCAAGTTTTTTCTCCAGGGCCAATCCCACGGCGCCGTCCGGGTTCCCGCTTCCAAAGATCTGCCCGGTGTCTCCGGAAGGTGCCTTGACCGCGGCCCTGAACGACAGCGCCGGAATAGCCGAGGTTTCTTTCAGCACCTGATACTTTGCAAAGAACGAGATATCGCCCAAGCCGGTCCCACCTTCCTTGCCGCTGAAGACCGTCCGCCCGCCACGGTCGATTTGGTAGGCGTAGCCCACATTCATGAGCGCTTTCCTGGCCGGCGCCAGCCCCGTCGTGGCCCGTTCGGTGGCCATGATGGCTCCTTCCAGAAAACCCCTGTATCGATGCATGGCCGGGACTTCCATCCCGATCTCCCATCGATCGGTGAGCCCGTAGCGGAGAAACAAACCGGCCCGGAGGGTCTCGAATTTCATCGTCGCCTGGGCTTGATCGGTCACATCACGGGCAATGCTGCTCGTCTCCGCCAGTTCGAGGCGGACGTCGAGCGTCCCCGGCCGGACCACCGAGGCCCGGTCCCCTGGCATCTGTAAAACCAATTGCTGAACGGCTTGAAAATTCCGCACGGGAAAGGGACCGAATCCCTCGGCTTTGGCCGTTGAGGGAAGGGATACGACAAGGACGAACCAGCCGATAAACGTCCGCAGCCGCATGGGGGGCTGGCTAGTATGGAAAGTCCAGACCGGCGAACACGGCACTGTTGCCTTCACGGCTCCAACCGATATCCAGCCGGCCGACGACGTTGGGCCGTACGATGCCGCGGAGTCCGAATCCGGGGGTCATTCGATAGTCTTTAAAGCTGACGTCCTTGAACGAATTGAACACCTGGCCCGTGTCGAGGAACGGAGCGACTTCGAGATCCGCCGTCACCCCGGCAATCTTCGTCCGCAGCACATGGATCCGCTCTTCGATGCTGAAGGCCACCAGGTGTTTGTCGATGAAGCGGTCCATTCCATACCCGCGAAGATTGTTTTGTCCGCCCAAGGACGATTGCTCGAAGAACGGAACCTCGGTTCCCAACGTCGCTTGCAGGTCGGCCCGCAGAACGAGAATGGCCCGTTTGGATTCGCTCGGAATGAGTTTCTTGACCTCGATCTCGTATCGCGAGTAAACGGGATGATCGCCGCTCTTCAAATTTTGGTTGATTTCCGCATAGGCGCTGACGGCGATGCCGTCGGTGGGAGTGATCAGGTTATCGCGCGTATCGTAGAGAAAGGTCGCTCGGTGCCCGATGATGATCGATTCACCCTGCATGCCGTCCACATTCGGAAACTGGCTAACGGAAAACGGCAAGTCCGTTGCACCGCGTTCCAAACGCACCTGCCGGACTCGCTGGCCCACGGCAATCTGCGTCACTTCGTTCGCATGCACCCCGAATCGCCAGTACGCCCGTGCCTCTCGCGCCGTATAGTTGGACTCCGCCGACTCGGGAGTCGTTTGGCCGATCCCGAAGAACCGCGACGTGGCATTCTTGAAGAACGTGCCGCCGAAGTTCAATGAATACTGACCGTTGTTGAAGGCAGGATCGGCATAGTTGAAGAACAGTTTTCGCTCGATCCGCTCCGTGAACGAGCCGATGAATTGCATCTGCCGCCCTCCCGGCCAATACCGGAAGAGATTGAAGACTCCCCGCGAGCCCACGATAGAATTTTGGATGAACATGGGGGCCATGAGGTAGCGCAGCTCGCCGTCCGGATCGGTGATCAGGATGGGAGCAATCAGCCCCACGTCGTTCCCGTCGTTCCGGCTGGTCGAGACCGACGGAACCGGGAAAACCTGCGTGTCCGCAATCACAGGGACAGGGCGGACCCAGAAGAGAAATCCTGCCACTGCCATGCAGCTCCACAGCAAGAACCTGTGCATTCCCCGCATGGCTGGCTTCGCGATCGAACGCTCCGTACAGCGTTTACGGAGCTTTGATCTTGTCGGATTTCTTGCGCAGTTGGTCGACGAGGTCGGGATACGAGGAAGTTCGGAGGATTTTTGAAAATTGCCCACGGTAATTGTTCACGAGGCTGACGCCGTCGACGACCACATCGTAGACGCGCCAGTCATTATTTTTGTTCAGCAGGCGATAATCCATCGGAATCTCGGTCTTTCCCGAGAGGATCTTGGTGCGGACCTCGGCGTATTCTTTTTCCGTACGTTCGTTTAGATACTGGACGCCTTCGCCTGAATAGGTCTCCACCCGGTCGGCATAGGTATTGGTCAACAAGGTGCGGAACAGGTCGACGAACTCCTGCTTGTCTTTGTCGCTGAGCTGGTTCCAGGGCGCGCCGAGGGACCGTCGGGACATCTCCGAATAGTCGAATCGTTCCCCGACCGCTTTCTCGAGTTTTTGCCGCCGCTCCTCTGCCCGGGCCGGTTGTTTGAGCTCCTTGTCGGCCAGGATCTTCAAGACTTGGTCAATCGTTCCCTTCACCGCATCGGTAGCAGTCATTGCAGCGGCAGCCGACAATCCGGCCACCGAGATGCACAGCGTCGTCAATATCGCCAGTACTATGCCCCGTCCGCTCATACGAATCCTCTCCGTGAATGGCCCATGCTCCGTGCTCATCGCCGTTCCCCGCTGCGTCAGTTGACCTTCCCATGTACATACTGGCTGACCAGTTCCTCCAGATCAAGCCCGGATTCCGTGTCCCGGATCTTATCACCGGGTTTCAGCGGATCGCCGCCTCCGCCGACGGACAAGGCTAAGTACTTATCGCCGATGATGCCCCTCGTTTTGATGGACGCGATGGTGTCGGAATACAGTTTTACGCCGTCCCGAATCGCGAGCTTTACAAGGGCACGATCTTCGCTCAGCCCGATTTCTTTTACTCGCCCGACCTCGACTCCAGCAATTTCGACCGACGCGCCCGCCTTGAGTCCCGACGCCGACGTGAACTCCGCATCCACCAGATAGTTGTTGCCGCCGATGACCTCGAGCTTGCCGAGCTTGATGGACAGATATCCCAGGCAGGCCAGCCCGACCAGCACGAACAGCCCCACGATCAATTCCAATCTCGCCCGCTCCATATCGAGCTCCTCTGGCACAAGGCCGATTAGCGTCGCCTCACCATGTTCATCGCTATTGTATGGCGTCGTTACGCCCGCCCGCCCGACGCCCCTTTCACATTCACGGTCCCGCCCACAAAAATGAACTCGCGGATTTCTTCATCCGTGGTTTTCACGAACTCGCTCGACGGAGCCATGGCGGCAATCCGGCCCTTTTTCAGCATCGCCACATAATCCGAGATGCCGAAGATTTCTGGAATTTCATGGCTGACCATCACGGCCGTGAACCCGAAGGTATGCTGCATCTCCACGATCAAATCGTGGATCGATTTGGCCATGAGCGGATCCAGTCCGGTCGTCGGCTCGTCGAACAGCATGATTTCCGGTTCCATGACGAGGGCTCGGGCCAATCCAGCCCGCTTGCGCATGCCGCCGCTGAGCTCGGCCGGATATTTATGACCCATCCCGGCAAGCCCCACCTGAGCAAGCTTCTCCTCCACCCGGCGCGTGACCGACTCTCCCTTCAACCGCAGCTTTTCTCGAAGCGGAAACGCCACGTTCTCGAACACGGTCAACGAGTCGAACAACGCGGCACCCTGAAACAGCATGGCGAACTTCTTCCGCACTTCGTTCAGCGCGGTGCCCTTCAGCCGGCTGATCTCCGTGCCGTCGACCCACACTTGCCCACGATCGGGCTGCATCAACCCGATCATGTGCTTGAGCAAGACGCTCTTTCCCTCGCCGCTCTTGCCGATGATCGTCGTCAGCTTACCTTTGGGGATCTCCAAATCGATCCCGCGCAGAACCGGCTGACCACCCAATGTTTTTTCCACTCCGACGAGCTTAATCATAATCGCTTCGGCAGACCTGAGACGGAACACGTCAGGCTCAGGAGGTATATGCGTCTCCCGTCCTACAACAACACGGACGTCAGGAAGTAGTCCCATACGAGGATCAATACCGCCGACAGCACGACCGCCTCGGTGGTGGCGGTGCCCAGACCTTCCGCACTGTGCCTGGTATAGAACCCTTTGTAACAACAAACCCAACTGATGAGCAGTCCAAAACTGATGGATTTCACGATCCCGCCGTAGACGTCCTTCCATTCCACGGAAGACTCGATCGAGCTCCAGTAGGCCCCATGGCTGCCGCCCAACAGGTTCACGCCGACAAGGTAGCCGCCGAAGATGCCGACGACGTCGAACAGCGCCACGAGTAGCGGGACTCCGATGAGGCTCGCCACCAATTTCGGCGCGATCAGATACTGGAGCGGGTTGATGGCCATGGTATCGAGCGCGTCGATCTGTTCCGTGATGCGCATGATGCCGATCTCCGCCGTCATCGCCGACCCGGCTCGCGCCGTCACCATGAGCGCCGCCAACACCGGGCCGAGCTCCCGAATGATGCTGAGGGCCACTGCAGATCCCAGGACCGCCTCCGAGCCGAATTTTCTGAGCGTGTAATAGCCTTGCAGCGCCAGCACCATGCCGGTAAACGTGGCGGTCAGGACG
>DASTLA010000245.1:0-4207 GCA_035715525.1 Nitrospiraceae bacterium
GGCAGCAGTCCGGCGATAGCTTCTAGCCGTGCCTGCAGGTAAGCAGCGCGTTCGCGGATGGTCTCCTGAAAGATGCCATCGGCCCAGAACTTCTCCAGCGTGACCCTGGCTGTCACGAAAGCATGATTGTTGCCGCGAAAGGTGCCGTTGTGCTCAGCGGGCCCGAAGACGTCATATTCCGGCTTCACCAACAACGCTGCCATTGGCAGTCCGAACCCGGACAGCGATTTCGCCATCGTGATCAGATCGGGCTCAACACCCATCTCCTCGAAGCTGAAGAATGTACCGGTGCGACCGCAGCCGGCTTGTATGTCATCGATGATGAGGAGGGCACCATGGTCACGGGCGATTCGTCCGACCTTTCTCACCCATTCACGAGAAGCGTCATTCAGACCGCCTTCGCCCTGAACAGCTTCAAGAATTATCGCTGCAGGTGCATCGATACCACTGGAAGGTTCGGCGAGCATGCGGTCCAGCACGTCGGCCGTGTCGATACCCTTACCGAGAAATCCGTCATACGGAATGCGGGTCACGTCCGGCAGAGAGGCGGCTGCGCCGTTCCGGTGATAGCTGTTACCGGTTGCTGATAGAGCGCCAAGCGTGACGCCGTGGAAGCCGTTAGTGAACGCGACCACATTGGTCCGTTCCGTCACCTTGCGCGCGAGCTTCATTGCCGCCTCTACCGCATTGGCTCCCGTGGGACCGGTGAACATGATGCGGTGATCCATACCTCTTGGCTTCAGGATCACCCGTTCGAAAGCGTTGAGGAAATCGGCCTTGGCGTTGGTGTACATGTCCAGCCCGTGGGCCACGCCATCGGAATGGATATATTCGATGAGCGCGGCCTTCATGTCCGGATCGTTGTGCCCGTAATTGAGGGACGAGCAACCGGCCAGGAAATCGATGTAACTCTTCCCGTCGGCAGCGGTTAGCTTAGCACCTTCGGCTCTGGTGAAGAGTGTCGGAAAACTGCGGCAATAGCTTCGGGCCGCAGATTCCCGCCGTGCAAAAATATTCTTATCGTCCGTGGATACGGTCGTCATGGTATTCCTCTGGAATTGATGTGCGGGCGTAGTCGGTCAGGCAGCGTTCGCAAGGCTGCTTCGAAAACGGATCGTCACCATATGCTCGGTCGCGTGCCTGCCATCCAAATGCAGATCCTTGCGGAAGTAGGGTTCGCGGTGCACTTCGCCGCCATGAACCTTCGCAAGCGATGAGAACAGGCCCCAACTCGCCTTGTTTTCGGCGGTTATCGTGGTCTTGAGCGCCGTAACTTTGCGGCAGGCATCGCGGGCCAGAAGTGTGGTCAGCATGCGTTTTCCAACGCCTTTGCCCTGGACTGTTTCGTCGACGGCGACCTGCCAGACAAACAGCGTCTGCGGTTCGTCCGGGATCAGATAACCTGAAGTCCAGCCGACGAGGGCGCCGTCGCTCTGGCGTTCTGCAGCAATGCACGTATCGCCGAAATGGTCGCACTGGAGAAGGTTGCAGTAGAGGGAGTTTTCGTCCAGGGGCGCGCATGAACTGACAAGTCGCCAGACACTCGCTCCGTCTTCAGAGCAGGGGGCGCGGTAAATGATGTCGTCCTGTCGTTTTCGAGCCAGCTTCAAGTCGTTGGTGGGCATGGATCTCCTCGTTTCGGCGGGGCCGATATTACGGCGATCGAAGCATATTTCAACCGGCATACCAAAAGTTTTCCATGCACCAGCCAAATTCGGCTAGTTTCTCCGCTCAAAACGAACAAAATTGCTTCGCTAATCGAAATGGGTTTTATCTGCTATCACTCCCCAAGTGGAATTGCGTCCCTGGATTCGCAGCATGGAAGATCGTACGCAGACGAGCTTGATAGCGCTGAGGCGCATCCTACGGGCGACGGAACTGAATGCGCGCACGCTTGCGCGCGCAACCGGATTGACGACGCCGCAGCTCATCGTCTTGGAAATTGTTGCCGCCGCCGGCAGGGCGACGCCGAAGGATATCGCTGCCAAGGCTGGTGTTGGTCAGGCGACTGCGACTTCGCTCGTAGACAAGCTGGAGGCGCGTGGATTGGTGGCTCGTACGCGGGGTGAGCGTGATCGGCGGCTCGTGTGGGTTGCTGCCACCGAGGAGGGGAGGGGAGTGCTTGCTGCCGCTCCAGACCCGCTGCAGCGTATATTCGCTGACCAGTTTGGTGCGTTACCCGATTGGGAGCAGGCAATGATCGTGGCCGCACTCGAGAAAGTCGGTGCCATGCTCAATGCTGGAGCGATCGACGCATCGCCCTTACTCGATGTCGGCGCGGTAGACCGGCGTTAGGGTTGACAGGATTGTCAATTCGCCAATCCCAATCTGTCCACCCTCAGGGCGCACTCCAAAACGTTGTCCTTATTCCACGCCGATCAACACCGGTTCGCACGCTCCGCGACGTCGGAGCATCTCTCCATCAAGGTTCCGGACGACTCTGCACCTTCCAGCAGCAAGCCGTCATCCACCATCCGCCGGTAATCGTCTTCGAGCGCTTCCAGGGCCTTGCCGCCCGGGACGAGACAGAGTTCACCCTCGATGGCGGCTGCATAGTCGATTGCCGTGCCATCGCTGGCCTTTTCCACGAAGAACATCGATTCGTGTGTGGCTACCGCATTGGCGAGATCGCGATCGGCGACGGCAGCAAGCGCCGACTGGCTGCTGGCCTTCCTGCCTGAAGAAGATGTCGAGATCGAATGCAGACAGACGATTGGTCCGTCTGCATCGGCGTAATAGCTCTAGCTACCACTCTTCAAGGACTGCACAACCAGCGGAATCGTATTGAGCCCCCAATGTTCAAGATACTTGTCGCCCCTTAGGCGCACGATGTCAAAGACGTTTATCTCCACGCTCTGACCCGTCGGCGCCGCACCAAGGAACTCGCCCGTATGCCGGCCCAGAATGCGCTTACGCGTCGCAACCCGATCGCCCTGCGCAATCATGTCATCAATTTCGACCCGGACTTCAGACAACCCCTTGTGCAGCACATCCTTGATCACATAACGCATACCTTCAATGCCACTATCGATTCCAGCCATCGCAGTCCGGTTGACGAATTCAGAGTCCAAGACGTGCTCAAGAACGCTATCGTCGCCATTTGCCAGACATTTGTGGTTGAAGCGTAAGACTACGGCCCTGTTCTTTTCTAGCTGCTCATCCATGCCCAAAATCCGAATCTTGATACGTAATAGGCAAAATCATCCTTCGATGCTGCGGGTCAAGAGCTTGGCAAACTGCCTTCCGAAAACTGCCTCGGGCCGCAATTCCTCTTGATCAGCCCAGCACGCCAGGCAAATTGATCCAGGACATGCGTTTCCGCGCCTCCGCCCGCCTCCTGCTGTGCGGCGCTCATAAAGTGAGAGGGCTGCACCCTGTTTCCAATGACGGGCTGGAAGCCGAGAGAAAGGCTCTCGGCGTGCCTCGCGGAGTAACCCACCATGGCGACTGCTAGTCCAAAAGTCACCCTCAGCGCCTCGCGTGACAGCCCCTTCAATAAGCTGGTGCTCAGTCCAATGTCCGGCGGGTCAAGGTCGGCGTCTCGATCGAGGAGCTCGCCGAGGATATTGCCCGCGCGGCCTCCTGCAGAGCCTCAAGCCTCAACGTCCGTCCGGTCGTGGACGACGACGGCAACAAGACCGACATGTTCGAGATTCCCGCCGCCGGCGGCCGCACCGGGCGCTCGAACTCCTCGCCAAGAAGAAGCGGCTCGCCAGGATCGCGCTGGTGCCCTGCATCGTGCGCGAGGCTGGCAGCGACATCTCGGCCGAGGAGGATTGACGGGTCGAGAACTCCAGCGCGCTTTTTCAGCATCCGCTCGACCAGTTCCGCGCCTTCCGGAACCTGCGCGAGCAGGGCCTGAGCGAGGAAGAGATCGCCCCGCACTTCTTCGTCTCGGTCAACATCGTCAAGCAGCGGCTCAAGCTCGTATCCGTTTCCGAAAAGCTGCTCGACAACATGCCGAGGACGAGATGACACTGGAGCAGCTCATGGCCTTCACCGTCTGGTCCGCCCATTCCGGAAGGAGCAGGTCTGGGAGGCGATCGAACATACTGGTCGAAGCACCCCAATCAGATCCGCCGCATGCTGACCGAAAACACCGTCCGCGCGTCAGATCGGCGCGTGCGCGTCGTCACCGTCGATGCCTATGAAGAGGCTGGCGGCATGCGCAAACTGTTCCAGGACGATGACGGTGGTGGGATCGAGG
>DASTLA010000246.1:0-3247 GCA_035715525.1 Nitrospiraceae bacterium
TGTATGGAGTCCTTCTCCGAATCGGCAGGGGGAAGTTCCTCTGCGATGGAAGGGGACTGCACGAGCCAAGGCAGCAGAGCGAAGATCAACGGCCCGGCGAAATAAAAGATGATGAGGGGTGCTCGAATCATTGCGTTGAAGCCAGGATCCCAAGGCAAAACATCTTTATATATATCATAGATATGGAGCGCAACAACCGGCCCGCCTTGCCCACATGGCCGGTATCGCCGTACGTGAGGCGGAGAAAAATCCGACGAACGTCCGCAAGGGCTTTGGAAAAGAGGCGGCTGGCGACAGTCGTCTTCTGGGTCGTTCAGCCCTGGTTGAAAACAGAAATCGAATTACGTATTATGGCTGAATGATAAAGCATACGAGTACCATTATCTAGCATCAAGGATGACCCTCTTCTGGAGTCCTTCCCTGTGACCGCCCCAACTCGGATGCCGCGAACTCGGCATCCCTGGCCGTCCCGCAGCAGAAGCGCCGGGTGTAACCCCATTCATGTTTGTTGACGCTCGTGAAGTGGAGTTCGGCGCGGTCATCAAAACCGATGTCTGTGTGGTTGGAGGCGGAATAGCCGGGCTCACGCTTGCCCGTGAACTTGATCGGCGCGGCATAGAAACCTGTCTTCTTGAAAGCGGCGGGTTTACATCAGATCGCGAGACCCGCGCCCTTTCGCGTGGAGAAAGCGTGGGAGTTCCGCACGAGGTAGTTGCTGGATCACGCAGCCGGTATTTGGGCGGAGCCAGCAATTCATGGGACGGCTGTTGCCAACCCTTGGACGACCAGGATTTTGCTGCTCGGGACTGGGTGCCTCACAGCGGATGGCCGATCACTGCTGCGGACCTGCGTCCCTATTATGAACAGGCTCACGCGCTGTTACGCTTAGGCCCCAATAATTATGACATCGGCTTCTGGGTCTCCCAGCTCCAACGTTCGGACGTGCGTCGGCTTTCATTGTCGACAGACCGATTGGTAGACAGCCTCTCGTTGTTCAGTTCACCAGAATCGTTCGGCTCCCTTTACCGGAAGGAGCTCGGTCGGGCCACCCGTCTTCGTGTGTTTCTGTACGCCAACGTGGTGGAGTTCGAGACCGATCCTTCCGGTACCGCCGCCCGCCAGGCCGTTGTGCTATCGCTGAGAGGCCGAAAGATGTTCGTCACTGCGCGGTTGTTCGTCTTGGCGGCGGGGGCCATCGAGAACGCCAGGATCCTTCTGGCTTCCAACAAGGCGCGACGGTCCGGTCTGGGCAATATGTATGGTCTAGTGGGACGTTATTTTATGGACCACCCTTCGATTCTGGCAGGCGAGGTCCAGTTCGTTGACGAATGGAAATCGAATCGCTTGTATGATGAATGTCTCAACCGTGGGAATCCCGAGCAATCGGCGTTTGGGACTTGCTTCACAGCTCACGTTCAGCTCACGCCGGCGGTGCAACGGCGAGAAGGGCTGCTCAATTCGCGCATGGATTTTTCTTCCGTCTATGCGGACGAGCACCCGGGCATCACGCAAACGATCGTTGAGCTGAAGCGCGCCCTCATCGATCGAGAAAAGCTGCGGGACCGAGTGCCGATGCTTCTTGCTCGGTTGGCTAGGCAGCCTTTGGAAACGCTGCAGTACGCCGCCACGCATTGGCTGCGATTTCGGCGCCTTGTCCGGGGCGTCAGGCTGCACGCGCTGATAGAGCCGTTGCCCGATCCCGACAGTCGCGTCACGCTGTCCGACGAACAGGATGAATTGGGCATGGCCCGCGTACGAGTACAGTGGCGATTGGACGGACTGGTTCAACGGACATTCGATCGTGCATGCTCGATCTTTTCAGAAGAATTGGACCGGGCGGGGATCGCCAAGGTCTCACTGGGTCCTTCGCTTCAAGGAAGAGATTGGCGTACGGAGATTGAATTCGTCCCCAGCCATCACCAGTTGGGTACGACCCGCATGCATAACTCGCCCCGTTCGGGGGTCGTTGACCGTCACGGTTTGGTGCACGGCATGCGGAATCTATTCATTGCCGGCGGGTCGGTGTTTCCCACAGCGGGAGCGGCCCCGCCGGCACTCACGGTGATTGCGCTGGCTCTGCGAATGGCAGACCGATTGACAGACGAACTCACGCCTTCACGGCCGATCACGAAGCCGACGTAAGCGCCATCAGGCCCAGTAGGCGAGAAGCACCGCCAGCAGCGCGAGAAGGCCGAGGAGTCCTACGACGAGGTATCGCCACCAAAACAGCTGATTGTGCACAGGAAGGAATCCAAGGCCGGCTCCTTCGGCCAACAGCCAGTTCCTGAATTCATGGGAACCGACCATGGTGAGCCCACGTTGCTCGCACGAGGCGATGAACCGATCGACCGTCGCCTCACGGACAGACGAACGAATCAGCGCATCGAGCCAGCGCGGCATCCAAAGACGATCCAGAACCTTGCCCATCCACCGCTCCACTAGCGATCCATACTGATCGCGAATGTGTGAAATCGGCTGCGCCTCTCCTCGATCGACCCCAGTCAGGGCCGGAAGGGCATGCAGCGAACTGCGAAGCGCCTGTTCCAAATGCTGTACCGTCGCGGCAGCGGCATAGAGAAATCCGGCGGCCGCCCCTGCGGCCGCTCCCAAGAGCGCGTACAAGGCAGCGAGCGACCATCCGCCCACCCGAGTCCACAAGCCCTGCTCGGACACCGACCAGACGTAATAGAGGCCTGCTCCCGTCATGACGATGATGGAGATTGTGACATGGATGGGGAGAGCCCACAGCAAAGAGCGCAAGAAGCTTCGTGGGACTGCGGTGAAGCTTCCGGCTTCGTCTGGCTCTGGGGCAAGGCAAGCCGGAGGCTTACGCACGGCGATTCTTGAGTGCCCACAGCTCTCGAAGTCGTGCCAGCTCGGCGACAAGAACCACGGCCTCGGGGGTGCGCGGAGCATGCGGGATTGTCCAGACCGGGTCGCGGGGAGCCGGGTCATCGGCCAGCCGGGGGATGAGATGCCAGTGCATGTGCGGAAGTTGGTTGCCCAAGAGCTCGTAGTTCAACTTGACGGCGCGGAAGTGCTCGGCCAGCAGCTCCGCCATAGAAGCCACTTCGTCTATGAGGCGATGGCGTTCTTCGGAGGAGAGATGAAACAGCTCGGTGGCATGCCGTTGCAGTACAAGCACGGTCCACCCCGGAAACAATTGGTCGTTATGGAGGTAAGCGCGGGTCAGACCGCAATCGACGATGAATAGCTCGCGGGCAGGCCAGGTGCCGGCGCAGGCTTG
>DASTLA010000247.1:0-6560 GCA_035715525.1 Nitrospiraceae bacterium
GTCTCGTCAGTTCCGGATAGCGGTCCCGGAGATGCCGAGCTGCCAACCGGGGGACTATCATCGAGGACGGCAGCTTCGCCGTCGGGGCAATGCGCGCGAGCAGCGGCGAGGCCAATCGCTCCAAGAGGACTCGCACCGGCCGGCGGTCCCACAGCGACTGCGTACGCGCCAACAGCTTCAACCCCCACTCAAAGAACTTGAGACGGCGTTGCAATTCGAAGATCCAGCGGGTGCCGTGATTGGGATGTTCGGCCCTCCGTTGAAGGATCAGCTGGGCGACATCGACGCCGGCCGGACAGATTGTCCGGCAGGATTTGCAATTCAAACAAGCTTCGACCACCCGCTGCGAGTTGAGGTAATTATAATCCTTCGCCGTGACGATCTCGAACCAGCCACGGCTGCTCATGTCCTCGGACTGAAACACATCGTACACCGGACAGACCGAATTGCATTTGGCGCACGTCGCGCACGATTTAGACAGCCGAGTATAGTCGATGTGCTGCGTGAAGGGCGCTTCGGAAACCTTCACGCCAGGATTCATGATTCGGTCGGGATCGAAGACGCGCTTGACCGCGAGGAACAACTCATAAAGATCATCGCCGAACATCTTCCGCACATATTCCGCCCGGACGCGTCCGTCGCCATGCTCCCCGCAGATCGACCCGCCGAACTGCGACAGCACCGTTTCATGGATCTCGTGATACGCCTCGACCATCTTGTCAAAATCCTGCCGGTCGTTGACGTCGAGCAGAGGCACAATATGCGCGTTGCCGTTCCCAATGTGGCCGAAGATCGCCACCGGGACCTTGCGACCGTGGAAAAAGTCCTCCAAATACCGAATGAGCCCGCTGATGCGATCCGCAGACACGACGACATCGTCGACGAAGTTGATCGGTTTCTTTCGGGGATCGAATCGATAGAGGGTCGGATAGAGCGCCTTGCGCGCTTTCCAGAGTTGCTCACGCTGCTCTTTGTCGAACGCGACCGTTGGTTCGGCGCAGAGCCGATAGTGTCGGCACAGTTCGGACATGTGATTGGCACGAGTGCGCAACTCGTCGAGATCAACCTCCGTGTCCAATTCCGCCAGCAGCGTGGCCGCTGCATCGGCCGGAATCCCGTGCTTCGCCCGGCCGATCAAATTCAGCGTGTTGGCATCCATGACCTCGAGCGCGCTGGGATGCAATCCCAGCAAATGCGGCACTGCTTCACCCACCTCTTCCAAGCGTTTGAAGTGGATCAAGGCCGTCAGCGTTCCCTTCGGCCGGGGCTCCAGTCGCAGCGTGGCCTCGCTCATGATGCCGAGGGTGCCCTCGCTGCCCACGAATAGTTTCGGGAGGTCGAAGACCCCGCGCTCGAGACCGTCCGCGAGCGCAAACAGATTGTAGCCGGAGCTATTTTTACTCACGGTCGGCCGCTTCGATCGGATCAGCGCCGTATGCTGCCGAACGAGCCGCAGCAAGGTGTCCAGAGCCGGGTGCTCGCCAAGCGTCCGAGCCGATTCCTCGTTCGTGAGCGCCAGGGGCGAGGCCGTCAGCCAAGCCCCGGACGGCAGACAAATCCTGAGCGAGAGGACGTTGTCTTTTACGGCTCCGTAACGCAACGTGTGGGGACCCGCTGAGTTGTTGGCCAACATGCCGCCGAGCTTGCACATGTCGCCGCTCGATGGATCGGGTCCGAACAGGAGGCCGCGCAGAGCGAGTTGTTTGTTCAGCTCGGCCAGCACGATGCCCGGTTGGACGCGCGCCCATCGCTCTTGCTCGTTGACTTCTAGAATGCGGTTGAGCCTCGAAATGTCGACGATGATGCCGACCCCGATGGCGGAACCGGTCAGATTGGTGCCGGCCGCGCGGGGCGTCAGCGGAATCCCCCGCGCGGTGGCAAAACGAATTGTGGCTTCGATGTCGTCTTCGGACTCGGCCATCACGACCGCCTGCGGCGTCAGGCGATAGATGCTCGCGTCTACGGCGTAAGCGGTGAGCGTCGGAAAATCGTTTTGAACCTTGGCCGAGCCCAACAACTGCCGAAGGTCCTGCACGACCGAGCTCGATTTTTCAGGAAGGACAAGCGTCATGATGCGATTGAGATCCGCCGCATTCTAACAGGATGAGGAAAACGACCGCCAGCGTGTCTCGTCTTCCGCGGGACAAAGGTCCTTCGTCACACGGCACGCGTCCAATCGTCCCGGATGCGGCGGCCCTGCAACGATTGACCGTTGACGGTCGGCAATCGGCGGAACCCGGGTTGTGGCATTTCTCACCGTTCGGCTAAGATGCACGGGCCTTCCAGGAGAGTCGATGGCCCGTCCCCGCCTCTACATCACCCGACGCCTCCCTGAATCGGTCATGGCTGCGGCCCGTGCGCGCTACGACTTGGTGCGAGAGCCGGACGACGTTCCACCCTCTCGAGAGAGCTTGGTAGATCATTTCCGACAGGCCGAGGCGGCGATCAGTCTGCTCACCGACGTCATCGACGACACGCTCCTTTCCGCGTCTCCTCGACTCAAAATTCTCGCCAACTATGCCGTCGGCTACAACAACGTGGACCTCGCCGCTGCCGCACGTCGGAACGTGGTCGTGACCAACACGCCGGACGTCCTCACCGACGCCACCGCCGACCTCACGTGGGCGCTGATCCTATCCGTAGCCCGCCGGGTGGCCGAGGGAGATGCGTACATGCGCAGCGGGAGCTGGACCGGCTGGTCGCCGACGCAGATGCTCGGATCCGAGGTATCGGGAACTGTACTGGGCATTGTGGGATTGGGCCGCATCGGTCGAGCGGTGGCCCGACGGGCAACGGGATTCGGCATGCATGTGCGGTACGTCGCGCACAGCAGGCATCCCGACGTCGATCAAGGCGGCTGGGAGCCACGAACTCTGCAGCAACTGCTCCGGGAAGCGGATTTTCTTTCACTTCATGTTCCGCTGACGCCGGAAACTCATCATCTAATCGGTGCCGCCGAGCTGGCGTCTATGAAAAGCACGGCCTTCCTGGTCAATACGAGCCGAGGCGCCGTCGTCGACGAAGCGGCTCTCGTCGTGGCGCTACGCGAACGCAGGATCGCGGGAGCTGCGCTCGACGTCTTCGAACAGGAGCCGCTGGTTCATCCGGGCCTGCGCGATCTTCGACAGGTTGTCCTGTTGCCCCATCTCGGGTCGGCCACTTTGAACACGCGCGTCCGCATGGGAATGATCTGCCTCGAGAATATCGACGCCGTGTTCGCGGGCCGTCCCGCGCCAAACCGAGTCGGTTAGGAATTTGATTCTTTGAGGATGGGAGTGGCGGGTGACGGAACGACGTGGAGCTCTCGGCCTAGGCCGGGGGACATCATCCGCCTGCGACGCGGGCTGAGCCCTGGACGGAAAGCGTGGCGGCATGTGGATAGGAGGAGCCGTTCGATCCGTTTTGGCGAAGCGCCTCGAGTCGCTGAGGAACGTCGTGAAACGCCGGAATGGCCTGATACACGTTGATGGCCCGATCCAGCGCTCCTACCTTTTCATAGAGAAGCCCAAGCTCATATCGCACGATCTGCGCGTTGCCTCCGCGACATCGAGGATCGGCGAGAAGTTTTTCCAGCAACAGCACGGCCTGATCGGAGTGAGCCTGCTCCTTTAAGCAAAGTCCCATCATCAAGCAGGAATCCACGAAGAATCCTGAGTCTTTCATGGAGATCGCGAACTCCTCCTTCGCCTCTTCGAGCAATCCCATATCCTTATAGGCCATGCCCAGTGCGTACCGTGTTTCGGCATCCATGGTCTCCGGGGACGGCTTGGAAGGCGGAGCCGGCGATTGAGGGGCGGGGGGAGCAGGAGATGCATCCGCCGGAGCGCTCGGCTGAGCCGTGATCTGCTTGGAAGCCGGCGTCACGCCCGACGAGGAACCGGCAGGCGAGATTGAGGATTGCGCCGCACCGGGCAGCGGATCGATGAATCGGAACGGCATGTCGCTTTTGACTTCCGAAGCCGCAGCGGCGCTCACCGCTGCGGCCTCGACTCCCGCCGGGGGTGGCACGGCTGTGAGCATCGCAGCCGGCAGCACGGCAGATGGCGCTTGCGCCTGGTTTTCAAAGGCCGGAGCCAGTTTTCTGGCAATGGCGCTGCCAGGAGCCAACGCCTGCACCTTTTCAAACAGCTCCGCCGGCAGCGTCGGCATGCCCGGTTCAGGATGTTCCAAAAGGATCTCGACCGCGCGCCCGAAATGTTGAGCTGCGGCCGCCCCGTCACCACGCTCCTCGCAGAGCTCTCCGAACAGTTCGAGCATCGGCACCGAATTGGGCTCGATGTTGAGATACTCGGTAATCAGCGATTCCGCGAGGGGATGGTCCTGCGCTCGAAGGGCCGCTCCCGCCAAAAATCGGTATTCACCCAATGCCACGAGCAGATTTCCCTGGAGAAGGTGAAGCCGGGCCAGCAACTGACAAATCTGAGGATTGCCGGGCTCGCGGCTCAACAGTTGGGTCAGCATCGCTTCAGCGCCGGCGTATTGGCCTTCTTCGATGCGTCGGGTGGCTTCGGACAGCAAATCGCAGCCATCGCCTGGTTTTCCAGGACCGGCTGCGGGCTTCGGGACTTTCGCCGGATTGAGCGGCGCGTCCCCCCCTTTCTGCAGCATGTCGATGATTTCTCTGGCTTCGGCGTTCTGTGGATCCAAGCGGAGCACCGCAAGGTAGGCGTCTTTGGCTTCGTCGTAGCGATTCTGCGCCGATCGTTCACGGCCGAGTTGCAGATAGACGCGGATCGCTTCATCCCCTAGGTTTTCGTGAACACACAATTCGGCGACTTGCCGCTGGGCGTCCAAATTCGACGGATCCTGGGAGACGATCTTGCGATAAACCTCGAGCGCTTCCCTGCTGCGCCCTTCCTTCAGATAATGTTTTCCGAGCGT
The DNA here is from genome assembly GCA_035715525.1 of Nitrospiraceae bacterium. Taxonomy (GTDB): domain Bacteria; phylum Nitrospirota; class Nitrospiria; order Nitrospirales; family Nitrospiraceae; genus JAHBWI01. Next base: position 4,882 of record DASTLA010000247.1, read on the forward strand.
CAGGTAATCTTGAACGGCGCTGCTCAACAGGCCACGCTCGGCATTGAGGTCCCCGAGGTGCCGGTAGATATCGTATCGAGAAGGATCGACTTTCAGGATTTTCTTATAGGCAGCGATGGCCTTCAGCGTGGACCCTTCCGTCCGGAAGGCGGCCGCCGCCTGCAAAAAGGCGGTGATGGCCTCGCTCGTGGCATTTCGCTTGAGGTGGAGATCCCCGATGGAGTTGAAGATGCTGCCGTCGGTCGGTGAATCGGCCGTCAGCTTTTTCCATTCGGCGATGGCGGCGTCAAACTGTCCTTTTGACGCGAAAAGTTGGGCATTTTGCAGGACGGTGCGGCGGTCGACGGGCACGACTGTCCCCCACTCGAACTGTGAGGTTCAACGCTAACAGTCTCCTAAATCTTTGTCAAACAAATGGGAAAAAGCACGAGCGGCAGAAAGCCATAGAGCGGTTTGCGTATGGGGAAACCGGGCGACCTTCTCGCTCCATGGAGGCGGCCGCCCGGATCATGAGAACTTAGGAAGCGGCAATCGTACTGGTATTCTTCAACACGTTTGCTGCCTGGGGGCCTTTCGCACCCTGCACAATGTCGAACTCGACATTTTCGCCTTCCTTCAAGGTCTTGAAGCCGTCACCCTGCAAGGCAGAGTAATGGACGAACACATCCTCACCGCTATCGAGTCGGATGAATCCGAATCCTTTTCGATCGTTGAACCACTTCACCGTTCCTTTGGTTTTCACACGGTCCTCCTTTCCTTAACGTACATACGCACTGCCCACCAATTCCATGACTGCTTCGTTGGGGATGATGACGAGAGTAAGAAATAAGGGAAATACGGAGAGGAGGAGCTTCAGAGACTCCTGCGGAGCATACAGTCGATGAACAAGCCGACCCATCGTGACCTACTGAAAAGTGCGCAGGCATGTACCATGCGCCTGCAAATGTTGTCAAGCAGAAGTTTCGGCCGGACATGCTCGGTCTGTTTACAAGCCCCTTCGACTCTTTTATAGTGCAGCCAACTAGACCACACGGCCCTCGTGCTGCATACCATCCTCGATCGCTACATCTTTCGCGAACTGCTCTCGCCCTTCAGCATCAGCTTAGGCGCTCTCTGTTTCGTCATGCTGACCAAAGAACTGTTGCGCCTGGTGGAACTGCTGGTGTCCAAAGGCGTCGGTCTTTGGTCGGTGTTCAAGGTGTTCGCCCATCTGCTGCCTTCGTTCTTGGTGTTGACGCTGCCGATCGCCGGCATCATCGCGTCGATCACGGCCTTCGGACGTTTGTCTTTCGACAAAGAGCTCGTGGCCATGCGGGCGGCGGGATTGAGCCTGGTGCGACTGTCGCACTCGGTGTTTCTGTTCTCAGTTCTCGTCTGCGGACTCACGCTGGTGCTGGCTCAATGGGGCCAGCCTTGGAGCAACGTAAACCTCAAGAAAGTCGCCCTCAATCTACTGCGGGACGAGCTGGTGCTCGAATTGGACAAGGGGGTATTCAACGAAGCCATCCCCAAGATGGTCATCTACGTCCCAGAATCGCAGGACGGGCGCAGAGGACAGGGAATTTTCGTCTCGGATGAGCGCAACGCGGAGGATCCGCGGGTCATCGTGGCGCAACAGTACCTGGTGATGACCGATCCGGCCAGCAGCCAGGTCGCATTGCGATTGATGAACGGCGTGA
>DASTLA010000248.1:0-7061 GCA_035715525.1 Nitrospiraceae bacterium
AGCGGGGGATTGATGCCGGGTGAGAAATTGCTGGCAAAGATGTTCTGAATTGCGCCGTTCGGAGCCATGACTCGAAGTATTTCACCGAAAATCCCCCCCAACATTCCTCCGATCAGGATAAAGATCAGCAACATGCCGATCGATTTTCGCATCCGATACGTCTCCTCCGTTGTTGCAGCATGACAAACACCTTGACGTTCGGCACCTTATCGGAAGCTCAAAATGATGTCAACAAAATGCATGCCAGCCGATGTTTCACGGCGATCTTGACTTCATACCTACCCCTTCTATAGACTGCCCGATGCTCTTTTTTTAGATTTATCGAGGCGATCGGAGGGCGATCGGAGATGGGGTAGAAACCGACTTCGATTGCCTTTTTTTTGGGTGACCAGTGCTCGATGCCTTAAGCGAAAAATTTGAACGGATTCTGAAGAAGCTTCGGGGCCAGGGTGTGCTCACCGAGGACAATATCGGTGAGGCGCTTAAGGAAGTGCGCTTGGCGCTTCTCGAGGCTGACGTGAACTTTAAGGTGGTCAAAGACTTCCTCGATCGCGTGCGGGAAAAAGCGGTCGGACAGGAGGTTCTGAAGAGCCTTACCCCCGGCCATCAAGTGGTGAAGGTCGTCTGGGACGAATTGCGCAGCATGATGGGGGGGGAACGCGCCGGAATTAGCCTGTCCTCGATGCCGCCTACGATCATCATGATGGTCGGCTTGCAGGGAGCAGGCAAGACGACAACGTCCGGGAAGCTGGCGCGCCTCTTCAAATCGCAGGGAAAACGAGTTCTTCTCGTCGCGGCGGATCCCCGTCGACCGGCCGCGGGCGATCAGCTCGCCAGTCTGGGGAGCGACCTGGGGATCGACGTGCACCGGTTCGATCAGCTCGATGCTTCGCGGGCCGATGTTGTGCGCATTTGCGAGCGGGGGGTGCAACGCGGCCGGGACCAGGGGTACGACGTGGTCGTCCTCGATACGGGCGGTCGGCTGCATATCGACGACGAATTGATGGGGGAGTTGGCGGCGGTGAAGCAGGCGGTCAAGCCGCATGAGGTCCTTCTCGTGGCAGATGCGATGACCGGTCAGGACGCCGTCAACATGGCCGGCCAGTTCGATCAACGAGTGGGCCTCACCGGGGTTATTCTCACCAAGGTCGAAGGGGATGCCAGGGGCGGTGCCGTGCTGTCCATCCGGGCGGTCACGCAAAAGCCTATCAAGTTTCTGGGCATGGGCGAAAAGCTCGATGCCCTGGAACCTTTCCATCCGGACCGGATGGCCTCGCGGATTTTGGGCATGGGCGACGTGCTCACCCTGATCGAAAAGGCCCAGGAAACGTTTTCTAAGGAAGAAGCCGAAGCCGCTCAGAAGAAACTGACGAGCAATACGTTCACGCTGGAAGACTTCCGGTCGCAGCTGGGGCAAATGAATCGCCTTGGGTCCTTCGAACAGATTCTGAGCATGTTGCCGGGTGGGCAGAAACTCAAGGATTTGACGAGCAGCGGCGTCCCCGAGAAAGAAATGAAGCGGGTCGCCGCCATCATCGATTCCATGACGTCCCGCGAGCGCCGCGACCATACGGTCATCAACGGTAGTCGAAAGAAGCGGATTGCCCGGGGAAGCGGGACTAGCGTCCAAGAAGTGAATCGTCTGATCAAACAATTCCTACAGGCGAGAAAAATCGCCAAGGTCATGTCGGGATCCGGCGGCCGGCGCCAGCTGGCGCAATTGATGCGGGGCATGTAGGACGTAACTCGAAGCAAGAGGGCGTTAGAACACGAACTGAAGGAGGAACAACGTGGCGGTTCATTTGCGATTGGCACGAACGGGGCGGCACAAGCGACCGATGTATCGGGTAGTGGCGGCGGATTCCCGCAAGCCGCGGGACGGGCGGTTTTTGGAAATACTCGGAATCTTCGATCCGCTGAAAAATCCCGCGGTGCCGGACCTGAAGCAGGAACGCGTCTTGACTTGGTTGCGACATGGTGCCCAGCCGACGACGACCGTTCGAACGCTGCTCAAACGGCACGGCGTGTGGAAACAGTTCGAGACCGAAAAGGCCGAACGCGCCAAGAAATAGGCATAGAGAGGATGATCGGCGTCGTGATGGTCGAGCAACCCGAGCTGGTCACGATCGGTCGGATCGAGCGACCGTTTGGGGTCAGAGGCGAGGTACGCGTCGCGAGTTTGAGCGACGTCCCTGGCCGATTCGAGCGGCTGGGACAGGTCACTCTAACGTCACCGACCGGCAGAATCGTGGCTGCCGCGGTCACGCATGTACGGGGTTCTAGCCCGACTTTCATCGTGGGATTCGACATTTTTTCGTCTCCCGAACAGGTCGCGGAATTTCGAGGCGGATTCGTTCAGGTTCCTCGCGGCGGAGCGCCGGCTTTACCAGCCGGACAATATTACGAATGCGACTTGATCGGGCTTGCCGTCGAGGACGTATCCCTCGGACCGATCGGGACGATCGAGGACGTCTGGGATTTGTCGGGCAACCAAGTCTTTGTCGTGCGCGAGGCCGGCCGCGAAATATTGGTACCGGCTGCCAAGCAAGTCGTCGTGGCCATCGACCTGGAAGGGCGGACGATGACAGTGCGACTCCCGGAGGGATTGGCGGAATGCTAGAACCGAGCGAGGGAATCTTCTCATGCGCTGCGCGGTTCTGACTCTGTTTCCTGATATGGTCGCGCCCGTGCTTGGACAGAGCATTCTCAAGCGCGCGCAGGAGAAGGGGCTGCTCGAGGTATCGGTGAGAAACCTTCGCGAGTTTACCTTCGATCGACACAAGACTGCCGATGACCTACCTTATGGGGGCGGCGCCGGCATGGTGATGAAAGCGGAACCGATCCTGCTCGCCCTGGAGGCGCTGTGTGCAGACTATGGGGCCAGGAGGCAGGGCGACGCCGATGTGCGCGTCGTCGTACCATCGCCGCAAGGGCGTCCCTTCACGCAGGAGTTGGCGAAGTCCCTGGCGCTGGACAAGCGCCCCATCGTCTTCATCTGCGGTCATTATGAGGGAATCGATGAACGGGTTCGCCTGGCATTGCATCCCGAGGAAATTTCTGTGGGTGACTACGTCCTCACCGGAGGCGAATTGCCCGCGCTGGTCATGATCGACGCGGCCGTTCGTCTGATCTCCGGGGTCTTGGGCGATGACACATCCACGACGGAGGAATCGTTTTCGGAGGCGCTGCTCGAATATCCGCACTTCACGAGGCCGGCCGAAGTCCGAGGAATGGCAGTCCCCGAGGTGCTGGTTTCGGGAAATCACGAGAACATCCGGCTATGGCGTCGGAAGGAAGCGTTACGCAATACCTATCTCAAACGGCCAGATTTGTTGCGGGATCGGAATCTGGGCGAGGAAGATCGCCGGTTGTTGAATGAAGTGATGCAGGAAAGTCTGTCACACGTGCCAGTTCGTTGAAGGAGGAGGGAATAGAACATGAATCGGCTAGAACGGATCCAACGATCCTTGGTGAAAAAGACGGTGCCCACATTTGAGATCGGGGATACCGTTCGTGTCCATGTGAAGGTTGTCGAGGGGGAAAAGGAACGAATTCAGGTCTATGAAGGCACCGTCATTGCGCGAAAGGGGTCGTTGAACAGCGAAACCTTTACGGTCCGCAAACTGTCGTATGGGGTCGGAGTCGAGCGTATATTTCCCATCCACTCGCCGAGCGTGGCCAAGGTGGATGTGGTGCGTCAGGGTCGTGTCCGCCGAGCGAAGCTGTATTACCTTCGGACCAAGAAAGGCAAGTTTGCCAAGGTGGAGGACCGCGAATTCACCGCCGAAGGGAAGTCTCAAACGACCAGTGCCGTGGCTGCGACCGGCGCCTCGGCGGCCGTCAAGGCATAGATCCTTTCGGCGACACGAGAGTCGAGGGCATGCGGGTGCCGAAAACGCAGCGCCTACACACAGGCGGGCCTACTGAGTTATTCGAGGTCGAGGCGCGGCGGTGCGGCTATCGCCGCATTGCCGGCCTAGACGAAGCCGGCCGTGGCCCCCTTGCCGGCCCCGTCGTCGCCGCGGCAGTGATCCTTCCTCGAGGCTGTCTCCTATCGGGGCTCGACGATTCCAAGCAACTGGATGAAGCAACGCGCGTCGGGCTCTACGATCAGATCGTGCGCCGTGCCATGGGGCTTGCGATCGGAGCGGCCGACGAAGCAGAGATCGATCGGCTCAACATTCTCGAAGCGACCCGTCTCGCCATGGAGCGGGCCTTAGCGCTCCTCACGCCGGCTGCTGATTTCCTTCTTTTGGACGCGTTGAGCCTTCCCAGCATACGGTTGCCACAGCGACCCGTGATCAAAGGCGACGGGCTTTCTGTTTCCATCGCTGCTGCATCCATCGTGGCGAAGGTGACACGAGACCGGATGATGGTGGAGCAACATTGCCGGTATCCTCAGTACAATTTCGCCAGCCATAAGGGATACAGTACCCCCGAGCATTTGCACTATCTTCGCATGCATGGTCCCTGCGCCATCCACCGCCGGACCTTCGCGCCTGTCCACGATGTCACGTCGGACAGTTCCGGTGACGCTCAGCCCCAGGCATTTTTAACCTTCTGAGCTTCGTCTCACACCCATGCGGGACCCACGTCGTATTCTTGGAGATGAGGGGGAGAACGAAGCTGCCGCCTATCTGCGGCGGATTGGGTTTACCATCCTCGGTCGCAATGTGCGTCTTTCCTGCGGCGAATTGGATCTCGTTGCCGACGATCACGGGGTCCTTGTGTTCGTCGAGGTGAAGCGTCGGCAATCACATGCATTCGGTGGTGCATCAGAGGCCGTGGACCAGCGGAAGCAAGCCAAATTGATTCAGTTGGCGTCGCTGTACCTGGCGCGCCACCGCATCAGTGACCGGTCTTGCCGATTTGATGTCGTGCTGCTCGATGCCGCGCAGAATGGATCTAACAAGCTGCAGCATATTTCGAATGCGTTCGACGTGAGGGGGGACGATCTGCGATGGTAGCTGTTGAAGAGAGGCTGACCACGGCTCTTCGCGGCGAACGTATTGCTATTGACGGACCATCGCAATGATCCAGCTGTTTCACGTCTCAAAATCTTTCGACCGCCGCCCGGCGCTTTCCGACATCAATTTGGAAATCGACAAGGGAGAGTTCATCCTATTGATGGGACCGAGCGGTGCCGGAAAGTCGACGCTGCTAAAACTGTTGATCGGCGCCGAACAACCCGACGAGGGACAGATTTTCGTCGACGGACGCAATGTGGCAACCCTGCGTCCGTCGGAAATTCCTTTCCTGCGCCGGCGGGTCGGGATTGTGTTCCAAGACTTTCGGCTTCTCTCCAAGAAAACCGTGTTCGATAACGTATCGTTGCCTCTGCTGGTGCAAGGAGCCTCGAACACCGATATCCGCAGGAAAGTCACCGAGGCACTTCGTGCCGTCGGGCTGGATCGGAAGAAGGAACTCTATCCGCAAGGACTCTCTACGGGCGAGCAGCAGCGGGTCTGCATCGCCCGTGCTATCGTCAACGGTCCGATCGTCCTCCTGGCCGACGAACCCACCGGCAATCTCGATCCCGAATTGACCAGTGAAATCATCGAACTCTTCAAGCTGATCAATGCACGTGGTACGACGGTCATGGTGGCCACGCACGATCCCAAAGTGCTGGAGCAGGTGAACCGGCGCGTCATCCTGTTGGATCAAGGCCATGCGAGCTCACGCGAAAAGGTGCTCGTGTGAGGCGGGTGCTGTATCTCCTGCGCGAGGCGGCGGCCAACGTGTTGGTCAACCGCACGACCACCATGGTGGCGGTGGCCACAACGGCATTCACGTTTGCTTGCGTCGGGGTGTTTCTGCTCCTCTATGTGAACCTGCGGGCCATGGCATTGTCGCTCGAGCAGGATATTCAGGTCATCGTGTATCTCCAGGATGAGGCGTCGACCCAAACGGTTCAGGATGTTGAATGGGTGCTCAAGGCCGACCGTAGCATCGCATCGCTGCTCTATGTCTCCAAGGAGCAGGCTTTGGCCGATTTTCAGAAGCAGTTTCCCGCCGACTCTCATCTGCTGGAGGGGTTGGGACAAAATCCTTTGCCGGCTTCGTTCGTCGTGACGCTGACCGCCGACTCGCGATCGTCCGATGCGGTTCGGAGTTGGGCTGAGCGCGCGCGATCGATCGCCGGCGTCAGTCAAGTCCAGTATAACCAGGAGTGGGTCGATGCCTTGGCGAGCGTTGTCCGGTATATTGAAGCAGCGGCCATCATTGTGGGTGTGATCTTATCCGCGGCCTCCGTGACCATCATTGCCAACACCATTCGGCTCGCGTTGTACTCGCGTCGCGAGGAAATTGAAATTCTCAGCTTGATCGGTGCCACCAAAGCCTTTATCAGAGTGCCCTATCTCTTGGAAGGAGCGGCGCTCGGCCTGCTGGGCAGCGCGCTGTCGCTCGTAATCCTCAAGACCGGCTTCGAGCTGTTTCGCCATGAGATCCGTTCCACCAGCCGGTTCCTTGGCGTCGATCAACTGTTGACCTTTTTCCCATGGGAGGTCTGTGCCGTGCTGGCCATGGTCGGTCTCTTTCTCGGATTTGCGGGAAGTTTCCTCTCTCTTCTTCGCTTCGGGGATGGGCGCGCATGAATCGGATGGCGACATCGCCCACGGTTGTTCTGGTGGTCATTGTCCTGGCGATGCTAGCGGGTTGGGCGCAGGCCGAGAGGAAGGATTCCTACTCGGAAAAGATCGAGCAGGAAAAAAAGGCGTTGGAAAAGCTGCGCGGCACGATCGAAGAGAAGCGAAAGAAATCAGATGAGGCGGAAAAGAAACGGGAATCCATCCTGCAGGGCCTGCAGTCGCTTGACGAGCGGCTGGTCCGCCATCGTCAGGAACACCAGGACGTTCTGAAGCAGCTGCGAAAGAAGGACCATGAGATCGAGCAGATGGGCGTCCAACTTAGCCGCCTGGCCGAACGAATCGACGAGCGGCAGGATGCCATTGCGGCGCGACTGCGCGTGCAATACGTCGAAGGGCGGTTTGGACATCTTAAGACGCTGCTGGCCGCCGGGTCCTACAGCGACTTCCAGCGGCGATTCCAATACCTGTCCG
>DASTLA010000249.1:0-11158 GCA_035715525.1 Nitrospiraceae bacterium
CCACAGGGACGGCACAGAGGACTCGGCAAACCAGGGCAACAACCAAGGGTCAAACAGGAAGACTTGCTCGCGTTGACGGTAGAGCAGCGCGGCATGTCCCAGGTGCAACATGTCCCGGTCCTGCACCACGTCGAACCAAAGCGAGCCGACCGTGCGATGAGGCGCACTCACCAGACAGCCATACTGCTGTAGCGATTCCATGAGGCCGGTCAGGACTCCCTGGCTCTCCCGCGGAGCGGACTGCACCACCGTCTTGAGCTCTTCGGCGCGGTGCGCTCCGCCGAGCATCCCTAGCAATTTGCCGACCATCGGGGCCAGCGGACGCTGGTCGAATCCGAGTGGGATCGCCTGGCGCTTCACGCTGTTGAAAATCCGCAGGCCGCCGTTGCTGACCGTGGCTGATTTGGTGGGGTCGGTCGGAAACTCCCACTGAAACGTCCCGTCCGGTTTGCGGCCGCAACGGATGTGTTGGCGCAAATACGGCCGAGCATTGACCAATTCGGCGTACGCGTCCTCCAACCTGTTCTGCCGCCCCGGATCCTCTACGGGCGCTCTCTTGGAAAATACGTCGCTGATCGCGGTATCGATCGAGCTCGCCAGAAGGCTATGGGCTTCATGGAGGCTGGCAACGACTTCCGGCGCCACTCCCGCCACGAAGGGAAAGGGACCGGGTGATTCACCGCTTTCGAGTTGGACCCAACACCAGGGAACCAGGCTGAGATAGTGGTCGCGAGGCAGCTTGTCCCAGATACTCATAGCGAAGGCACACGAGGCCGGAGACGAAAGACGCGAGCCGTTCGTGAACGAATCATGCGTCTCACGCTTTATGCCTCACGTTGTACCCATTCCAGTCGACTGATGGTCGGCTCATACAGCGCTTGGATGACGTTTCCGTCGGGATCTGCAAAATAAAATGAGAAGCTGCCGTCGCGATGCTGCTTCGGCGGCTTCACGATAGAACCTCCGAACCGGGCAATGGCGGGGGCGACGTCGCCATAGAGCTGCTCCACAGATTGAGGACTTTCCATGATGATTCCCACGTGATCCAGCAACTGCGCCCTCGGAGGACGAAACTCGGCGAGTTCACCCGGGCCGATCTGATGCAGCGCAAGGTTGTCGCTGCCTGAGCTGAAATAGACGTTCTCGGGATCCGGCTCCCAGACGACTCGCATCCCGAGGAAGCGCTCATAAAAGGCACGAGATCGCTTGAGATCGGTGACGCGAAGGGCCAGATGGCGAAGGCCGCGGTGACGTGGCACTGTCATACGATCGCGTATACTAGGTGCGGGGTCGTCATCGCGTCAATCCTTCCGATCACGTTCCCGTTCGCCCGGTCGATAAGTCCCCGTGCCGCCGACTGCAACCCTGTGATACGATCATGCCATTTAGGTCATGAATCAAAGGAGTGAGGAGCATGGTGGCACAAGTGATGGTGGCAGTTGCAGTGGTCCTGGCGGTCGCTTTTAATCCGACGGTGCCGAGTTTCGCGGCAGAGGGCGCTCTTCCGAAAGAACTGACGGGCAAGGACGGCGCCCCGATGGTGCTGATTCCGGCCGGGCCTTTCCCGATGGGCGTGCCTCCGGGAGACCGCGACGGCGGACGCGACGAGTATCCGCGCCATATCGTCCATGTGGACGATTTCTACATCGACAAATACGAGGTGACGAACGGTCGCTACTTGCAGTTCGTGAAAGCCACCAATCATCGTGTTCCCCAGAACCCCAAGAACCCTACCAGGAACCTGTGGGAAGGAGCGGCCATTTCAGACTCCCTGACCGATCGACCGGTCGTGAACGTGGATTGGGCCGACGCCGACGCCTATTGCCGCTGGGCCGGCCGACGACTTCCTCACGAGGCCGAATGGGAGAAGGCCGCGAAAGGGAACAATGATTGGCGCTTTCCCTGGGGCAACGTCGAACCCACCAACAAACATCTCAACTTCAACCAGAAATGGATCGGTGAGAAGACCCTGATGCCGGTCGGCAGCTACGAGGCGGGCAAGAGTCCGTACGGCGTGTACGAAATGGCCGGGAACGTGTGGGAATGGGTGAACGATTATTATGACCCCAAGTACTACGAAAAGAGTCCCGACAAGAACCCGAAAGGCCCGGAGAGCGGCACGAAACGGGTCATCCGCGGCGCAGGCTGGCAGAACGAGACCCCTACGGTCCGCATCTTCACGCGCGTGGACAGCGATCCGACGATCAGGAACGAATCCACCGGCTTTCGCTGCGCGCAAAGTGCGGCTGATGCCAGATAGGATCTGGATCAATGGACAACTTCAACGGCTTGACCGTGGCTTCTTTCGAAAGCCGCATGGCGCCGGAGATGTCGCGCTTGATCGAGCGGCAAGGCGGAACGCCTCTGGTGGCGCCCGCGTTGCGAGAAATCCCGCTGGAAGATAACGACGCGGCGCTGCGGTTCGGGGCGCGGCTGGTGGCCGAGCGGATCGACGTGCTGGTACTGTTGACCGGCGTCGGGACGACCGCGCTGTTCCAGATTCTTCACAGCCGCCACGGTCAGGATCGCATCAGAGCAGCGTTGCAGGAGACGGTGCTGGTCGCGAGGGGTCCGAAGCCGGTCGCTGCGCTGAAGGCCCTCGGATTTACACCCACGTTGACGGTTCCCGAACCGAACACATGGGTCGATATCGTTTCGACGCTCGATGAGTACCGGCCCGTGCGGGGATTGCGTGTCGCCGTACAGGAATACGGCGTATCCAATCCGGACTTCTTGGAGGCCTTGAAAGGTCGTGGCGCGGAAGTGTTTCCCGTCCCGGTCTACAAGTGGGGGCTGCCGGAGGATATTGCTCCGCTGAAAAAGGCCTTGGAAGGAATCCTGGACCGTCGCGTCGCCGTGCTGCTCATTACCAACGCAGCGCAGATCGACCATGTCATGCAGCTGCTCGAACGAGATGGAAAGACCGAGCAGTTCAAAGAGGCCTGCCGACACCTGGTCGTCGCATCGATCGGTCCGACCGCCAGCGAGCGCCTCCGCAACCATGGTCTCCCGGTAGACCTCGAACCTTCTCATCCCAAAATGGGGATTCTGGTCAAAGAAGCCGCCGAGCGGGCCTCGGAAATACTTGCCAGCAAACGATGATCCGGTCCCTGTCTCGCAGGCGCAGAGGTAGCGGGCCTATCGCAATCCTGTCTGTAGCGGCTTCAGTTCGGCACCCTCGCCGCTTTCCTTCACGTCCCTTGCGCACCGAAAGCCCAACCAGTTCATGGACGTCTTGGGGTCCGTGCCGTTGCGTTGTGAGACGCGGACGCTCGGTGTGCTGTCGATCCAGCCGCCGCCGCGGAATGCTTTCTGTGTTCCCTTGTCGGGGCCCTTCGGATTCTTGTCCGGAGCCGTCTTGTAGTAGTCCTTCTCGTACCAATCGGCCACCCACTCGGCAACATTCCCTACCATTTGAAAAATCCCATAGGGACTCACCGAATTATCGTACTTAAAGACGGAGATAATCGGCGGATACAGAAGAAGCCGTTCAGGGCGGTCACGCACCGGACCGGACAACCCGCTGCGGCCATAGTTGGCCCGCGTCAACCCGGCCATTTCGTTGCCCCAAGGGTAAATCCGCGCGTCCTGATCGCCTCGCGCGGCCTTTTCCCATTCTGCTTCGGTCGGTAGCCGCTTGCCCGCCCAACGGCAAAATTCATCCGCGTCATACCACGTGACGTGCATGATGGGGTGCGCCGCCATGGTCTCTTGGAAGTTGCCCCCGTCGAACTTCCAGTCCACCTGTGGCGAGCGATTGGTCGCCAAAACGAATTTCAAATATTGCACCGTCGTGACTTCGTATTTGTCGATCTCATAGGCGTCGAGATAGACCTTGTGCTGGGGAAACTCGACCAGGTAGGCATTGCGATCCACTTTCTTGTCGCTGCCCATCATGAACGGGCCGGCCGGGATGCGCACCATCTCATCGTACGCCGGAAGCTTCACCCGCTCCGCCGCCAATTTTTTTCCTTGGGGCGTCCACTCTTGTTTGATATCACCCACGTCCAACGCCCAGGCCAGGCCGCTTGCCATCACCAGTCCTATGAGGCTCGACGTCGTATATTTTGCCACTCGCACGGGACTCCTCCTCGTCATTACATCGCCGGTTTCTCGGGCTCCGCGGCCGGAGCCGTCTGGAAGTCTTCCAGCGGCTGAAAGTTCAGGGGTAATTGAAACAAATAGTCGGTCACGGCCCGCAGCTTGACATGCTGATATTCGACGATCCAGCTGCCGTCCTTCTTCGCCAGCTTCATGGGAAAATGGATGTCGGTCGCTAACCACTGGTAGTACACCTCGGTGCGCTGGCCTTGCTTGACGGTCACCTCGTAGAGCGTCGTCGGGTGGCCTTCGCGCGTCTCCGTGCCGATCTCCTCCCGCGATACCTCACCATCCAACTTTTCGAAGACCTTGAGATCCTGCTCGGGGGTATAGGGAACGGTCTTGAAGTGCTTCATCCGTGAAAGCAGCAGCCAGACGACCTGTTTGTCCTTGCGCACGATGCTGACGTTGACGGGTCCCATCGTGTGATGCTCGATCCGCCACATGTTGTCGCGAAAATAAATATTCGCCTTATGGGTCTTACCGTCGATCTTGGTCACCTGGTCCGCCGTGAATTCCAATGCTTGCGCCTCCGCCGCGGCGACGACACATAGGAACACGATGCCGATCAGGTGCTTCCAGCCCATCCGCTGCATCTTACCGGCACGATCCTTCACAATTCCAGAGGTCACTCGACGTGCAAGACGGCCGCTCCTCGAATCGTGCCCGCCTTGAGGGATTGCAGCGCTTCATTCGCTTGATTCAGCGTGAACGGAACGGTATGCGTGCGAATCGGAATGGCGGCGGCTTCTTGCAGCAGGTCGATTCCGTCCTGGCGCGTGTTGGCCGTGACGCTCCGGATGACGCGCTCGCCGAAGATTTCCCGATCGTAATCCAAGGGCGGAATCCTGGACATATGGATACCGGCTAACGCCAGCGTTCCCCCGCGGTCCAACGCCCGTAGCGCCGGCGGCACCAGCTCGCCGGCCGGTGCGAACAGAATCGCAGCGTGGAGCCGATCCGGAGGTGTCTGAGCTGCTTCGCCCACCCAAACCGCGCCCAACTCGCGAGCCAGCCGACGGTGTTCTTCCCGCAACGAGCAGACATACACCGAACAGCCGCGATGCCGCGCCACCTGAATGGCGATATGGGCCGAGGCCCCGAACCCGTAAAGTCCCAACCGCTGGCCCGGTTGGATGCCGCTGAGTCGCAGCGCCCGGTAGCCGATGATGCCGGCGCACAACAGCGGTGCTGCCTCTTCGTCTGAGAACGAGCGAGGGATCGGATACACATAGCGGGCAGCCGCCACGGCATATTCGGCGTAGCCGCCGTCCACTTGGTAGCCGGTAAATCGGGCAGACAGGCAAAGGTTTTCCCGGCCGGTCGTACAATAGTCGCATTGGCCGCAGGTGCCCTGGAGCCAGGCAATTCCCACTCGATCTCCTTCGTGCAGATCGGCGACGGCCGGGCCGATCGCGTCCACGATGCCGACGACTTCATGACCCGGAATGACGTGCGGTTTGATGTCAGGCAGCTCACCCTCCACTACGTGCAGATCGGTTCGGCAGACGCCGCATACGCGCACTTTTACCCGTACCTCATCCGCTGCCGGATCCGGACAGGGAACCGTTTGGAGTTCGAGCGGGTTTCGCGTGACATCGTCCGACCGGCGCAACCGCATGGCTCGCATGCCGACGTTGTAACCGAACGGACGGGTGCGAGGCAATCATGCCGCGACGCGCCAGCAGGTCCGCAACCGTTGGGGCCTGCGCTATGGAACGTGAAGATGGTTGGCGGTGCCGCCCTGCAAGCGCTCTTTCGCTGCAAGGCGGCAAGTCAAGAAGGTTACTGCTTGGCCTTGATGCATTCGATATTCAGCTTGATGAAGACCTCATCGCCGACGACCAACCCACCGGCATCGAGCGTTTTATTCCACACCATGTCAAAATCTTTACGGTTCACCTTGCCCTCGGCTTCGAAGCCGGCGCGGATGTTGCCCCAAGGGTCTTTCGTCACGCCGTTGAACGTTCCGACGAGGGTGATTTCTTTGGTCACCCCGCGCAGCGTAAGGTCGCCTACCGCGGTATAGGTATCGCCGGTCTTCTTATAGCTCTTCATCTTGTACGTCATGGTCGGATACTTCGCGACGTCGAAAAAATCCGCATCACGGAGGTGCGCATCCCGCTTTTCGTGATTGGTATTGACGGATCCCGTCTTGATCGTCGCTTCAATCGCTTTCACCGTGCCGGCGTCAGGATCCATCTCGATGAAGCCGGTATAGTCCTTGAAATGCCCGGTCGTTTTGGACACGACCATGTGCACGACCTTGAATTCAACGATCGAGTGCTCCAAATCCACATCGTACCGGGCCATTTCCGCCTGTGCGAATGTCCCGGCCAGTAGGCTTCCTACCATCACTATGTGCAAGACGCACGATCGCACCGTCCGACCCATCAGGATGACTCCTTTGTTGTGCCGTCCTCAGTCGGCGCCTTGTCCCTTGCTGGCTTGTCGAGCGGCGGTTTGTTCGACGATCCGCTCTCGATCGACGATTTCTCCGACGATCCCTTGTCTGGGACGGCACGATCCGACGAAGTCTTGTCCGTAGAGGCCTTGTCTCCGGAAAGCTTCTCGGCTTGGCCTTTGTCGGCAGCCGCCTTGTCCGCTGTATTCTTATCCGAGGCCGCCTTGTCCGTTCCCGTCTTGTCCGGCTGCCTTGGAGCACCGCTCGTCGCCTTCGGCGGCCTTTTCTCCACCGTCGTCTGCACGTCCTGCGCCGCAATCTTCGCACCCGTGCGCATACGCACATGAACATCGACGGCCTCGTCTCCCATGTCGGCGGGCACTGGGGGAAAAGGATGGGCTTGAATGATGGCCTGAAGGCCCGCTTCGTTGATGTCCCGGGCTCCCGATCCCCGCTCGATTTGGATCAACTGCGCGACGCCGCTGGCATACATACGAAACTTCACCCTGACAACCTCGCCGCTCGGCGCACGGCGGATGGCGCGAACATGCCGCGCCCAATTGCGGCTGATCAAATCGCTCACCTGCTTCCAGTAGGCTTTGGCTTCTCCGGGCGCGGGAAGCGGCAGCAGGTCTTCCTCCGGAATCGTGGCGTTCACCGTCAACACATGCTCCATCGCCTTTTGCGCAGCGGGGCTGTCGGGCTCGTAGTTATCCGACTCTTCGTTGGCGGCTGAATCGTTGTCTTCTTCTTCGGGCGGATGCTCCCCCAGCGTCACGTAAAGATCCCGCTTGAGATACTCTTCCAAGCCGGTGATTTTGGCGCGAGCGAACGTCACCCTGACGCGTACCGCCTTGGGCGCGACCGTCGTGCGGCTTTTCAGCACCGAATTGGGTTCCAAGATCGCCGTGCCCTGGTACACGGTCGGCGACTCGTCTTCGCTGAGCGAGACGGTTTGGGTTTGGAATCCCGGCGATTCGATGACGGCCATGACCGATTCCGTGCCGGCCGGCACCCCGCCCAGCGTCAGGCTCAATACCAAATCCTTGCCGGCTTGGACCGTGCCGTCGGGTTCGGTATTGACGAGGTCGAATTGGACCCATTTTTTGGAAGCCGGGGGCGGAGCGGAAACGGCGGCCTCCACCGAAACCAACAAACTGGTCATCACCAAGATTGCCGCAATATGTGACGTTCTGGCGGGAAAACTGAGATGCAAGAACGAAGAGCGGGGCATGTTCGCATCCTACCCAGTGGATTTGGTCTGTGCAACCCGTTTTTTGGTCAACTCTGGGCATTTTGCTCACGCTTGCTATAATGGAGCGATGAACGCGCTGGTCAAGCTCTCTGCCGAACCCGGACTGATCTACCAGAACCGGCCGGATCCCAGTCCCGGTCCTTCGGAGGCAGTGATTCGCGTCAAGGCAACGTCACTCTGTGGTACCGACGCCCATATCTATAATTGGGACGCGTGGGCCCACAGTCGCATTCACCCTCCTCGCATCGTCGGACACGAAATGTGCGGGAACGTGGTCGCGGTCGGCGCGGATGTGACGCTGGTGCAGGTCGGCGATTATGTGGCAGCCGAATCGCACCTCACCTGCGGAGCCTGCTTTCAATGTCGGACGGGCCAGGCGCACGTCTGCAAAAACTATCGGATTCTGGGAGTGGATTTGGACGGATCCTTCGCAGAGTACGTCGTGTTGCCGGAAACGGTGTTGTGGAAGACCTCGACGGACATCCCTCCGGAACTGGCGTCGGTCCAGGAACCGTTGGGAAACGCCGTGGACGCGGCACTGGTAGAGGACCTGACCGGCCACACGGTGCTGGTAACCGGATGCGGTCCTACCGGGCTGTTTGCCGCGGCGGTGGCTCGAACGGCCGGTGCCGCTACGATCATTGCCACAGACGTCAGCGATTACCGATTGGGCTTGGCAAAGCAGGTCGGTGTCGACCATGTCCTCAACGCCAAAACGGACGGGCCCGAAGCAGTCACCGCGGCCATCCAGGACATCACGCAGGGCGAAGGCGTCGATGCGGCCCTCGAGATGTCCGGGCACCCCACGGCGCTGCACCATGCGTTTCGCTCGGTGAAGAATGGCGGGCGGGTGACGCTGTTCGGCATCCCCAGCGATCCCGTTCTGCTTGATTTGGCCAATGAGCTGATCTTCAAAGGCATCCGCGTGCATGGCATCACCGGACGACGCCTATTCAGCACCTGGTACCGCCTGGCAGGACTCTTCAAGGCCGGCCTCGATATTCGCCCCGTCATCACCCACACCTTCCCCTTGAAAGACTTTGCGCGCGGATTCGAGTTGATCAAATCGGGTCAATGCGGCAAAGTAGTCCTGTTTCCGTAACCACCGCGGCTTTCAACCTCGCGTCTCAGTTGCAGGTCTCGCGATCCTATGGCGTACGGTTCCCTGAAGAAGGTGGTCGAGGAGCAACTGGCCGAGATCAGATCGGCCGGCCTCTACAAGACCGAACGCGAGATCCTGACGCCCCAAAGCGCCGAGATCCGGGTCGCACAGGGCGAGGTCATCAATTTTTGCGCCAACAACTATCTTGGGTTGGCGAATCATCCTGAAATCCGCCAAGCGGCGGCCGACGGGCTCTCCGAGCATGGGTACGGAATGGCGTCGGTGCGGTTCATTTGTGGGACGCAACGGCTGCACAAGCAACTGGAGCAGGCGCTTTCCACCTTCTTCGGCACCGGCGACACGATCCTCTATAGCTCCTGCTTCGATGCGAACGGCGGTCTCTTCGAGAGTCTGCTCGACGAGCGTGACGCCGTGCTGAGCGACGCATTGAATCATGCCAGCCTGATCGACGGCATTCGCCTCTGCAAGGCAAAACGCCTGCGCTATGCGCACGGGGACATGGACGAATTGCAATCGTTGTTGTCCGAGTCGCGCTCGTACCGATTGCGCCTCATCGTGACCGATGGGGTCTTTTCCATGGACGGTGACGTCGCAAAACTTGACCGCATCGCCGAATTGGCCGAGCGATTCGATGCTGCGGTGGTGGTGGACGATAGTCACGCGACCGGCGTATTGGGGAAAGGCGGCCGCGGGACACCCGACCTGTTCGGGGTGGCCGATAAGGTGGATCTCATCACCAGCACATTGGGCAAGGCGCTGGGCGGGGCAGCCGGGGGCTTCACCACGGGCCGGAAAGAAGTCGTCGAGCTGTTGCGACAACGCTCGCGCCCCTACCTGTTCTCAAACAGCTTGCCGCCCGTGATCGCGGCCGCGGCCCTCAAGGCGGTAAAGCTCGTCGCTCAAGGCGACCATCTGCGGGCCACGCTCAAAGACAACGCGGAGTTTTTCCGCAGCCGTCTGACCGCGCTCGGCTATACCCTCGTGGAGGGCAACCATCCCATCATTCCCGTGATGCTAGGCGAGGCTCGTCTCGCCACGCAGATGGCCGAGCGGCTGCTGCTCGAAGGGATTTATGTGGTCGGGTTCAGTTATCCGGTGGTCCCCAAGGGAGAGGCCCGCATCCGCGTCCAGATGTCGGCCGCCCATCAGCGTCAGCATCTCGAGCGCGCGGTCGCAGCCTTCGCCAAGGTGGGCAAGGATTTGGGCGTGATCCGCTAGCGCGCCCTATTCCCGGATCGCCTTGGCGCGTCGTTGCAGATAGAAGTTCCGCACCGCGGCGTACATATCGAGTGTGGCTTCCTCCACTCCCTGATAGTTCTCCAGGTTTCTAGACCGCTCGTTAATAACTTCACCGACGCGAGCGCTATACTGCACGATTGTGGTCGTCATGCGGTTGTGGTGGGCCACCAAGGAGGGGACACCTTCGATCTCGACGAGCGGAAACACCAGCCAGTTGATCGGATTGAGCGCGATGTCGGTCATATACCCGACGAAGTCCCGAACGGTAAAGGGCGGTAGGAACGGCAGTACCAGATAGGGACCCGGCTTCACACCGTAGAAGCCGAGCGTCTGCCCGGTATCTTCTTCGGGCGTCGTCACGTCGAGATATTTTGCGACGTCCACGAACCCCGCAAGGCCGAACGAGCTGTTGAGCACGAAGCGTCCTACTTCAACACGAGCGCCGTTCCACTTGCCTTGCGCAAGATTGTTGATGAATCGGGAGGGAAATCGGATGTTGTAAAAAAAGTTGCTGATGCCGATTTGCGCAGCATCGGGGAGGACCGCGTTATAGGCTTGAGCCACGGGTTTCAAGACCCAGCGATCAACCTGCCGGTTGAATTCGAAAATCTTCGTGTTGAGCGGTTCCCAGGGGTCGTATTCCTCGAGGCTGGCAGATTCATCCGCGGTGGCGAACGGATCATAAAAGGGATCGTCCGCGGGTATCTGATCCGACTCGGCGGGTACCGGAGTTTTCGGCTGAGCGGGAGGCTTTTGCGACGGCGGCTTGGCTGAATCGCTGGCGACCAGATACAGGTCCGAAGCCGAAGCGAGCAGGACGCCGGCGGTCTCATGTGGCGTGGCTTCCGTGAACGGCTTCCATTCTTGCAAGTGACTCTTCGCGGCTTGGTGACCGCCGCAGCCTACCAGGAATAAGATGCCGGTCACACCGACCAGTGCGCCGGCCCAACTCCGCATCATCCGATTCACCCTGCCCCCTTCGCCATAGTTATACCGGTCCATCGCGCCCGAGCGCCGGTTGCGCACTCTATCACAA
>DASTLA010000250.1:0-36428 GCA_035715525.1 Nitrospiraceae bacterium
GATCGCTTTCCAGGATACCGCGGTCTGATCTCGAAGAACGTCCGGTTGGTCCAGCGCGAGCAACGGGGGTTGAGGAAAGTAGTCCAACAGCGTGTCCATGCGGCCATAGAGCGAGGGCGCATGCCATTCGGCATCCGCAGCCAGCGGCTTCAGGGCGTCGACGGCGTCAGGGGGGCGCACGAATTCGCGGGCCGGAAGCACCCAGGCCTGCTTGATCTTGTCGGTCGATTTTTGGGTCGCAGGATCGAAGAACCGCAGAGACTCGACCGTGTCCCCGAGAAATTCAATCCGGAGCGGCTCCGCGTAAGCCGTGGAGAAAATGTCGACGATCCCGCCGCGAAGGCTGAATTCACCCGGGATTTCCACCACCGAACTCTGCCGGTAGCCCAGCCGCAACAGGCCCGAAACCAGTGCTTCCCGTTCCACGTTGCCGTCCGGTTCGAACTGAAGGCTCGCCGTAGTGAAGACTTCGGCCGGCAGGATTCGTTGAATCACCGCGGGCACGGAGGTGAACAGCACCGTGCGCGAGGCGGTCGCGAGCTGGTGCAGTGCCTGCATGCGTCGAGCGACCAGATCCACCGGGGGAGCGGTCGATTCATAGGGAAGGATTTCCCACTGCGGAAACAAGGCAAGATCCTGCACCGGGAGGCCGCAGAGCTTGCGGAAAAAGACGGTGTCGCGGTACAGGCGGTCCGCTTCGTCGTCGTCCTTGGCGATGACGAGCCAGGAGCGGGCGGCCAGCTGGTTCGACGGCCCACCTTGAGTCAAGAGTGAGAGGCTGAAGCCGGGTGTCGACCCATGCAGGCCGATCAAACAGGGCCGACCGGCCCCGACCTGGAGCGCGTCCACCACCGGAGCGAGCCATTGAGTGAGGTATGAGGGGGCGACGGGGGGCACGGAGTCCTATTGGGTTTACGCTCTCGACGAGCGAATCCGTTGCACGAGGGCGGTGGTCGACACGCCAGGGACCAGCGGAATAGTCTGGACCCGGCCGCCGCGAGCCTCGACCGTAGTGCGACCGATGATGCGGTCCGCTGTCCAATCGCCGCCTTTGACGAGAATGTCCGGCTGCAGGGCTTCGATCAGCTTGCCGGGGTCCGGCTCGGGGAAGATCACGACATAATCGACGCAACTCAATGCGGCGAGCACCTCGGCCCGCTGCGCCTCCGGCACAATCGGCCGATCGGTTCCCTTATTCAAACTGCGGACCGATTCGTCCGAGTTCACCCCGACGATCAAGAGTTCTCCCAGATCGCGCGCCGCTTGCAGGTACCGAATATGGCCGATATGCATCAGATCGAAGCAGCCGTTGGTGAACACGATGCGATGTTGCTGTTCGCGACGGCGTTTCAGGATCGGCTGCAGCTGCTCGCTTGTGACTATCTTGCTGGTCATCCCCGGTCGCACTGACTTCCGAATGGTTCCATGTTCTCATATTATGGTCCCGTTCCCCGGCGAATCAATGGTCGACCCCTTGTGCGGGGACGAGCGATTGACTACACTTGCGCCAGCGCGGGGAGGGAAGCTCGATGTCTGCCCGGGTGATGATCGTCGACGACGACGGCGACGTCCGACAAGCGGTCACGCGGATCCTGACCAAAGCCGGTTATCAGGTCATGGAGGCATCGGACGGAGAGGCGGCGATCGCCCTCCTCAGTCACTCCGCCGACGACATTGCGACCATCATTTGCGATCTTCAAATGCCGAAGGTCGGCGGCGCCGAAGTCATCGCTCATCTTCGCGCACACCATCCCACCGTGCCTTTCGTCGTGCTGACCGCCGAACGAGACCTCTTGCTCACCGAGATTTTGTCGAAGCAAGGCGTATGCGAGTACCTCCTCAAGCCCGTGTCGAAAGAAAAACTGCTCGAGGCCGTGCGGGTCGGCGTGCGACTCCACGAGTTGCGGGTGCGGCAACGGCCCTTATGAGCGGTCGGGCTTGATGGCACGGGAAGCGGTTCTTCGGACACCGGCTTCACCGCCCTGAGGCAGGCCGCCCAATCGTACGACGCTCGACCCATGCCGCTCGATCAGCTGATCGAGAATCGCGACGGCATCCCGCCGCCGCCGATCGAACAGCGGCTCGGGAGCCGGCGCCAAGTCCGATAATCCGAGCCCCACCAACCGGTACCGCAGAGATGGCTGCACCAACTCTCGCAGTGCCCTCCTGATGTCCGGCCACATCTCGGGATCGTAATCGTGCGCCGTCGAGAACCGCCGTTGCCGGGTGGTGATACGGAATTGCGCGTCTTTGAGCTTCACGTTAAAGGAGCCGGCGGCCAAGCCCTGCAGCCGCAATTCATGCGCGAGCGATTCGAGGAATCCATGGACGATCGGCTCGAGCACGCAGAGGTCGTTGGTGTCTTCATCGAAGGTCGTTTCATGGCTTACGCTCTTCGCGTCTCGGTCGGCGACGACCGGATCCGTATCCGATCCGCGGGCCAGCGCCTGCACTGCGGCCAACCTGGTTCCGAACAGCCGCTTGAGCGAGGGTAGGAACGTAGGGTCCAATAAATCTGCAATGCTGTGTACGCCGAGCGAGGCGAGCGATTCGGCGGACTTTGGGCCGATGCCCGGCAAGGATCGCACGGGCAGCGGGGCAAGAAAAGCGGCCTCCCCATGAGGATCGATGACGGCCAGTCCGTCCGGCTTGTGCGCTTCCGCGGCGATCTTGGCGACGGTCTTGCCGGTGGCGACAGCCACCGTACAGGTGAGACCGGTCGCCGCGCGAATCTCCGATCGCAGCGCTTGTCCGAGTTCGTGCGGGTCAGGATAGCGAACTTGCAGTCTCGTCGTGTCGGCATAGAATTCGTCGATGCTTGTCCACTCCGTTTCAGGGAAGAAACGATCGGTGATCGCCTCGAGCTCGCGGTGCAGACGGGCATACAGAGGCCGGTCCGGGGGAACCAACACGAGAGTCGGACAGAGCCGCAGCGCCTGAATGGTCGGCATCGCCGAGCGTACGCCGAATGGACGGGCGGCATAGCTCGCGGCCGCGATGGTGCCGCGCGGCGGAGGGCCACCGACGGCGACCGGCTTGCCCTCGAGCGAGGGGTCGACCAGTACTGCGGCCGAAGCAAACATTGCATCGATGTCTCCGAAGAGCACCTGTCGATTCCAACGCGCCATCTGCGAATCGGGCTCCGGCTGCGGCAGGCAATTCTCAAAAGTGGTTGTCCTACACGTACCCTATGTCAAGGCGAACGGCAGGTCGAGCTGCGTAATCAGGCGCGGGGTCTTGTGCCGGGCCGAAGCCCGCCGCAGGCGGGCAAAGGGAAGCTCACTCAGCGGGCCCTGGCAGGCGCCGCAATAGTGCCTGTGAGGACGAATGGTACGCCGCTGGCGCCGGTAAATATGCCCGCAATGTTGGCAGCGCCAGACATAGCGAGCGAGCGCATCCACATCATGCCCGAGCGAATGGTACAGCGTCACACCGAGCCCGTCTTCATTCATGCGATCCATCATGCGTCGGAAATCGGCGCCGTGATCCGGGCGCCGTTTCAGTACATCGTATTGCCATTGATGGATCATTTCGTGAGCGAGCGTCAATTCCACTTCGCGTTCTCGACCGCGTTGCTTGAGCAGCCGGGACGAGAGCCGGATGGAACGTCGGTCGATGCCGGCCCGTTCCGCTCGTTCCGGAGGGCAGCGTGGGCCGGTTCGGCTCACGAACATTCCGACCGATGCAGTCAACCGCGCGCTCCAGACAATGGGGATCGGTTGCAGGACCCCTTTGAAATACTGCTCATTGTATCTGGTCCATAAATCGTACAGATCTCGATCGGAGAAGGGAAAGGAAGGAAACATCGCGCTCATGCCGCCATGCCTGTTATGGAAGTCCGTCGAAGGCTTCGATGACCGAGGCGGCCAGCAAGGGCACCATGATCTCGTGGTGACCCGTCAAGGCATAGCCTTTCCCGCCTTTTTGCGTCGGCCGGCGGACGACATTGGTCATGGGCCGATAATGCGTCAAGAAGTCCATGTTGACGGTCGTAATGTCCGTCAGCGCATGACCGAGGTTGCGGCCGAGCGAGACCGTCTTCAAAAAGACCTCGGGCAGAATCACGGCCGAGCCCAGATTCAGATACACGCCGCCTTCCATGGCCGCCACCACGGCGGCCAAACGCCGGAAATCGATCAACGATCCGGCCCCGATCGCCGCGCCGTCGGCAGAAGGGTGCATATGGATGATATCGGTGCCGACCGCGACATGGACGGTCACCGGGAGACCGAGTCGGGCGCCGGTGGCCAGGATGCTCGTCGCCCGGTGCGGAAATTGTGCCTTGTTGCGGTGGATGAAGTGTCCCAGCGCCTCGCCCAAGCCTTGTCCCTCTTTCATACCCAGCGTGATGGCCTCGTTCAGCATCCGTCCCGTTTCTTCGGCCATGCCAAACCGGCCCGAGTCGATCTCGGCATCGACTTCCTCGGAGGTATGGCCCATGAGGGCGAGTTCGAAATCATGAATGATCACGGCGCCGTTCATCGCGACGGCAGTTACGACCCCGCGCTCCATGAGATCGACCAACAGCGGCCCCAATCCGACCTTCACCACGTGAGCCCCCATCCCGACGATGACCGGACGGCCTCGGCGCCGCGCCTTCACGATGGCCTGTGCCACTTCGCGCAGGCTCTTCACCGCCAGGATGTCGGGGAGGGAATCGAGGAATGCCTTGAACGACCTGCCCCGGCGCCACGTTTTCGCGAAATTCGACAGCCGGACCTTGCTGTGGCGGCGCTGAAGCGGATAGGTCTTCAGACGCGAGGCATCGATCGGCGGAATGAGCTGACGCGGGGGGGACGGCGCAGAGGCGCGCTTACGGGTGGGTGCCAAGGACGTGGTCCTCGATGAGCTCGCAGAGCACGTGTCCGAGCGTGATATGGCTTTCCTGAATGCGGGCGGTGACGGTGGATGGGACGACGAAGGGATAATCCACGAGTGCCGCGAGCCTGCCGCCGGTTCCCCCGGTCCAGGCCATGGTGATCAATCCCATCTCCTTGGCGGCGTCCGCAGCCCGCAAGACGTTCGGCGAGTTGCCGCTCGTACTGATGGCCACGGCGATGTCGCCCTTTTGGCCGTGGGCGCGCACCTGGCGCGCAAACAACTCTTCATATCCGTAATCATTGGCGATGCAGGTGATGGCTGCGATGTCCGTGGCCAATGCAATCGCCGGCAGCGGAGCTCGCTCGCGCTTGTAGCGGCCCACGAACTCGGCGGCGATATGCGCGGCATCGGTCGCGCTTCCGCCATTGCCGAACAACAGCACCTTTCGTCCGCTCTGAAACGCACGGCCCATCAGTTGGGCGACCTGCGCGATGCGCTCGGCGTGCTCCTGCACGAATTTGAGCTTGACCTCCGCGCTTTCCTCGAAGGCTTTGAGAACGAGGTCTTTCATACCGACGGATTGTAGGAGAGCCGTCCTGCGCTGTCAAACCGGCCGACGGTCTATCGGGCCGGGGGCTTGGCCGGCGAGTCGGGCTTCTTGCCGATGACGTTCATAGCCAAGGCCAACATGGAGCCGACATCCGACAGATTGGCCGACAGCACGAGCGTATTGCCGGCTTTCGCCAGCTCGCCGAATCGAGCGATGTATTGCTCGGCCACGCGCAATTGCACCGCCTCGAAGCCGCCGGGGATCTGGGTGGAGTCCGCCACTTTGCGCAGCCCTTCCGCCGTCGCGTTGGCGATGGCGGTGATCGCGGCCGCCGCACCTTCCGCCTCATTGATCTGTTGCTGTTTCTTGGCTTCCGAGGCCTTGATGACTTGTTGCTTTTCGCCTTCCGCCTGATTGATGGCCGCATCGCGCTCGCCCTCGGACGTCAAGATGACGGCGCGTTTCTCTCGCTCCGCGCGCATCTGCTTTTCCATGGCATTGAGCACGTCTTTCGGCGGCGTAATGTTTTTGATCTCATAGCGCAATACCTTGACGCCCCAGGGCTCCGTCGCCTTGTCCAGCTCGTTCACGACCTGGCTGTTGATATTGGTGCGCTCCTCGAAGGTGCGGTCCAATTCGATTTTGCCGATTTCGCTGCGGAGCGCGGTCTGGGCCAGCTGAGAGATCGCAAAGCGGTAATCGCTGATGCCGTAAGAGGCCCGCTGGGGATCAAGCACCTTGACGTACAGAATCCCATCGACCGCCACTTGGACATTGTCGCGCGTGATACAGATTTGTTCGGGAATGTCGACGGCGGTTTCCTTCAGCGAGTGCTTGTACTGCACGCTGTCGATGAACGGAACGAGGATGTGGAAGCCGGCGCCCAGCGTGCGGGAATAGCGTCCCAACCGCTCGACCACATAGGCGCTCTGTTGCGGAACGATTCGAGCTGTCTTCGCGATGACGATGAGCACGAGAATGGCGAGGACGATGACGACAACGAGTCCGCCGGGCATAGCGCTTTCCTCCATGAAGGGGTCTCCAGTTAGCGGTTCGGGAAGCCTCGCTCGGGACGCGTAGGTCTTTGACGAGATGCGAGCGATGAGATACGCTTCACGGCCGTTATTCCGCTTTGATCGACAACGTCAGACCGTCGACGTGGTCGACTCGGCTGCGCTGGCCTTTCGTCAGGGTCGTGGCGCCGGTGTTGCGAACGTTCCAGGTGGTGCCCCGAAACTCCGCCTTGCCCAATGCGCCGGGAGCCAAGTCCTCGAGCACGAGCGCCAGTTCGCCGACCATCGTATCGACCGCCGTCGCGCCTACTCCGTCCTGATTCATCCAGCGGCGCAACGGATTGCGGAAAACGGCCAGCGATACGATCGAGAAGGCGGAGAACAATAACCATTGGATCCATTCGGCGACCACAAGGTCGAATCCGGCCAGCGCGCCGACGAGCAATGCTGCAAGTCCGAAGAAGAGCATGTAGAAGCCGCCGGGCGTCATGATTTCCGCCCCCAGTAGGATGAGGCCCAAGAACAGCCAGAGCCACCAGGTCATCGCACCTCCTCGGGCCGGTCGTCCGCGCCGGTTGATCGTAAATCGCGGCAGAAGTCTAAGCGCGTTTTCGTAGAGGGTCAAGGACCGGATGGACGGACGGCTTCGTTGAACGGACGTCGGTCCGATGTTATAGTCCGCGAGCCATGGCGACAGAGATTCCCGTCAAAGCCTTGCTGGTCGCCCTCACGGACGCACCGGCGCTGGCCTCCTACATGATCAACCGTCTCCAGCCGGAGTTGCTCTGTTTCTTCGTGCCGGAGTCGGCCAAAGATGCCATCGAGCGGTCGGTGCAGCCGCTGGTGCGCCAGATGCCGAAGCGATGGGATTGGATCGTGACACCGGATGCGTCGGACCCCGTCGCATGTCATCGCGCGCTCGCCCGTGGAGTCCATGATCTCTTTCGCGCTTGGGAGATGCGGGCCGGTGAAGTGGTGGTGGATCTGACGGGCGCGACCTCGGCCATGGCGGCGGCTCTCGGATCGGCCACGCTGCCTTGGACCTCACGTGTGATCATGCTCGTCGATGGACAGGCGGATGAGGGCGAGGCTGTGGAAGTCGGCGGACGCGCGCTCCGCTGGTGCCAGACCAACCCCTGGGATGAGACCGCGACCGTGGGCCGGCGGGATGCCGGCGAAGCCTTCAATCAGGGGTCGTTCCGTTCCGCCGCCACGATGTTCCAGGCCCTCGAGAGCCGTGTCAGCGGTGGGCAGAAACCGCTGTATCGCGCATTGGGCGATTTGGCCTCGGGTTATGCCTTGTGGGAGCAATTTCAATACCGACAGGCCTGGGAGAAGCTCAAAACTTCTCTCAAATCTCTCGACATGGCCGCGCTCTGGGGTGGGCCGCCGGGACTCAAGTCGCTGCTGCCCTTGATCAAGGCCAACTGCGGGTTTTTGGAAAAGCTCGTGCTGGATCCGGCCGAAGTGAAAGAGGGCGTGGCCTTGGATCTCCTGGCGCATGCGCAGCGCCGCGCACATGTCGACCATGACGGCGAGCGAGCGATGGTGGCCTTGGTCCGCAGCCTGGAAGCCTCTGCGCAACGCCGGCTCTTCAAGCAGTACCGCATCAAGACATGGGACGCGCAGCCGGAACAACTGCCTGAACCCATGCGGGAGCCTTGCCGTACCTGTTACCTCGACGACATCGACGGGAAATACAAATTGCCGCTGCAGAGTCAGTTTAGGGCTCTTGCCGAACTCGGCGATCCGATGGGACAGGCCTTTTTTAGGGAATGGCCCAAGATGAAGCCGCTGCTCGACGCTGCGAACCAGGCGGTGCTGGGACATGGGTACGAGCCGGTCAAGTTGGAGCGGTTCCAACAGCTCCACGACATCGTGATCAAGGTGACCGGGATCAGCGCGAGTTCACTTCCGGCCTTTCCCTTGTTGAGTCTTTAAGCGCCTAGGCCTTCGGCTATAAGCCATCAGCTCCATGGAAATCCGCATTTACTACGAAGACACCGATTGCGGCGGGGTGGTGTACTATGCCAACTATCTGAAATATTTCGAACGGGCGCGCACGCAGTACCTCGAAACCCGGGGACTCTCGGTGGCCGGCTTGCGGGATCAGGGTACCCAGTTCATGGTCGTCCATGCGGAGGTCGATTATCGCTCGCCCGCGCGCTACGGCGAGACGCTGATCGTCGAGACGATCCTGTCCGAGGTGAGACAGGTGTCCGTTACCTTCGCCCACTGCCTGCGCGAAAGAGACAGTCATCGGCTGGTGGTCGAAGGATCGGCCAAGCTGGTGGCGGTGGACGACCGGTTGAAGCCCAAGCGCCTCGACAAGACCACCCTCGCTGCGTTACAAGGACCTCCACACCGGAGGAACTGATGGAAAAACTTCCCACCTGGCTGGCAATCGGAGGCGTGGTCATCGGATTCATCGTGCTGGCCTGGCTGCTCTTTTCCGAAGATCCGAAAAATAAGAAAAACAAGAAACCCTGACCTAGCGGTTGCGGGAACCGCGTGCACTCGACGGACCGGCTCCCTCCACCCTGACGATTTTCACGATCTGATCGTCCAAGTCCACCTCGATGCTCACGACGTCGCCTTTACGGAAGGAACCCCGCTCGACGGCGACCGTGTGAGCCACGCGCAGCGTCCGCATTTCACCGTCTTTGGTCGTGAAGGTGACAAGTTGATTGCGCGCATCCACATGCTGGACCCGGCTCATCGGGAAAACCATGGCTGTCTCGTATCCGTGGACCGAACCGACCGTACCGATCCACCAGAGAAGCCCCACGACGATGCAAATGGATGGTCTCATGACAACCTCCTTTTGGTTCGTATCGCCGATTCATATATGAGCAACGTAGGAGAGGCTCCGAGCGTACGCGTCGGCCCGGGGCTCGTCTGTCGACGATGGTCGGATTCGAGCGCGGCTCTGGGCACCGTAAGCTGCGGCCGGTTCTGCTACGCAGAATTGTTGCCACGGCCATGTGGCCCCTTCCCGATTGCGATCAGGCTTGGTATAGTGCGCAGCCCTGCTTCATGAAGTTCTATTCCTCCAATGTCCGGGTACTCGGCGCCGCCGCATGGGGCAGCCGCTCGTGAACCTCCCTTCATGGAACGCCAAGCTGCGTGAGTGGCAAGCTCGCGCGATCGGCGCCGCGTTGACGCACAAGAGCACCGATTTTCTGGCCACCGCGACTCCCGCAGCCGGCAAGACGCGCTTTGCGTTACGGATTGCACATCAGTACTTGGCGGATCGCGCCGCGAAACGGGTGTTGGTGATCTGTCCGACCAACCACTTGCGGACTCAATGGGCGGCCGCTGCCGGTCAGGTCGGCATACAGTTGGATCCGGCCTTGACGAACGAGCAAGCCTGCGAGGCCTCCGATTACCATGGCGCGGTGGTGACGTATCAGCAGGTCTGTCTGGCTCCTGATCTATTTCGCCGGGGTTGTCGGAATCGACCGACGCTGTTGATCTTCGACGAGCTGCACCATGCGGGAGACGGGAAAGATTGGGGAAATGCCCTCCGGGAGGCATTCGACGAGGCGCGGTTTCGACTGGCGCTGTCGGGGACGCCGTTTCGCTCGGACAACAACCCCATTCCCTATGTCCGGTACGAACGCGGCGAGAGCCAAGCCGATTTCACTTATGGCTATGGCGCCGCCATCCGCGAGGGTGTGTGTAGGCCGATCCTGTTCCCGAGCTACGAGGGTGAGCTCACATGGCTGTCGGGAGGGCGGGAGCATCGAGCCACGTTCGAAGATGGGCTGAGAGCGGACCGGCAGCGCGAACGGCTGAAAACCGCGCTCTTGCAGGAGACGTGGCTCGGACCGGTCATTGCCGATGCGCACGGGGAGCTGACGAGGCTGAGAAAGCAGGAACAATCCGATGCGGGCGGGCTGATCGTCGCGATGAATCAGGAGCACGCCAGGCAAGTGGCCGATTTGGTCCGCCGGATTACGGGCCAGCGCGCCGAGGTGGCCGTGTCTGACGATCCGGCTGCGTCCAGAACCATCGAGACCTTTGCGACCCACGCAAAGCAACAGTGGCTGGTCGCGGTCAACATGGTCAGCGAGGGCGTGGATATTCCCCGGCTGCGGGTCGGGGTCTATGCTACGAACGTGCTGACCGAGATGTATTTTCGCCAAGTCGTGGGGCGGTTCGTCCGCATGCAGGAAGGGTTCCCCCGTCCGCAGCGAGCCTGGTTGTATCTGCCGAAAGATGCCACGCTCATTCACTATGCCAAACAGATCAAGGCCGAGCGCGACCACGTCCTCGAAGAAGTCATGCCCGCCACCCAGCGCACGCTCTTCGGAACGGCGGCGAGCGCATTGAACGAATACGTCCCGCTCCATGCCGTCGCGCGCATGGACGCCCTAATCGGGACGGACAATGACGAACCCGATGCGTCCGCTCCGCCGGAGCGGGCCATTCCGCTTCACGATCGGAAGCTGCAACTCCGCGACGTCCATCGGGATCTGGTGGCCGCCGTGGCGCGCAAGGTCGGCATCGATCATCGCCACATCAACGCGGAATTGATCAAGCGGACAGGCTGTCGCGTGGATCAAGCGACGGTGCCGCAGCTCGAGCGGCGGATCGCGATGCTGGAACGGTGGCGGGACGCCGGGTACGACGGGCCGCGCCGTTGACCGGGCCTTATTCCTGAGTTGTCCCGCTCTTACCGGCCGAACCAGTGTCTTTCTGAATCTTAACGATGCGATCGTCGACGTCCACCTCGATGATGACGATGTCTCCCTTCGCCAAGGTCACGTTGTTCATTGCGGCGGGATCGGCGACTCGCAACGTCCAGAGTTGTCCTTCCCTGGTTTTGAACGTCAGTTGTTGGTTGTTTCGATCGACGTCGAGAACGGAGCTCATCGGAAACACCATGATCGTCTCGTAGCTGTGCGACGGAAGCACCGTACTCAGCCAGAGCAGCAACGCAGCGCATGACAGGACAAGCATCTTCATCGCCCCCTCCCTTCTTCCGGCCAGTCGGACCGGACGTAGACCAGGACAGCAAGAGGCCTTCGACCCACTTAGCGTAGCGCCGCCGGTCGAGTTGATCTGTCGGTGCGGGATTGATTTCGACGCGGCGCGGGTGCCGCAGGCTGCCGTCGATCTTGCTACGAAATCTTTCCGGGGTAGGCTGCTACCGGCTGAACAGGAGGAGGCTGTTGGCGGGAAGCACCAGGGCGGCCGAATGGCCGAAGTCGTGCATCGGCAGCGCATCGGCAACCACCTGCCCTCCGTTTCCCACTACGGCGGGGTTGACCCACTGCTCATAGACGTCGCTGTTGAACCGTTCACGCCATTGTCCCCCGCCGGGGAATCCGATGCGATAACCGAAGCGATGGAAGGAAGACAGATGGGCGACGATGATGACGTCCTCACCGCGCCCTTCCAGCCACCGGTGGAAAGCCAGCACGCGGTTTGAGTCGTGCACGTGCACGACACGAAAACCAGACCCGGTGAGGGCCGGCAACCGTCGGCGCAATGCCAAGAGCTCTGTGATGAATCGCACGTGATCCAGCATCTGCTTGTCGCCCTGTTCGAGGCCGGCCCAATGCAGGAGCAAATCCGCGTGGGACACGTAATCGTCGGCCCACTGCTTGTCTTCGAGAAACTCCTGTCCCATGAACAGCATCGGCAGGCCGGGAGCCGCAAGGCTCAAACCGGTGGCTACGCGGGCGCGACTTCGACCGTACCAGGAACGGGGGTTGGAAGGATCTCCAAGCCGAGCGATGCGATCTTCGCGGCCCCGATACACGATGTCGTGATTCTCAGGACCCTGGACGAATCGCCAGGGCTCAGGAAACCCATCCGGCCACAGGCTGCCGCCGAGTCTCGTCATGTCGAGTGGGCGGTCGTCCGGTGCGCTCGCATTGCCGATCACGTTCCGGATCGCAATCCGCAGCCCATCGGTCAGCGTGGCATCGAATCCGGCGCCTTCCGGAGGGGCCTTCACGACGTATGGGTTGACGTTCCAATATTCGGCAAGATGAAAGGCAGCCGGCCTATGGCTGTGCAGCGTAGAGGTCAGATCCTGGCAAAATCGCCAACCATGCGGCGCACCGTCGTGGTCGATGACGCTGACCTGATCATACCGGAATCCGTCCATCCGATACTCGTTCAAGAAAAATTTGGCATTCTGAATGAGGAAATCGCGAACCTCCGGCTTCTCGAAATCGAACACGAGTCCGCCCGCGTGTCCCTTATCGGTAAAGTAGAGGGAGCGGCGATTCCCATCCGTCTTGGATTGCCGGTCGAAGAAATACAAACTCTCGTCGCCGAAGTCGCCGCCGGCATGGTTGTACACCACGTCGAGGAGGACGGCCAGATTGTGCAAATGGGCCAGATCCACCAATGCCTTGAGCTGGTTCATTTCCCCGCGCAACTCCTCGCTCCGATACCGGCGCATTCGCTTGGCGTCAAGAAGAGGGTTTAGTTCGGCGAGATAAGCCTGCAAATCGGCATCTGCTACGGCGAAGTCCATCTCAGGAGAAAAATAGTCGGTGCCGTTGTAGCCCAGGCTGAAGCTGGTTTGGAACTCTTGGATCGGCATGAGCTGGAGTGCCGTGACCCCCAGACCGGCAAGGTAGGGCAGTTTTCGGGCGACATCCAAAAACGTCCCGCCTTTGCGCGGCAGGTGGGGGGTGAAGAACGTCCCCACGTGAAGCTGATAAATGACCAGTTCATGGAACGGAGGGGTGGCGTAGCCGCCCTCGTGCCAGGGGAAGTCGGGTTTGCGGACGATGCAGTCCCCGGGAAACGGGGTCTCGAGTTCGCGGGCATAGGGATCGCGTTTCGGCCCGCTGTCGCCTTCTCCGACGACATAGAACATGTAGCGCTGGCGATCCCTCACGCTGGGAACGAACCCGCGCCAATGCCCGAACTGATCGCGTGTGAGGAGGCTGCGGTCGTCTCGTGAACGGTTGTTGAACTCGCCCGTTACATAGACCTCCAGCGCTCGAGGCGCCCAGCAGCGAAACGTTGCACCGTCGGCAACCAAGTTCGCTCCCATCGGTGTGTCGGGACTAATGTGGTCGAGAGAGGCAGGCATAGTCGTGGACGATGGAATGAGAGGTCGAGTTATTTCCGCTTGCCGCGGGCTATCTCTCGTATGTACTTGATGAAACGCTCGTCGTCATGCAAACGAACGGTTGCGACGGTCTGCATCGGCGGCGCAACGCGTCCGCTGACCGCGGTCTTGGCGACTTTCGGCGGACAGCCGATCTGCCGACAACGCTGTTGCGTGAAACGGGAGGGGAGGGCGCCGTCGAACGTCACCCGTTGCGAGGCGTTGCTGTGCGACACCAGCACGGGAGCCACCGGAACGGGGCCGGATTTGGTCTGGATGGACAGGTCGATGGCCCGCCGGCCTTCGACGGTGGGAGAGCCGGAGACCACCAGCTTCTCCTGCAACAGGGTCTCACCCGCTGCGTTGATATAGCGAATAAGCACTTCCCCTGGGCCTGTGACCACGATATCCATTCTGAACTCCTCACGTGGAGGAACGGGTGATCAGCCTACCGGTTCTTCATCGAGATAGGCATGGGACCCGACGCGGCGCCCCAACACGAACCGTGCAGGAGGGTCGAAGCCATAGCCGAAGTCACGGACCCGCAGCAGGACAATTCGAGCTCCGTCGATCGGCGGCGATGGCACATGCGAGGGCGCGTGGAGGATCGCCGGAGGGCGGCGAAGCTCATTGAAGACCAACCACAAATCCGTCAGAGCATTCTGCGTGAACTGGAGCTCGCCGAATTCATGGCTCTCATCAGCCCAGCCGTAGAACTGGTGACTCTTTTCCGTGGCGATTTCACGGACGGTCGTGCGATCACCGTCCAGCGAATCGACGGCCACGGCCCAAATCTCCGGCGCCGACGAAACAGCCGGCGAGAGCAATTGCTCCACCCCGATCTGCAGCATCATCTGTCCCTTTGCCATCCGTCCTCCGGCATATCAGGTGAATGTCGATGCAAGAACCGGTTACGCCCGCCTCCCGTTAGGGTACCTCCATCGTGACGTCCTCCTCGAGGTGCGCGACTCCACCGGGCAGGTTTTGATCCGGCTGTCCGCCATTGCCGCCGATCAGGCCAAGCGTGATCTGGATCCTTGTCGGTCTCTGGAATCGATCGATCGTGAATTCGAACGTCACGGGGCCTCGAAGATAATTGAAGGCCATCAGCCGATCGACCGGTGCATTCCCCGAGGCGCCTACCGGCACGGTCTGGTAGCGATACTTGTCGGAATCGGGATCGGCGGCGCAGCGGTCGTCGTAGATGCCCGAAAACGATTGCCAGGCCGTCGCCCCGACCGAAGGCTGTTTCAAAAAGGCCGTCAGCTCCTTGTAACCGACGAACCCCACGAATCCTTGGCCCTGCTCCTGCATCCAGAGGCGCGACACGTTGATTCCGTGACGATCTCCGATGCTTCGTAGTTTGAGTTGATAGCCCCCCGAGCCCGGAGCGGGCAGATCGACCAACCGCACTCTTGTAATCAGCGAGCACCGTCGGGCCGCAGAAGCTGCGTCATATGTCAGGCTGGAGACCTTGAGGGCGATGTTCCAGAGCCCGGCGCTGTCCTGACTCGCGTTGAGCTGAACGGCGGCTGGCCCACTGCTCGATGGCATGGAGTCTCCTTTCATCGCAGGCGGTTATCAGCCCAACCTACGCGTCCCCATGCCCTTGTTCAAGCCATGGCACTACAATTATTGCCTCTGCGGGAATCGTGATTTCTATGTCCATGCGCTTGGAAGATCGATGTATCGCTCGACTACAAGCTTGTGGCCCCCTTGGAAGGAAATTTCGGCCGTTTCGATCAGGAGCAAACTAACGACAAATAGCGCGATAACTGAACCAGGAACAGGTCGCGCATCGAGAAGAAATGGCGGATTGAATGGCATGATCATGCTGTTGTTCTGTTGGGAGGCTATCCACATAAACTAGTATGAACCGTTGGAACCGTGCTGCCGTCGGAATTTGCTGATCTCTCCACGCAGGCCATTTGAAAAAGACCAAGAGCATCTCCGCTTTTGCTTCGTCAGAGCGTTGATAGCTGATGAAGATGTCCGACATGATCATCTCACGACGCCATTTAGTCCTGTAAATGACGTTACTGCCTCGCCCCGACGTCGCGCGCGAGTGTGCTGCGGAGTGCACTGCAGAGTTCCCGTATGGCGTCGTAATGTTCGTTCGTCACGGATCCTGATGGACGCTCGAGACGGATCGCCGTCAGAGAATCCTGCAACGCGGCATAGGACGTATGGGCAGTCCGCGAGAGGAACATTCCTCCGCCGTCGTTGAAATACCAATCGCGAAGCGAGACGCTGAGCTTGTGGAGGTCATCGTAAGTCACGCTCGTCGCGCGGGGCCATTTCGGCAGGAGTTTCGTCAGATTCCATAGTCCTCTGTACGTCGCGATCCGCTCCCGTTGCAGGTCGTCCGTCGGTCCGAGATCCGTAGGTTCTTGGGGCAGCCCTTCCACCAGCGCCGTTACCCTTGCTGCGACATCTGCGGCGATATTGCCTTGCGGATAGAATATGGTCACTGCGCGCAGGTATGGATCGATCCCTGTGGGGTCCGTCGGTATGACTCCAACCGGGAGCACCTTCCCGGATGGGTTCTTCCACTTCTCCTTGGCGAACTGAAGTTCCGTGAGGGTATAACTGCCCTGGTTCACCGACTCCGGCGAAATAAGAAAGACAAAAAGATCGCAAGCCGTGATGGCTTTCTGGATCGCTCGGTGATATTCCTCACCGGGGTTCAGGCTCGAGCGGTCGAAGGTAACCTCGTATCCCCGGGTGCAGAGAGCCCAGTAAATTTCCTCTACAAGCGTGCGCTGTTCATGAGCGTAGGAGAGAAAGATGCGCCGCGAACTACCTGGTCCGGGTTTCGGCGTCGTATCCATGTCAACCCACCCGCTAGATGCTGCCTGCAACAGGTTTCATTGCTTCGTCGCGACAGCCGTTTCAGCCCTATTCATGCAGAGAGCCAAGTTAAGATCGCAGATCGTCACTCGGCGTCGCGCATCGCAGACGGTCGACAATTCACGAGATCGCCCTTTGGCGAGCTAGCCGCCCGCAGGAATGACCCCTGGCCCAGCAGCTTCGTGATTCGCCAGCGAGGTTCTCAAGAGTGCACGCCAAACAATGAGTTCCGACCCCTTTCTTTCCCCTGAGTGGTTTGTTGGTTCCCAGGCGACGACTGTACCTGGTGATGGCGTTCGACTTGGAGCGCGCCCTTCCACCCTGAGGTCCAAACTGCCGATAGCGCTCAACGGAATTTCTGCAAGGCGGCATGCGCCGTGTGCTGCCAGGCGAGAGCCGGGCATAAACGATATGCTGGGCAGAGACGCATGGTTGTCCTGCTTCACGAAGGGTTCACCGCGAAGTTACCAGGCTCTGGATGGGGCTCGCACATGGCTCCTTCGGGAATGCGTTTCGCGCGACACCGAAGCTCGGCACCTGCCCGCGCATTTCCGAGGAGATCCCGCCGCACGGCGACGCTGATCTCTTGGTTAATGTAGGCCGATAATAGATCGGCAACTCCTTTGACCGGCTCGGCCTTTTTCAGATAAAGACGCACCATGTCGAAGTCCTGAAGGGTGGGATGCGGTTCCCGCGAGACAATACGCCCGGTGATGCCGGTGAGGTTCTCTATCATCTGCATGTCGATGACCTGTGCCTCTATCATCGGTACGTCGATCTGTACAAGGGTTTATCCCCCTGTCGCGACGGTTTCCTCGCTGACCAGATTTACAATGGCACGGCTAATTGGCAAGCCTGAGTTGTCCTGGAAATAAGTATAGGCCGGCATAGGATTCACCTCAAAACATACCCACCTTCCTTGTGGCATACGCCGGAGGTCAATACCGCATAATGGCAAGCAAAGGCGCTCCGCAAGCGAAACACAACGCCCCAGAATGTCTTGCGGTAGTTCTATGATTTCAAGCGTTGCCTCCAGACCGTCCCGACCGGCATAACGGTAATCCACGGCTTGGCTTCGAATTACGGTGGCGAATGTTTTTGTGCCGACTACGTGCACACGTATGTCTTCGCCTGGAACATAAGCCTGAAACTGAGTGGGGAGATCTCTAATTCGCTCCAGCCGGTCGGCGGCGGGTCCGTCAAGCTCTTTGACGATGGAGCGGATACCGCTGATTGATTTGTAAATAACTCTTCCATGCGCGGTCCAAAAAGCCCGTGCCTCATCCGGGTCATTCGTGACCAGAGTCTCCGGCACATCAAACCCTGCCGCACCGATCTGCTGGATCTGGAAGGGTTTCGAGTTGTTCGATTCCATTGCCCTGGGCCGATTCACAACTACAGCTTCTGCCACCTCAATCCACTCCATGAAGATCTCATGAAACGTTTGGGCCCGTATTCTTTCCAGCGCATCGATGTGGGGCATAGGTGGTTCGAGGGGGCGTGCGTACACTCCACGGACACTGTGCAACGAAATCGTCCTTCCGCCCGCACTTAACATACCCGTTGGACTTGGCTCGCCAAGTTCGAGCAGCAAATCATACGTCGAACAGCAGCCTTGATCAAGAAACAGATACTCTGTCGCTGTCTTTTGCGCTTCCTCAATAGCTCGCATCAGCGGTGGATCGTCGGATCTTCCATAAAAAATAATCATGACTCGCCGCCACGGCGCCTCATGCAGACAAGGAGACGCGCAACCGCATCTAAAGCCCATGGTTCCGAAAGAGGAGGGAGGGGATCGATAGTGCAAAGCACCGTCTGCCTTGCCACGCGGCTAAAGCGAAATTCGAGTAAAGAACATCCGGCACAGCGAGTTACTGCCACGCAACGCTCTCCGAACTCACCTGCTAGCGAACCGCAAGCCTGGTCACCGGTGACTAAGATAGCGTCCCCCGAGTCCATCATCGCAAGGTGGAGCCCCGCCTCTGCCGGCATCGGTCCGTTGAAACCACCGGGCCAATATTGCTTCAGCCGCACGATGCCGGCCGGTGGCTTGGCGATCATCCGTCCTGCCGTTGCCAGGGAGAATGTTGCCACAGGCAAACCCTGTGCTGCGGCCAATGCCAGCCAGCCTCGACCGGAAAGAGTTCCCCTGGCCTGAGCCCTGGAATTCACTGGGTTGATGGCGGCGGTTCCTAACCCAGCCAGCCAACTCACGACGAGTGCCTGTAGTTCCGCGTCAGCGTACTCGCGGTCCTTTCTCGGCGCCTTACTGAAGCGCGGCGTCGGCACGTACGCCATGCGGTTCAGTAAGCAGGCAATTTGGCTGGAACGAAGGTGGCGGCCGGATGCCCACCGGAGTTCAGTTGTAGCGTCTCCGGTGGAAATGACCCTATGTGACCATGTGGCTAAACCAAGCTGCTCGGGCCGTAAAACCGTTACGGCTTTTGGTCCCAGGGCTGCTGACACGCGAGCTGCAATAGCCGCAGCAGAGGTGTCGCCCGAGTGAGCCAAAATCACGACTTGATGGTCACCGTGGTGGAATTGTGTCGAATTGTCGCTTTG
This sequence comes from Nitrospiraceae bacterium, assembly GCA_035715525.1. Taxonomy (GTDB): domain Bacteria; phylum Nitrospirota; class Nitrospiria; order Nitrospirales; family Nitrospiraceae; genus JAHBWI01. The sequence goes on from DASTLA010000250.1 coordinate 18,878, forward strand.
CATCACGATCGCCCTGCGTCATCCGCTGTTCGATTGGAGCGGCGGTCTCTTCATACACTGGGCCCCCTGCAAGATCGGGACGAAGCTCAGGCCCGATGAAGGTCTGCGCATCCGATCCCAGCCCGAGCGCCTCTTCAATTGCGGCGACGCGCGATTGTAAGTCGTAGAGAGCGGTACCGATGTCCTCATAGTCGGTTTCTGGCGAGCGACCGCGCAAACCCGGTGTCTCAATTTCCTTGCCATCTTTGATCTCCTTGCGCTCCTTGAATTCTTTGCGAGCCTCCTTTCTGTCCTTGCGATCCTTCGTATCTTTGCCATCCTTCCCCTCTTTCCTGAATTCTTTCCTGTCCTTGAGGTCCTTTGAATCCTTGACGATCGATTTACCGCAACTGACCCGGACAGTGGCGGTCATAGTGGCCGCAGAAGCCGAGATGTTCGAGATCGAGACACAGGTATTCGCGCCGGCATACGACTTCGAGTTTGGTGTGGTGGAATCGGTCAACGAAGAGTTGTTCGACGAGCCGGGATAAGGGTCGCCGCTATCGCCCCTGTTGTGGTCAAGCTCCAGATCTCGCTTACCATCAGCCTGTACCAAGCCGACCTTATAGTGGTTCTCATCCGTATTGCCGGGCTGATTCTCGTCGATGTGCCAGATCAACAACCCGTCGCCTGGGAGACCGGCGTCGTATCCGGATCGCTGGCGATTTTCCAGGAGGAAATACTCTGAGCCGCCTGCTCCGTCCTTCCAAAGGCGGTTAACGTTTCGGCTGGTCTTCACGTCTGAAATGGTGAGCGTCCCTGTAGAGGTCACATTCGTGACGGTGGCCCACCCTTGATTCACCTTACACCATGCGGAGGGATGCGCGGGAATATCACCCGCCTGAGCCCCTGCAGCAGATCCATTCCACGAGCCACCAGCCATGAGGCACCAGTTGCCGATTCCTTCTGAGGTGTAATCCGTATCGTACAAGTCCGGAAAGCCGAACAGCAGGTGGCCGAGCTCGTGTGCGCACACGCCAAGCCGACAATCTTCAGGAACGGTGAGATACGCGAATATCTTCGTGCCGTCGGCGTTGTACTCGCTGGGAAGCGTCCACTTGTGAGACCAGATATCACCGGGATTGCCCGTTTGTTCCCCGCCGCTCCCTGCATGGATCACGACAAAAGCATCGACGTAACCGTTGCCGTCGTTATCATAGGGAGCATAATTCACATCGGCATCCGCCGCCGCGGCGGCGTCGCGCGCCATGATGTTCGCCCGTGGCGTGCCCGAGGGTTTGCCGATACCGAAGTTGTTGTTGGCATACCACGCCAGGGTTTGGGGCATGCGGTAGGGTCCGCGAACTTCGCCGGTGATGTCGACGAGGCTGCCGGTCACCTCTTTGTAATATTCTTTAACACTCCCATGCGGGAGGACGCCGGTTGAGAAGAACAGGTCGTTGAAGTGCGTGGTTGTTTGCCCCATGGTCCGATCCGAAAAATCGATCAGCACAACAATCACGCGAACCACCCCTCGTAGAGGCGCTCGGTCCGCCGCTGCCGCTCGGATTCTTGCCGGACTTGTGCCTGGCGGGAAATGCTCGGGCGGGATGATGACGCCGTCATCGAATCCGAGCCAATTGGGCTTTTTCGCCAGTCCAAGAAGATTGGCCGCCTCGGGTGTCGCAGACCGTCGGGCACGATCGAGCTCGGTTCTCATCCGCTCTTTCAATTCTGGGCTCGGAGCGACTGCGCAAAATTCGGACCATATCGCGATGGGATCTCTGCGTTTTTCGTTCATAGAAAATCCTCCTCTCCGACGAATGACTTATTGCTCTACGACAATGAGGATTTACTGCGTCGCGGGGTATTTGTCCTCGGCGCGCTTCAAAGTTCGCAAGACATGTGCCGAGACAACTGGTAAGCCGGATACGCATAACTATCGTGCGATATGAATGTCTGCATTTCTTGAAACGGATGCCGAGAGGAGAGAACTGTATCTAAATCGTGACCCGGCAGTATCGAATGCGATACAGGAGCGACGCTGCGGTGAGCTGTCTGCGGAATGATCGTCGATGAATCACAGAGCCGAAACGTTAACTCCAGCGATGCGAGGACGATCCGAATCGACCGCGCTCTATACCATTCATTGCGACAGATGAACGAGCGACGTGTTGCGGGGAGTCTCTACGAGGTAATTCTCCCGCGGGTCCCGCGCCAACAGGGTTGATCGTTCCCCTAACAGCCACGTCAAATGTATTGATTTGTTGGGCCTGTCTACTCTGTCTGCGCGCCGCTCACAACAGTCCCTTGCTCTCTAAAACCTTTTCCAGAAATTCGTGCCCCGCAACTAGCTGCTGCTGCCGGGTTTTTGTCGCCAATTCCGGGAAGACTTCTTGGATGTGACAACTGGTTGAGTGTCGTGACCTATCTTGCCCGGGTACAGCGCCAGATACCATATCTGGAATGCTTGCATCGGATACGAAAGCGTATGCCCAAGACTGCCACATTCAAGCGAAGCAACGAATATCATATGGTCATTCTCTTCTTCGTCGAAAGATAGGGTTGCCTCTGCATCTCGAGCGGCATGCTTAAGATAGTTCTGAGCGGCATTCAAAACCTTCAGCGCGTCCTTCCTACTGAGCCCAGAATCCTCAATGATCTTCGTTCGCCACGAAGATCCGAGATCCTGCTGTTCCGCGAGGTCCGCCAGGATTCCGTATGCAGCACCTGCGAGAGTACGCACCGCTAGTGGATCCCCATCTGTAAAAAGAAGCCCGATTGCCACATCGAGTTGCCGGACAGCAGCTTCACGTTTGGTGCATGTAACTGTCATAGGGCGCAACGCCGAGCTAACCGGATGCCAGATTGCGGAACACGCGGACGGCACCCAAAAGCAGAGCGACTCGCCGCTTTTGGGCAGTCTGGTGGGGCGCCATGCTATGCTGCTTTAGCAAGCAATGTTCTCTGATTGGGAACCGTTCGTTAGCTACCCTTCATAAGAGTCTCTTGAACTGCCTCGGCCAGTTGTAGCTCGCAAATCGATTCTGCGGGCGCAAGAGTGAGTCTTGCACCTACGTTAGCCCACCATCTGTGCTCCCGCCTCACTAGCTGTGCCTCTTTAGGCATTCCCCGCTTGAGCCACCACTTCCTTAATTTTCTTATAGATGTTCAGGAAGTGCGTCTCTCGTTCTGCCTCCTTGACTTCAGAGAGGGGAGGTTCCTTGTGGACTGCTTGGAACCGAGCGAGCGGCGTATCGTCGACGGTGCTGGGGCGGACCGCAATCCAGAAGACCGTCAGCCCACGCTGTCGCGCCGCCTCGAGTAATGGTGGCAGCTCGTTCTTCGTGATGAAGTCGGAATTCAAGAAATCCATGCTCACCAGCAAGACCGCCGCCTTGGCGGAGGACAGCGCTTTTTCTATTTCTTGGCGCCAGTCGGCGCCGGCCTGTATTTTCTGGTCATCCCAAATAGTGACAAGATCCTGCTGCTCCAGCGGTTTGAGCCATTTCTTTAGTTCGAGCAGCCACTGCTCGTCTTTGTGGCTATAGCTGACAAAGAGGGTTTTGCTGACTCCCAACGTCGGTGCGACCAGGTGCAGGAAGTAGAGGATCTTCTTCTCACGATCGATCTGAATAGTGATTTCCAAGGCTGGCTGCGGATGCTTATACACAAAGAAATTTGGGCTTAGCGGGATCAGTCGCGCGGGATACTTCTCAGGGTTTTCCGTAAGATCCTCCTCAATGTCAATCAGCGTCGCGCGCAATGAATCGGAGAGGCCGTCACGCAGCGATCGAGCATTCTTTGAATAAGAGGTGGCATACTCCGCGAACTCTGGCGTCGTCATGGATTCACCCACTGGTGTTGGGAGACGCAGGCCGGGTGGCGGCGGAAATCACGGAAACAACCTGGATACGGCGGCTCCCATCGTCCACCAGGTATCCGACGCGGACGGGCGTGTCTTGAACGCCGACGTAGAGGGTGCCGGTCTGATCTTCAACGACACCGCTAGGCCGAGGCTCAGCCATCAAGGCATCGATTTGGTTTTGCACGCGCAGGCGTAAGCTGGGCTCGAGTCTGGCCTGGGCCTGTTGGGCACCTCGGCTCTTTTGAACGGCATATTGAAGGTCCACGGGATCAGTCTCCGCCTCTTTGATGGTTCGCGCCCGCTCTCGCGAAATCTGGGCTCTCTCGATTTGCGCCACTTTCTCGTAAAGGGGTGGGGGGATGGAAATGCGACCGTCCTCGTCGTGTGCGACCTTTTCCTGCTGCTCTTGCATGGAGCGATGTAGACGGGACAGGAATAGCAGCCGTTGCTTGCTTCGCCAGACGAAATAAGTGGAAACGATGGCGATCGCTGTCGTTAGGAAGAACACAAACAGGAGGAATAGCTGCAGGAGTTTTTCAACCCCAACGACCTGGGAACTACCGAAACCCACAATCATTATTCCGGAAAGCGGTACGAGTAGGCCTGCAAGGCGGACTGCCATGCTGAAAGCATTGCGCAGCCGGTTCTTGCGTCGTTCCGTTTTCCATGGAGCTTCCAGCGCCTCCAAAAGCCCGAGCGACCGTATCAATCTGTTTTGACGGACGATTTCTCTAACATAGGAGAGGTTTAAGAGAAAGAGGAGCAGGATGACGGCAGACCAAATGACGGAGAGGATCACAATGAAAATCGCGATGACGGCAAGAAATTCCAGAAATTCTTTAGGAACCGTCCGCTTAAACAGCTGGTCAACGCCGAAAATCAGAAGCGAGAACAGGCAGAATATGCCCCCTATTCCCAGCCCGAATACTGCGGCGCTCAGATACTTAAAGAGTCGTTCTTTCCCTTTGGACGGAGTATTGGCCTGCAGCTCCTTCTGGAGGATGGACAGAGCCCGCTCGATTTCCTTCGCGTTCAGCGTGTAATCAAAAAACTCGTCATTCATCGTGAGTCACACTCCACGAGATCTGCTTCATATGTGATGTTTTGCCTACCCTCAGTTCGAGTCGCTCAGCTCAATCAGGTCCGCCAGGTTCTCCGTATCCACTCTGCAAGTTCAACCGATAGGTGGTTCTTGCAATCGAGCATCACACCTATAGGCCCCTGGGGAGAGGAGCGACCCGCAGGTGGCGGGGAACTTTTGCGCAGCAGGTAGCGGTCCATAATAATGGCTTCATGGGAGTACTACATTCTCCTCAACCTCTTCGGGGAACCTTTGTACGATGTTTCTTGCTAGTTGTCTCGTGGCGTTACCCAGGTTGGAAATTTTTCCAAACCAATCGATATACCGCAGTATTTGGCGCCGTGTGGAGTAGACGTGGAACGAGTCGCGGCCGGCTATATCAACTAATGCGTCGGCATATTGTATGGCCCGCCGCTCCGCCTCCTTTGGTATGGGACGATCCTTGTCTGGTTTCATAGCCAGTGAAAGCAGATATAGTTCGATCAAGTTTCCATGAGCCCAGATTCTCGTATCGGGCTTGGAACTGACCAGGTCATAGAGGGAGAGAAGATGTGCCAACGACCATAATGCATCGGGATTCCTGTCAGAGCGTTCATTTCCTCTATCGTTCAGGTGCTCAGCTTCGTCTCGTAATGATGCACTCTTGAGAAACAGCGAGCTTCTTTGCATTGTCAGTGTCAATGAAAGATATTGCACGACTGCCCAACAGTCTGATCGATCCAAGGAAAAGGAATCCCAGTAATTGTCCCGAGCCTTGCGCAAGAGCTCCTTATATTGGTTCTCGTAACGCGCTTGTGTTTTGCGATCTAATAATCCCGTGCTGGCGGCTGCATACAACACCTCGGCTTGGCGTTTCTCTACGCTCGCAAGGAGCCCTTTGATGAGCGATCCTTTAGAGGGGATCGAAGTAAACAGTGTTTCAAGCCTTGTCTTTGTGTTTTCAATCTTGAGTCGAGCATTTTCCACTAACATCCTTTTCTCTTCGTCATTGAGGTGTCGTGGCTCGTCGCTTGTAAGCCTTTTTCGCTTGAACAGCTTACGGGTCGTCTCATCAGCATGACTCAAGGCAGCATTAACACTTCTGTTGGCCTGACTGATTTGCACATCTTGAAGCTGCGTATCGAAGTCCGCGGGTAATGACATGTAGGCGATCAAACTTGCCCAATCGTGATTGTCCTTGAAGAATTGACTGTACAAACGCCTTCGCAAGTCATACAGCAGAGGTCGTGGGTCAGTGCCCCATAACAATCCCTCATAGAGGCATTCGACGAGCCGGACTGAGCCCTCAAACGAAAGAGGGAATTGCCCAGCCACTACCATGGGAATACCAGCTTCATGAAGCGCGTGTGCGATACTTGCGCCGGCGCCTGCCACCGATCCCACATTGCCGCTTTCGCAACTCGCAAGAGTAACTACGGACGGCATGGACAAGCCTTTACTCCCGGGCCTTTGTGTGGCTCGCAGAGCTGTAGCGAGGCGCGTTCCACTGATATACTCCGTTGTATTTGGCTCGCGTGCTTCATGGAGGGCCAGACAAAAGCGGGTGTCGTAATTCTCTTTTACTTCCACGCCGTGGGCCAAAATATGTATGTGTGTATAGTTTCCGGACGCACAGGCATCTTCGATCGCTTCGATAGAAGCATGGGGAAGGAAGCACAAATACTCTTCGACTCGCTCTCTCCTCTTTTGTGCATCGCTTTCGTCATAGTATTTGACCCAAGGATGGAGCAAGCGGCGTAATGCCAATAAATGCGATTCAAGTGGAATAGTTCTATTGTCCGGGGCAGCAGTAATAAAGAGTATTTTCGGCTTCTTCGGCCATTGAACCTGTTCACCCGGGACGCGACGAATCTCGCGAGTCAGGCAGATCGGCATTTGTGGCTGTAACAGGAGATGTTGTCCCGCACCGGGAAGCCCATTAGGAGAAAGAGCCAGCTCAAACGGCAGCAACGCCAGCTCTGAAGCGGAAATAATCAGGCGTAGGTGGGTCAGACGCTTTCCGCTATTATGTTCCTTGTTCGCTTCCGCGGTCAGTCCGGGAATCTTGGACAGGACTTCGCCTAGTACTCTTGCGGTGTCGTTCAACTGGAAAAGCCGTGATTCATCTTTGAGCTTGTATCCGAGAGCGCTCAGACGATGCAGAAACTGATTATGTTCGAAAGGGACGTGTAAGGTCACCGCGGCATGGTTCTCACAGAGGGCTAGATAGGGTGTCAGTGGCGACAGCAGTTGGTTGTGAGCGGTGCCGTGACGCAGCAGTTCCAGGGTGATCGTGCGCATCTTGTGAGTCCTTCTCAGCCCATAGTAAACCTATAGTTTGTGGCTTTGGGGAGGATATCCCCTCCGGGTTGGAGACTCGCTTGTCGCAGTTCGCCATGCACTTTGTTGCCTTCTGATCGAATGGCAACTACGTTGAGTTTGCGAATGACGAGTTGGGGAAATGCGTCCAATGCGCTCATCGTTCCTTTCTCAAAAACATCGAAGACCTTCTTGAACTCCTTCGCATCCGATAACACTTTCTCTTCCAGCTTGATTAGCCTTGCCCAGGTGCCGCTGTTGAAATACCAGCCGCTCCTCTTCTTCCTTGGAAGAGCACGCGCAAGATGTGTGTGCCCGGTGATCAAAAAATCGAAGCCATCCCCAATCTGTTCATCAAGAGTTTTGAATGTGGCATCCTCAGCTTGCGGGTCGAAGCTCCGATCTTTGTGGAGATTCTCAAGTGCCTCGCGCAGGACCTCACAGGTATCTTCTCCACGAATAAGCTTCATGACGGCAGCTGGCATTCCGAGGTACCGTCCGAGTTCGTCGCTGCCGACTAACGTCATAGGGCTGACCCCCCTGTTCAGCCGCTCTTCCGCATCATCGAGCAGCGCCTGTGCGTACTGTTGTCTATCAACATCGGAGGCATCCAATCCTGAGAACTGACTTGACGAGGGCTGGTGAAGTTCTCTTGCCGCGGTTGTCTTTCCTGTTCCGTCGTCTTCCTCCGCACTTCCCAGGCGCCCGGTGATGCGTTTGATTTTGTCCCATGCAAGGCGACGTACGGTAGAGCCGATCGCGCGCAGCTTGTCGCTCTGATCCGGGGCGAGCGCAAAGAGTGTCGGTACGGCTGCCTGCGTCTCCGGTTTGAGCAAGTCGATGAAGGGGTATTTCCGCTTCAGATCGTTCATGACCTCGACGACCAGTTGCGATCCTGCGTTTGGAATCCAGCTATCAATAGGACGGCCATGAGTCACTTCGCGACTGAACTTTCGGATAGTTTCATAATCCGCCACGTTCCATGTGTCCACTTCATTTCCATGAACGCACAGGATGGTGGCATCGCCCACCTTGCACGAGACTCCCACTCCATCGAAGGCGAGCGTGATGCGCCCGCATGCGGCGTCGCTTCCTCCAGATAGTATTTCCAGCAGGCGAGCGCGTACCCAGGGTAGAGCCAACTCCAGATCATGGTTGCCCAGATTGATTACGAGCCTGCGATTCTTCGTATTCACGAACGTCCTGAGAGCACCAAAGACACGCGCGAATGCGTGGTCCCCTGTGGCGATTCGATTCAGTTTGGTTATGGCGCCCGCTGGATCAAAATGCATGGCAGGCAACTCGGCGAGAAAGTCTACGAAATCGCCGTTAATCAACAGCGCGATCTTGCTATCTGGGGATAGGGTGCGAAGGTAGTCAATCAGACGCTTCAGTTCGAATCCCGAATTAAAAATTTGAAAGTCTGGTGGGCCGCCGAGGTGAAGGTCGGAGACTACATATAGCTCGTCAAACTGGGGCAAACTGTCGGTCGAGGTGGAAACAAGCTGCTTTGCCATCTTTGCAGACGGACCGGGTGATTGTGATCCGATGAAGCAAAGTGCATGCCTGAGGAAGGCAGCGCGATCTTCTAATGGTTGTTTCAGCAGATACGAATGGAGGTATTTTCGTGCGGCGCGTAAGACAAATTAAACTGTATCCAATAGGCGCAGAAGTATATCTAAAGAGATACTCTCCGTTTCCTCGGAAGGATTTGGATGCTACAACGCCCGGAACCTCTTCGCAAAAGCAGTCTTCTAAAATAGCACGCCGAATAATGACTCCCCATCTTCTTCTCCCCATACACTCAGAACACCGCCAAGGTCGAAAAACTCGGTAAGGGGAGGGACCTGATGTGAATGAACGGCATCGGTTTCTCGGACACGTCACTATGAACTATACCGCTACACAGGCGTCGGACCGAATGATTTCCGCGCTGAGATATGAGTCTCTCTCGTTCACCAACTTGGTTGAGCTTTCAGTAGGATTGGCCCGCGCGTCTCAGCGACCGACATAGTTCCGTTACCGTCGCCTACCTTCTGCACAGAGACGAACAAAATGCGAGATCTGTGTGCTTTGCTCGAGCGGACTATTCTGATATTGATAGAACTCCAATCCATGAAGATCGGAAGGAATCTCCAGGTTCCCTTTCATGAGGGGCAGGACTCGTTCTCGACCAAGCCTGCCCCAGATCCACCCAACCTCCAACCATACGTTCTGCCGAGCTCGTTGCGTTGGGCTATCGGCTCCTGCCAACGAGCCTATATCATCAGGTGAGATCAGAGCGATCGCCCCTTGAACAGAGTCCGCCAAGGACTCGAATTTCTCTGGCAAAGTTTGTCCCTCACCCGGAGTCATTTTCATGATTACTGGAGCGGGTAGGCTTAACTCGCCTCGTAGGTGGTCTCCCAGTACCTCAAAGTCGTTGGTGTGGCCATGAATAATTAGGATCCTGGGGATAAGCTGGAGTAGGTGAATGGCCTTTTCCAGCACACTCTGAGACCATGGATTTCGTAATTCACCGAGTTCGTCTGCTGTCGGCGCCGTCGCGGGTGGCCAGCAGTTCCGAGATGACGAGAGTACCTCTATCAATTTTTCCCCTGCGCCTCCAAAAGAACCGATGGGGACAAGGCGTTTCCCGCTAACTCCCGCTGCCAACCCTGCCTGGTAGGAAAGCTCAGTTCCGCCGATGACGATGACTTCATCTGCATCCTTGACCTGGAACAGCTTGGTCAGACTCCATCGTGAGCCGGGAGCCGTGCGCTCCGTAAAGAGTCGGCCGTACTCGCGACGCCAACTCTCATAGGGTCGTTCCATTTCTTCTTTGGGGCGAATAATCATGATTGGTGGTAACGAAAAGTCGTTTCTGCGACTCTCCAGCGCCCGTATGACACCCTCCACAGCGTGAAAATCCGCAGTGCCGCTTGGCTGGCCTCCGATCACAATCTGATGACCATTCGTCACGATCCGCTCAGCTAACATGCGACAGGCTTCAGGGAAATGCTCGTGATCCGTGAGCGTTGGGGTTTCAGGCTGATCGCCTCGCCAACTGCCAATCATAGCTATTCGCATGACAACTCTCTCATGGAAAACAATGGGATGGGGTCGGCAGTCCTTTACCAGATCCTCGGGGTGCAGTGCCCACAGGGTTGAATCCTGGCCTACCATCCTCGCCATTTATGCGGCGAGCTTTTCGAGAGTGCACGCCAGACAATGGGTCCCGACCCCTTCGGCCGTCGGAGCGATCGAAACGATCCTTCTATCGTATCCCCACACCGAAGGCGCGACGTTGAACTAACTAGCGATCAGTTTGTTTGCGAGCATAGGAAAGGAAAAGCTGCCTCGTACCGGCCTGCCTGAAGCTGCCGTAAGAGTGCTTTGACATGTTTTGAAACGGCAGCACTTCCAAGAGTGCATCGGGATAAAAATATGCATAATCATCACGGATGCTTTTCCCGCCGTGCTTCAGCATTTCGTGGAAGTCATCGTCACCAACAACGACATACAGGTCAAATCCAAGGGACTCTAGCAAGGCCATATATCCTTCGTTCGTTCAGGGGGACGGTTTTCGATAGCCCGTGCGATCCGAAATTCCGACAACCCATGCACCATGCCAGCGACTTGAGCTAGTCGGGACTAATAATTGGTTCTCAAGTCGACGAAGATTTTGTCTTCGAGAAAATCCGGTATTTCTGCATTGCCAAGGATTAGAGTGAGCATGATAGTACGTCTTTCGCGTTGCTCGCGAGAAAGGGCTTTCTGGTACTCCGTCTTGGTCCACACCGATTTATTATAGTTCTCAGTGATCACAATCGCGATATAGCGAGAATCGTCCATCGCTTTTGCAAGTTCATCAGTAAGGCTTTGTCCGATGTGGAGTTCCCACTGGTCGAGCCATACGTCGATACCACAGAAATTCTGGTCGGTGGACAACCGAGCTGAATACACGTTTCGCCGACGCCAGACTTATCGGCTGGTAAACAGCCGAATTTCCAATTCTCAACGGATCGGATTGCGCGGTAGGCCAGCCCTGACCCATTCTCTGGCCAACTCGAGTGCAAACGAATCCCGATCGACAACTTGCAATTCATGGGCGACCGTTGGCCCGTCGCCCCATAAACGGTCTATCGGCACGTCGGGCAAAGGAGATTCGACAATCTGCTGGACCTGTGCCATCGTTAATCCTTGCGCATCGACATGGATGCAACGTGCAATGAGCCGTTCGCCCAGCAGCCGTTCCAATAGCTCGGCTCGTACGCCAACCTTGACGAGACCTTCGGCAAGCCCCTGCTTCTCATGAGTACTGGCCCATAGGCTAAGCTGCCGGTCCATCTCTCGCTCAATATCTAGAGACGCGTCGCCTTTCCGGAGCTCAGTGAGAAATAAAGCGCACAGAGGAAATGCGGCGGCAAACCGGTCGAGAATGGCGCCTGGGCTTGCCATACCGCAGAACCGGGAGCGCGCGTCCCTGAACACCAGCTGCCGGACGCCCGTGAGCGCGTGCAAGAGGCTGGAGAGGAGGAACAATCGAGTAGACCACCAGCGATCACCCTCACCAAGGTCCACAACAATTGCCCTTGTTGAGCCCGCTCCAGCAACCATATCCTTGATCCCGCCAATGGTGCTATCTACCAGAGCCACACCTTCTCCGAATCCGCCCATCGCTCCGGCATTAACAGAAGTCTGTACAAGGACGCGATCCACCATGAACCGATTGAGTCCCTGCGCCGCAACTGCGGCGGCCACTTGGCTCGCAACATCATCTGGTGTACGGAACATTCCAGCCAAGTGGTTTGTCCCGAGCAGGGAACGAAATCGCGCGATGTTGAAGCCTGGTCGAGGTTCTACCCGCTGAGGCTCCGCACTCATCGCATCCACGCGGCTAGTTGGCCATGCAGTGTCGGGATCGAGCAGGAAAGCAAGGATCGGCTTCCCCGGAGGTTTCTTGGCCTCTTCATATTCGAGTTCTGTGATCGACAGCGTTCCAGATGCAGGTTGTTCAGGAGGTACATAGCCGTATCGCCACGCGACAATAACGACGTAGAGATCCGCGAGACGGACGTCGGTAAGGCAGCGCTCCAGCGGTTTGTTTCCCTCAGCGACGTACTGTTCCATGCCGATCATGTCATGACCCATGCGCCGCAGCGTGCGGTCAACTGCACTCCTGTGGTCGCTCAGGTCTTGGTAAGTAGAAGAAATGTAGATTTTCATAAGTGAACCTGTCCGGTCTCGGCGAGCAGAACTGTCATCAACGTGGATATGAGCAACATGAATTTTCAGTGCGCCGCGCACTTACAAGCCGTTTATGACGATGTCCTTTGTCGGTATCCAACAGAAAATCTATGTTTGACTATCCTGGTCCCGCCCAGTTCTTGTTTAACCCTTCCTCCCTAACCCCTCTCCCACCATCACCTCCGCCACGTTCTGCTCATCGACGAAGACGTCCGCGAGAGTTCGGCCGTAGATGTCGTGACCATGCCGCACGATTCGGACGGCGCCCGCATGCAGCAATTCTTGAAGACGCAAGGTCGCCTCCAATCCGCCGGGCTCCGATCGCTCCGGGGCGTTGTAACCGCGAATGCGAATCCGATCCGCTCCATAGCGCAGGGTATCCCCGTCGATCGCGCGAACCAGAAGGCGCTCCACGCGGAGGTCCGGGCTTACCTGCTGCAGGCGGTAATGAGGCAACAATCTAAAATGGCTGGCTCTGGCCTGTGATTTCTTCGCTAACGGATTCTTATGGGGGCGCGGTCCACGCTCATGATGTTTCCTGCGTTGATGCGGGGCAACATGCTGCGGGAGCGGCGTAGGTTCGGTCGGGTTCAGGGACCAGCAGTCGGCGCAATGGAACGGAGTCCCATTGCCCGAGGGGGCGGGCGTATACGTCTGCAAATCGGACCGGCTCTCTTGCATTGCCCCGATCGCATTCCCTGCCGGTGCAATGGCCAAAAGCGAAAGAGCGATGCGAGTCAGCAGCTGAGAGCAATGATCGGCAACGTTGATCATGATGGTTCGTCCTCGAGTAGACGAACAATCGATGAAGCAGCCTTCGTGCCAGCCGGGCCGCGGCGCAGTCAATCGTTGACAGCAGTGAAAACCGCATGCTGAAATGGGCGCCTGTCTCTTCGTCAATCGTATCTCTCGGAGGATAGACTTCTTTTCGCGAGACCAGCATGGTTGCAGTTACGGTTGACGCTTGACGAATGACCTTTGATGTAACGGAGGTTCAACCCATGGATATGTTTGGAAAAGTAGGTCTGGTCGAGGTGCCGATTCTCATCGCGCCCGATCAGAAGCTCTGGCTCGATAAGATGATCAAGGAAGGCAGAATCGCCGTACCCCCGGGCGGCACGCTCGAAAAAGGCTCGCTGTATTCAATGTTTATTCGGATGCTCTTGCACAATGCGATGGAAGAGCAGAAGCGGCAGGAAGCGCTTGAGATGAACGATGACGAGGACGACGAATAATAGGATGCTGAAAACGGTCGTCAGCGTCGTTCTCGCATCGCTCGGGCCCTCAACGTACCTCACTCACGTACGCCTCGGGCCCTCGCTCGCTGCGGCCTTACGGGGGGAGGCGCGTCTTCGCGCGCCGGGGTTTGGGCGGGTGAGAACAGTGAACCGTTTTGAGCATCCTACAAGGCGGCGGGTTGAGACTAAGGCGATCGTGTATCTAAACGTGTGCTGAGTGGTATCTGATTAGATACGGTAGCCCCTATAGAGCTTTGAAAGCCTCGTGCGCTGCTTTGATGGTGCGCTCGATGTCTTGTGGGGTATGGGCCAGGGACATGAATGCCGCTTCGAACTGCGACGGAGCGAAATAGATTCCCCCCTCCAACATCTGGTGGAAGAACTTCGCATAGGCTTTCGTATCGCATTTCTTAGCCGAGCTCCAATCGACAACCGGCCCGGGTGAAAAGAATGCCCCCATCATGGAGCCGACGCGGGTCTGCGTGAGCGCGATGCCCGCTTTGAGAGCTGCTTTCCCTAGCCCCTTCGCCAGCGCTGCCGACCGCTCTTCCAGCTGAGTATAGACCCCTTTTCCTTTCAGTCGCTTGAGCGTCTCAATTCCCGCCGTCACCGCCAACGGATTGCCGGACAACGTGCCCGCCTGATAGACCGGTCCGGAGGGCGCGATCATTTTCATAATGTCCTTCGCACCGCCGTATGCTCCGACAGGCAGGCCTCCGCCGATGATCTTGCCCAGCACGGTCATGTCCGGTGAGATGCCGTAGAGAGTCTGGGCTCCGCCATACTGCACGCGGAAGCCGGAAATCACTTCGTCGAAGATCAACAGAATCCCGTGCGCATCGGTGAGCTTGCGCAAACCCTGCAGAAAGTCGGGCGCAGGCGGCACAACGCCCATGTTGCCGGCAATCGGCTCCACGATCACGCAGGCCAGTTGGCGGGCATGTTTCTGGATCAATTGCTCGACGGCCGCGAGGTCGTTGTAGGGGGCGGTCAGGGTATGTCTGGTGAAATCCTCGGGGACACCGGGACAATCAGGGATTCCCAGCGTCGCGAGACCCGATCCTGCCTTGGCCAGCAGGTAATCGCTGTGGCCATGGTAGCAACCCTCGAACTTCATGATGCCATCCCGCTTGGTGTAGGCCCGAGCCACGCGAATCGCGCTCATCACCGCTTCCGTGCCGGAGCTGACCAGCCTGACCTGCTCCATCGAGGGGAGGGCTTCGCGAATCATGGTGGCGAGTTGCACCTCCAGTTCGGTCGGGGCGCCATAGCTGGTGCCCAGCGCTGCGGCCTGCTGAATGGCTTTGGTCACGCTGGCGGGCGCATGTCCCAGGATCATCGGCCCCCAGGACAGTACGTAATCGATGTAGGCGTTTCCGTCGGCGTCGTACAATCGCGAGCCCTTGGCTCGGGCAATGAACCGCGGAGTCCCTCCCACGCTTCGAAATGCCCGCACCGGGCTGTTGACCCCACCGGGGATCACTGCTTGTGCAGCTGCGAACAACTGTTCCGAACGTTGAGTCTTCATGGACCTTCCGTACAAAGTGAATCGGGTCGCCAACCTAGCACGCGAGCCGAGGGCGGTCAATGCCGAGCAGCCGATCTTCGTCTATCGTCTATGGTCAATCGTCAACCGGCTCTACCGCTCTCTACCTTGACTTCGGCTTCCCGAGAGGAGCCGAGATCAAGCGATTGACGACTGACGATTGACGAATAACCGACGGCTACGGGGCTGCGTATTGATTCGGATACGAACGCCCGCCTGATCGGATACAGGCGAAGGCGACCTGACCGCCGCTCCTTCGGCTTATTGCTGAAATTGAAATCACTTAGCGATCACGTCGATCCTGGCTCGGGATTTGCTGAATAATCGGCTCGTCATGCCGGGGGAGAAGCCATGAGAGTCGTATGTGCCTGGTGCCGGCGCGAAGGCCGACCGGCATTCGTTTGCGAGAAGGCCCCGCTGGGGGATGATAGGGAAACGCACAGCATCTGCCAACGGCATGTGCATGCATTCAGATCGGGCCGAGACCCGTCGATCGGTTGTTCCGATCAACCGGTGCCGCTGCGCTGCGAACCGCGGCTCAGTACACAGCTACACCCGGATAGCCTGATCCGCGCTGAATGATGTCTCTCGACGCGTTCCGAAGCGGGATACCAGATCGTCGCCAGCGGAGTCTCGCACCCGAGTGAAGACAAAAAGTGTCAATTAGGTCGGGAATGCCACGCTTCGTCGCGCAGGGCGCCGCCAATCCTCAGTGGGGCAAGCACCTATCTGATTGAATTGACTTGGAGTCAGAGGCTTCGCGCGCGGAGGCGCAGGGATGGTGCGAGTCTTGCGAAAGCGTGAGCCCGATGGCCTTCAATGCTGTGAGGCAAGACCGTGAAAGTATTCTGTGCCTGGTGTGTCAAAGAAGGAAAGTCCGGGTTTTTGCGTGACAAGGCGCCGCTCGACGACCAGCGCGAAACGCATGGTCTCTGTCCCGCCCATTTCAGCTCGCTCAACGCGAGAAGCGGCCGTGTGGCCCATTGGTCTCAGTGTCTGAGTATCCCGCTGCACGACCTCTACTGGGGAATGAACTGGTGGCTGCAGCGATTGGTACGGACGATTCGACTTCTGTGACCAATGTGGGAAGACAGGCCGGGCACCGGCGTCGCAGCCCTGACCTCATTTGCCCCGTAAGAGACTCAAGCCCTGCTCCAGCAGGTTCGATTCCGGTAATTTGCCGTCCGGCGTGAGTTTGTCCACCAAACCGGGCAGCAGCTCGGCCAACTGACCCTTCGCGGCTTCGGGATTGAGCCCTGCCTTGCTCGCCAATTCTTTGAGGAAATCGCCGCCGAGTCCTTGCTGAATCTGCTCCGGGGAGATCGGCAAATTCTTGCCTGTGCCGACCCACGAGTTCACGATGTCGCCCAATCCATTCTTCTGAAATGCCTGCACGAGACCGGCCAGCCCGCCAAGAGAACCTTTCTGAGCCAAGAGACCGATCAGTACTTGGATCAGCGAATTGTCCTTGTTACCGCCCATCATGCCTGCTGCCGCTTGTCCCATTTGGTCGAGCAATCCCATGGTCCTCCTCCTTGCGTTAAAGTGATCTCGATGCGATCTTTCGCACCTTCGACGATATCCTGCCCCACATGCCTACCGCGGGATCCGCGAGCCCGACTACATCACCGCGTCCGCGAGGCGGATGACCTCCGGCCCGGGGCTTTCTTTGCTTTGGCCTCCAGCGAAAGCAGCGGGACCAACCAATTCCGTCGCTTGCCCTTGTGGCGCTCGGTGACCGCCAGGATGCTATGAAACGGTATCCCGGCCCCGTTCGCCTCATCATGGTGCGCGCTCCAGGCTTCACCGGCTTCCGCGAGAATTTCAATAAATGTTTCGTAGTCGTCCTCCTCGTCGGGCTTGACCAACACCTGGTCCGCGTCGGTGACGACCACGACATAACCCTTGGCGGGAAGCCATTCCAGGTCGATGAGGCATTCCTCTAGCGCATCCCAATTGTGACCAAAATAATCGGGGAACGAGAGCGTCCGCGCGAACTCCGCCAACAACCCGGCTTTCGTCTTACATTTCGCGCCGGACACGATCTTGAGGAGAAATCCGGAGGGGAGCGAAAGGAGGGATTCGGCTTTCTGTTGATCCGAGTGAACGAGCAAATGGGCCCAGGGTTGCTTGGTGGATTGAAGAGCGGTAGTGGGCATGCGGCCTCAATTCATCGGAACAAAGGTTTTGTAATGGTCGCCGGTGTAATAGGCTTTGCCGGTCCGTCGCTCGATCACGATCCGTTCGGCGCCGCGGTTATGCCCGGGCACCTTGGGATGAACATCATACTCGCGATAGGAACCAGGCGGAAG
>DASTLA010000251.1:0-10850 GCA_035715525.1 Nitrospiraceae bacterium
CACAGGCAGGCGCCGGCGTTCATGAGCAGGAGTGGCTTAAACACCTCTCGCGGATGCACGAGAGCCAGGGTCAGCGTGCCGACGGATACGAGATTCATCCCGATCGCGGCATGCTTGGCATCGAGGCCGCAGACCACAAAGTGTTCACGGTCCAGACCGGTCAACAAGGGCCGGAACAGTGCGTCGGCTCCGATTGAGGTCTGAATGGTTCCGGAAGCGGGAACGGCACGGCCTTCCCGCACGAGCGCCACACGGTAGCGAGGGATGCCGTACCTCCGTCGCGAGTCCGACTGCCGGTCACTGCTCAAGAGACTGTCGGGACCATCGATAGGCATGTGAGCCTCCTTCTTTGAAAAATCTTTATCGCCCCACCCTGCACAGACACGGAGGGTGGGGCGCGAAGGAGGATGCGGGCCGGGACTCTCGCAGCGGGCAGGCCGGAACGGGCGGCGGCCGGCACGGAGGGCACCGAGAGGGCCTGTCCCGCTGCTCTTCAGCACCGGGCCGCCACCAATAGGGGTTCATTCCGAGATCCCCGCGCCGGCGGAGACGCGGGCGGTCAGTGGGGGTGCGGGGGTGTCGTGGGACTCCCCTGCTCTTTTTGGGAGTTTGTTAGGTGGAATCCTGGAAACTGAAGTCGATCTCAAAACGTAAATCAATGGCTCACGTTCGGGTCAATGGGTTATCTTCCCTTCCAGCCCACATTCGTGATGAGATTTCTTCACTGCTCGCCGATATACTTTTGGCGGATCTTCAAGGACATAGCGACATTACGGTTGGTTCCCGTCTTCGAACAGACCGTAAATTGAAGTTGACACCGCCTGGCAAACCAGAATAATCCCTCGATTCACTGCTGCTCTGCTCATGAAAGAATCCAACCGGATGGAAGGAGGCTAGAAGTGGTTGCAGCTATCTATGCCAGGAAATCCACAGAGCAAATCGGAATTAACGATGAAGAAAAGTCAGTCAGCAGGCAGATAGAGCACGCGAAGGCGTACGCCACTAAGAAAGGTTGGACTGTCGCGGAGGAGCATATTTACTCAGATGACGGAGTGTCTGGCGCAGAGTTCTTGAAGCGACGGGGCTTCCTGCGATTGATGAATGCCCTTAAGCCTCGTCCCGCCTTTCAAGTCCTCATAATGAGCGAGGAGTCCCGACTGGGTCGTGAGGCCATCCAATCGAGCTACGCCTTCAAACAGATTATCGACAGCGGCGTACGAGTCTTCTTTTACCTGACTGATCAGGAACGGAAGCTTGATAACGCCCTCGACAAAGTCATGCTCAGCCTTACAAATTTCTCAGCAGAGATGGAACGTGAGAAAGCGAGTCAGCGCACGTACGATGCTATGCTCCGGAAGGCTAAGGCGCTACATGTGACTGGCAATAAAGTATTCGGCTATGACAACGTGCCCGTATATAGCAACGAAGTGAATCAGGACGGAACACAGCGCCGTCAGTACGTGCTGCGAAAAATCAATCGCGATCAGGCGAAGGTTGTGGTCAATATTTTTTGAAATGTATGCCTCGGGTTTTGGCTTGGCTCGCATTGCCAAACAGTTAAACGAAGATCGTATACCGCCTCCACACGGTGGGAACCTTGGCTGGTGTCCAACTGCGCTTCGAGACATTTTGCAGCGTGATCTATATCAGGGTGTAGTCCTATGGAATAGGACCCAGGCGGTTCAGCTCGGTGGAACTCGCAAACAGAGGAAAAGACCCGAGTCGGAATGGCTTCGTATCGAGGCACCAGAGCTTAGGATCGTCTCGCAAGTTCTTTGGGAACAGGTCGAACAGCGGAGAGCGCAAAACCAACGAGCCTATCTCCGTGGGAATAGTGGTCGCCTAATTTCACGGCCGACGGGCGAAGATCGACGTTCATCCTACCTGCTTAGCGGCATTGCGAAATGCGTAACCTGTGGTGGATCGATCGTGGCGATAAAGAGGACTGCGAAACAGCGGTATACACGCATAGTGTACCGATGTGCATATCATCACAAGCGAGGTCATACCGTCTGCGGTAACAATGTGGAAGTGCGACACGATATCCTCGATTCGGCAATCCTCCACGCCATGAATGAGGTTCTCGATGAACGAGTCCTTGAAGCATCCGTCGAAGAGGCTCTTGAGCGGATTAGAATGCAGCAGATCCAATTTCCTGACCAACGTGTCGGGTTGGAACGCGAATTATCGCTGATCCAGACGCGATTGCATCACCTCGTGGAGCTTATCGCAAATGGTAAGGGAACCGACTCGATTATCGATTCCCTTCATCAGGAGGAAGCCCGAAAGAAATTCTTGGTCAATGAACTGGCGAGACTTGACGGCCTAGCTCGGGTAGTCTCCATTGACGCCAAACGGCTTGCGAAGGAGCTGCGTAGCAGCCTTGAGGACATCCCTGCCCTCTTCTCTCGCCACGTACCTTTAGCCCGCCAGATGCTTAGGAAGCTGCTGGATGGTTATATCGTGTGTGAGCCAATTACGGAAGGAGGGAAGCGGGGTTACCGGTTCACGGCCACCGGAACCTTTGATCGGTTATTAAGCGGCGTGACGGTTATCAACGAAAGTGGTGGAGGGCAGGGGAGTCGAACCCCCGACCCCTACGTTGCGAACGTAGTGCTCTCCCAACTGAGCTAGCCCCCCACAGAATCTTGTCGGGAAGATATGAATGCGGGCGGAGGAACGAGCGCCGAAAAGAAGAACCGCAGGGTTTCTCTGCGCAACAGTACGCAGATCTCGCGTGCTGCGGAGGAGACGGGGAGAAAGCCCGACGCTCGTCCTCCTTGACCCAGGCTGCATTATACACAAGCAGGTGTCGTCTCTCTAGCATGTTGTTGAGCTGCAAAGTGTCATGGAATGCGCGTCACGTGGGATTGATGAAGCCGGACGCCGCCTTACCCGCCTCGCTCACGATGACCCGTCTTCCCTCCACGCGTAATCGTCCCTCCGCATAGAGCTGCACAGCGCGCGGATAGATCAAGTGCTCCTGTTCCAAAATGCGGGAAGCCAGTACGTCGGGCCGGTCATTTTCCAAAATCGGCACGGCCGCCTGAATGATGATCGGCCCCTCATCCACACCTTCGGTTACGAAATGCACCGTACAGCCGGCGATCTTGCAGCCATGCTCGATGGCCTTTTTCTGCACATCGAGCCCTGGAAAGGACGGGAGGAGCGACGGATGGATGTTCATCATCCGGTTCTCGTAGGCCTTGACGAGCACTCCGGTGACGATTTTCATGTACCCGGCCAGCAGCACGAGGTCCACGTCATGTTTGCGCAGTATTTCCAGTACAGCACGGTCATAGGCCTCCCGGCTATCCGGTTGCCCGGCAAATGGCTTCGGATCGAGATACACATCCGCGATCCGATGCTTGCGTGCGCGCTCGAGTCCGACCGCGTCTTTCTTGTTGCTGACTACGACGGCAATTTCGGCTGTCAGGCTGCCCGCCTCGATGGCATCGATGACAGCCTGCAGGTTAGACCCGCGACCCGATAGGAGGACGCCGAGGCGCACCTTTCGGGAAACGCTATTCGACATACTCCACCGTCCCCTCTTCAGTCTGCTGGGCGATGATTTCCCCGATGCAATAGGCGCGATCCCCTAAATCGGAGGCCATGGCGATGGCTCGATCCACCTGTTCCTGCGCGACGACGAGAGTCAAGCCGATGCCCATATTGAACACCCGAAACATCTCGTCGACCGCTACCCGCCCCCGCTCTTGGATCGCCCCGAAGATCGGCAATACCGGCCAAGATCGCCGCCTGATCCTTGCGCCGCATCGCGGAGGAAACACACGCGGAAGGTTGCCGGTGATCCCGCCCCCGGTAATGTGGGCGATTCCTTTGATAGGCAGGGCTTGGGCCATGGCCAAAATCTGCTTCGCATAGATGCGTGTGGGTTCGAGCAGCACTTCGCCCAGCGGACGGCTGAGTTCGGGGACTACTTGGTCGATCTTCAGGCCGCTTCGCTCCAGCAAAACCTTGCGTGCCAAGGAAAAGCCGTTGCTGTGGAGGCCGGTGGAAACCAACCCGATTACTGCGTCACCGGGCGTGATCGAGAGTCCGTCGATCATCTTTGGCCGATCCACCACGCCGACGGCAAAGCCTGCCAGATCGTATTCGCCGTCGGCATAGAACGACGGCATTTCAGCCGTCTCCCCGCCGATCAATGCGCATCCCGCTTGGCGGCACCCTTGGGCAATGCCGCGAACGACCGCTTCCGCCGTTTCTAGCGACAGCTTACCGGTGGCAAAGTAATCCAAGAAAAACAGCGGTTCCGCGCCGCTAACTGCAATATCATTCACGCACATCGCAACCAAATCGATCCCGACCGTGTCGTGCTTGTCCATCAGGAAGGCAATCTTCAGTTTCGTCCCGACGCCGTCGGTACCAGACACGAGGACAGGGTCCTCATAACGGCCGGCGTGAAGGCGGAACAACCCCCCGAATCCCCCCAAATCTGTCAGCACCTCGGGGCGAAACGTTGCCCGGACATGGGGTTTGATTCGTTCGACGAATTCGTCGCCGGCGTCAATATCGACCCCGGCCTCACGGTAGGTCGTCATGGGGAGCGCATCTTAGCGAGGCAACGGACAGCCGGTCAACTATGAGTCGACCTTTTCGCCTTGCCCCATCGGTTCGCCAATGCATTGCACTCAAGGCAAGCGAGCACGGCCGGGCTGTTCGGCGCCAGGCCCCGCGCGCGCCTCCCTAGCTTTCCGGGCGCATCTCCACATCCAGCAACTTGATTTTCCGGTGCAGATGGCTGCGCTCGATTTTGAGATCCTCGGCGGTGCGGGAGATATTCCAGTGATGTTCACGCAGCTTGCGAGCAATGAACTCTTTCTCGAAGGCGTTGCGGGCATCTCGGAGTGACTCGTAATGCTTGCCCAGCAAATGGTTTGTAGAGATTCCCGCGGCAGCCGGCTGTGCCGCCGGCAGGTTGGGTCGCACCTGGAGCGCCAGCGACGCGTGGCCCGCCTCGATGACCGGCCCCGGTACCATGATCATGAGCCGTTCGATGAGGTTGCGCAATTCGCGGATGTTCCCCGGCCAGTCATAGTGGGTAAACACCTCCATCGCTTCCGGCGACACTTGTTTCAACTTGAGACCTTGCTCCTCGGCATGGAGATGAAGGAAATGTTTGACCAACAACGGAATATCGTCACGCCGGTCGCGTAGCGGGGGCACGATGATGGGCACCACGTTGAGCCGATAGAATAGATCCTCCCGGAACGTGCCCTTTTCGATTTCCTTGAGCAAGTCTTTGTTCGACGCCGCCAGGACGCGCACGTCTACCTTGATCAACTTGGTGCCACCGACCCGGGTGAATTGCTGTTCCTGCAGGGCGCGGAGCACCTTGGCCTGCGTGTTCAAGGTCATGTCGCCGATCTCATCCAGGAACAAGGTGCCGCCGTCGGCCTGTTCGAATTGGCCACGCTTCATGGTCGTGGCGCCGCTGAATGACCCTTTCTCGTGACCAAAGAGCTCGCTTTCGATGAGGGTCTCGGGAATCGCGGCGCAGTTCACCGCGACGAACGGCCTGGTCGCCCTCGCACTGTGCTGATGGATCGCCCGCGCGACCAGCTCTTTGCCGGTCCCATTTTCTCCGCCGATCAACACGCGGCTATTGGTAGGACCGGCCGTCTCGATGAGCTGCCGGAGCTGCTGCATAACGGTCGAAAGCCCGATCAGTTCGAACTTCCCCTCTACTTTTGTCCGCAACGACCGGTTTTCTTGTTCGAGGCGATGTTGTTCCAACGCATGTTTGACGCGCAACGTGACGTTTTCAAGCGAAAGGGGTTTCTCAATGTAATCGTACGCACCAAGCTTGATGGCCTTGACGGCGGTTTCAATGGACCCATGGCCCGACATCATCATGACCTGCGTATAGGGCGTGACCTCGCGTACCCGGCGCAGTGTTTCGAGCCCGTCCATTTCGGGCATCCAGATGTCCAGGATCATCAAGTCAGGCGGATCGGTCGCACAGAGCCGAAGCGCTTCCGAGCCGCTCTTCGCCACAGTAATGTCGTATCCCTCGTCCTCCAGGATGCTGCTTAGGGAATTCAAAATGGATACTTCGTCGTCGACGATTAAGATCGATGCGGACATGCATGCTCCAAATACGAAGAACGATCTCGTGATCTACTGGCTGCCCGGACAGGCCTGAGGAGAGCCGGCGCATTGGCTCTCACAGACCACGTCTTCGTCGTATCTACAGTTCCCCCCATCGCAACATGGCAGAATCGGCTGCGGTTACACCGGCAATTCGAAGGTGAACTGAGCGCCTTTGGGTTGATGATTCCCTGATTGGATCTGCCCATCGTGATCCGTGATGATCCGACGAACGATGGCCAGGCCGAGACCTGTGCCGGTTTTTTTTCGAGAAAAATATGGCACGAACAGTTTTTCTTGATCCTCCGGTGCGATGCCCGTGCCTTCATCGGCAATGTTCACAACGGCACGCCGGCGCTTGGTATCGTACCGCGTCGTGATCCACAAGCGTCCCTTGTGATTCATGGCATGAATGCCGTTGTCGCACAAGTTGACCAACACCCGCTTGATCTGCTCGCGATCGAAGTTGAAAGCGGGTAAGTCGGGGTCCAATTCAACCACGCATTCGACTTCGCGATGCGCGCTCTGATACAGCGTCACGACTTCCTTCACCACGTCGTCGAGCGAGTTGAGCGTCATATGCGGTGCGGGCATGCGGGCGAATTTTGAAAATTCGTCCAACATCTGCTTGAGGCTGCCGACCTCATTGACAATGACTTGGGTGGACTCGTCGCAGATACGGTCGAAGTCGGGAGCCTTGTCCTGGAACTTCTTGCGCAACCGCTGTGCCGAGAGCTGAATGGGTGTCAGCGGATTCTTGATCTCATGAGCGATCCGCTGAGCGACTTCGCGCCAGGCCGCCGCCTTTTGCGCTTTGATCAGTTCCGACAAATCTTCAAAAATGAGCACGAAGCCGAGGTCCCTGTTGGATTCATCTTTCATGCGGGAGCAGTGCACCCCGATCGTCAGGAAGCGTCCCTGAAGATCCAGCTGCCCTTCCAGCGCCATGTTATCCCGTTGATCCGCCAACATGCGGTCGTACACCGACTGGAACAAATCGAGCTTGTACTCTTTGAAGACTTCGTTCGCGGAACGTCCTCGGAATCGATCGGCCCAGAGCCCGAGAATTCGCTCGGCCGAAGGATTGAACGTCGTGATGATTCCCTGGCGGTCGATCGACAGCAGGCCGGCTGCGATGGTATCGACGACCGTCTCGATGTAGGCACGCCGTCGATCCAGTTCGAGGTTGGACTGCCGCAACGACACGTTCGCCTCTTCCAGCTTGCCCTTGCTGCCCTGCAGATCGGCGGTCATGCGATTGAACGATTCTACAAGCGTCCCGATTTCATCGGTCGCCTTCGCTTCGATGCGGACCGATAAATCACCCTGGGCGATCGCCTCTGTCGCTTCGGCCAGCCGCTGAATCGGCACGGTGATGCCGCGTGCGACGTAAAACCCGAACCAGGTGGCGCTGAACAGGATCATCACCGTGATCACCGCTACCAGGAGGTATGCGCCGGCCTTGATCGGGTTCTTCATGGCTTTCATCTGCTTGTATTCGGCATATTGCCGCCCGATGCTTTCCATCTTCCCCAGCAACGATTCAGGCACATAGGCGTCCACCACCACGACGCCGTCGATTTCCCCCCTATGCACGCTCGAGGCGATGGGCACACCGGCGCGAACCAGACGACCCGTCTGGGCTTCCTGCACCGACGTCAATTCCTGTTTGCCGTTGATGACCTGCAGAACGAGCTGGCCGATGGGCAGATCGAGCACCGCCACCGGCACCTCGGGGTCCAGCGACTTGGTCAATGTCTCCATTTTTGCAGAAAACACTTCGATTCCCGCCGTCCCATATTCGGCGCGCTTGCGAGAGATTGCGGCCACGAGTAAATCTCGCTGTTCGGGCAGCAGCAATTCCTCACGGAAAATTTCATGGCTGATCGCCCGCGCACTGTTGATGGCCAGCGTCACATGGCCGGCATGATGCATGCGGGCGACCTCATAGGAATCTTTCATCACATGCTCGATCTGATCGTTGAACCACACATCGACCGCCTTGTTCACCAACCCGCTGGCGACCAAAGCCAACAGTACGGTCGGAATCAGGGAGAACCCGATGAACGCCGCGACGAGCTTGGCGCGAAATCCGGACCCCACCATTCGATGACGTCGTTCGAAATAGGCTTTGATGAGGTTGCGGGACAGGAGGAGCGTGAGGACGACGAACCCGATCAGGTCCAGATTGACGAGCAGCAGGACGAACGCGTAGCCGGTGCTGGGCAAAAAGGAATCGGATTCCTCGCCGACCGGTATCGCGGTCTGGGCATAGTAAAAAGTGAGGGCAAGACAAGGAAGCAGCAGGATCAGGACGATCCACACCGGCCGCACATGGCGCTTGCGGTGCTCGCTGTCCGCGGCGGAGAGCGAGTCCACCACCGGCGGAGACGCGATCACGCCGGGCGGAAGCAACCGCTGTATCTCTCCACGATCCGCCATGGGGCGCTCGTTCCTCCCGACTCTATTCCGGTGACACTATATCGAATTCCGGCCGGAGTCTCAAAAGAGTCTTGTGTTGGCGCAGCGAGGGGGGAACCGATCGCGGCGAAGGCGACCGACCCTATCCTCGATACGAGCACTGCGACGTGATCCGTCCTGGATGATCGAATCGAGAGCCGCGGCTATGGCTGGTGCAGCGAAGATTTCCCGGACGTGAGGCTGACGAATTTCATCCGCAGGGCGTACAGCATGTCTTTCATCACGACCTGTTCGTCGGAGGTGAGGTTCCCGCGGGTTTTCTCTTCCAGCATGGAAAGCAAATCGATGATTTCCTTGGCTTGCGGCAGGTTCAGCGGCATGGCGGGCTGCTGTGGATCGAGCTGTTCGCCCATCAACATAAGCGCGGAGCTGCCCATTGAAATGACGAACGACGAGAAGGTGACGGGAAGATGCCCACCGCCGGTCAAGGGATGATCGCCGGACTCTTGAACGGGCGCGTGCGGCGGTGGAGTCGTTGGCGCAGCGGTTGGTTTCTCTTCAGTCCGCCCCCGGCGATCTCGAATCACGAACCCCTGTTCTTGCTCCTCTGACATATCTCTTTCTTTGCTACCGATAATACGGCGCCGGACCGCAGCCGGCTAACCCTATCACAGGCTTTCAGGTGGTTCAAGGCATCGAGGACCCGTTGAAGGCGTGGTGCAACTCGGTTACAGTGACGCCACGGAAGGGAGCGGGCATGTCGGCTGGTTTCGACAGAGTGGTGTCCATCATGGCGCGGTTGCGGGCGCCAGGAGGTTGTCCATGGGATCGCAAGCAATCGCATGACTCGCTCAAGCCGTACCTGTTGGAGGAAACGTACGAGGCGTTGGAGGCCATCGACCATCAGGACTCACGGAAATTGAAGGAAGAACTGGGTGATGTCCTCCTGCAAGTGCTGTTTCACAGCCAAATCGCGCACGAGACCGGCACCTTTACCATCGATGACGTCCTGCAGCTGCTGGCCGAGAAGCTGATCCGGCGGCACCCGCACGTATTCGGCGAGCAGGCCGGCGAGGCGTCTTTGAATTCGGATCAAGTGCTCCATCGATGGGAAGAGATCAAGCGAGCCGAACGCAAGGACGCCGGCAAACCCGAATCCCTGCTCCAGGACGTGCCCAAAGCCTTGCCTGCGCTGCTGCGTGCTTTCCAGGTACAAGCCCGTGCCGCCCGCGTAGGATTTGATTGGCCGGATAGTCCACAAGGGCTTAACGAGGTCTTGGCGAAGGTCACCGAAGAATTGAACGAATTGCATGAAGCTTTGGACGCTCAATCCGCTCCCGCCTCTCCCTCCCCAGAAATGTCAGCCGAATTCGGCGATCTGCTGTTTTCGCTGGTGAATCTGGCGAGGCACCTGAAGGTCAACCCTGAGGATACCCTGCGCCAGGCGACCAACCGGTTCACCGACCGATTTCAGTACATTGAGCGTCAAGCGGCCCTGGGCGGTCGCAGCATGCCGGACCTGACGCTGGTCGAGATGAACCGCTTGTGGGAGGAAGCCAAGCGAGCCCTGGTGGATCTCGCAGACGCCGGGGCGAGAATCACGGATAACGGCGGCGAGCACCCGGAACTGCGTCCATGAGCGACGATCCAGGCCCCTACGAGGAAGGAAAGCGAGCCGGCTTGCATCCGGTCGCGGTCGTCTTCGGCGTCATCCTGATCATGTGGGTGCTGATCAATCTCGCCGTGCCCAGTGGGAAGCAAAAACAAGCCATGGGACCGGAGATCTCTCAGGTGACCGAGGATCTCGATGCTGCACCTGTCATGTTCAAGGTGCAAGCCACTTTGCCGGACGTCAATGCCGTCAGCGTGACCGTTCCGTCGCAAGCGACGACCAGCCAAATCATCGGCCTACTCAAGCGCTTTAAGGCTGCGCGTCTCGACCAAACCCTCGGAGACCTGCTACCGCCCACGAGTCCCGGACACAAATTAGGGGACCATGCGGTCGGTGACATTTATATCTTTTCCGAGGGTAAGTACGCTCAGCCCGACAGCGTGCGCACTCTTTCGCGCGGGGCGCACGCGCCGGGTGATTTGTACCCGCAGGCGATTCCGTTTGAAGAAGCCATGGAACATGTCTTGGGCCACTACCGCATCGACCTGAACGATACGAGCAACCCCGACACCGGCTCGCTCGGGTTTGCCGACGACTCCGGCGTACATTCACGACAATACCGGCGCATCTTCTAATCGAGCGGCGACTTGTGCGAGGCGTGACGATAAATTCGATCCATGAGCTGCCGCTATCCCCAGGCAGAAAA
>DASTLA010000252.1:0-36171 GCA_035715525.1 Nitrospiraceae bacterium
CTCGGAGGCCTGTTGCGGCCGTTCCAGCAAGGCGAACCCGGCTGCCTCGCCGATGGAGAGGCCGTTCCGCGCCACATCGCAAGGTCGTGAGGGGCCGTCCGACAAAAGGCCGAGGGACGAGAAGCCGTACAGCGTCATGTAACACAGGCTGTCCACACCGCCCACCACGACTGCGTCACAGACGTCCGCCGAAATCCAGCGTGCCGCGCCGGCAAAGACTTTCGCGCTCGACGAACAAGCGGTGGACAGGGTTGCGACCGGTCCGGAAAGCCTCAGCGCGCGCCGTACACAATCCGAAACCGAAAACAGATTTTGTTGCTGACGATACCGGACGTGCTCGGGCAACGATCCGTCGGGGCGCCTCCGACGATAGGCTAGTTCCGTTTCCAGAATGCCGGACGTCGTGGACCCGATGAGGACCCCGACTCGATGGGGGCCGTATCGAACACGGGCATGATCCACCGCGCGCATGAAGTCATCCTGTTCCAGGCCGAGCAGAGCCAGGCGATTGTTTCGGCAATCCCATTCCTGCAGCCACTCCGGCATGCGGTATTCTTCGAGAGCCTCTATCCGTCCGATCCAGGTTTTGACCGTGGCATCTTCGAAATCGTTGGGCCGGAGGCCGTGACGGCCTTGTCGTAACGCCTCCCACGTGGCAGGCAGCCCAAGCCCCAAGGGATTGGCCGTCGAGACCGCGGTCAGAGCATTCGGTCGCATCATGATGAAACGAGCTCCCGCTCGATCAACAAGGCCGAGAACAGAAGCGACAAGAAAGCCCCGACAGTGACGGTCAAACCGATCGCATGGAGCACGGGGGTCCGCGACGACGCGAGCGTGCCGAATGCTGAAAGCGTCGCGAAGATGCAGAGGGCGAGAGCCAGCGATGTCTGTCGGCTCTCGTCTGAATCCGGTGAGACACGGTGGAAGAAGAGCGCGTAATTGAGGCCGATGCCCAGCACCAGCAGCAGCGATACCAGATGGAAGAGCGATAATCGTTCCCCCACCAGCGTGAAGCAGGCGACAGTGACAGCGATCGCAAACAAGGGGGGCGCAAGCACCTTCCAAGCCGGTTGCAACCCCCGCAATCCCACCCAGAGAATGAGGGCGATGGCCGCTACGCCCGCCGCGGTCAAGCGCATCGCCTCATGCCGGTAGTTTGCGACCATGCGACCGGCCTCTTCCTTGAGATCCACGAACCACAAATGCTTGCCTTCGTCGGCGAGCCGCGAGGCCAACGTTTGCGGAGCGGAGACGCCCCGCAAGGGGGCCAGAGCGGTCCAGGTATTACCCTGGTGCATCAAGAGTGCCCGCAACTTGAGGCCCAGCGCCGAAGCCATCAGGTCTTCCTCGCTCAGTAGAGGTCCGGTCCTGGCGCGCTCGACATCGTCGAGAAACGGCTGAAAGAGCCCGGCGCGGAACGGCAGATCGGCAGCGGCTTGTGCGAGCGCGGCTTTCAAGACAGCGGGTTCCGGCAGGGCCTCGCGCCGGCGAGCCTGGGTCGTCGCCGAAGGAAAATAGAAGCTCGGCAATTCGAACCCGGCGATAAGTTCGTCCTCCTGCAGGCGTTTCAGCAACGATTCCGCTTCTTCGCTGCGGGTCAGGACCTCCTCGCGGCTCTGTCCGGTTAGAACGACCAGATAGCGGACATCGGGGGCGCCGGTCTCCTTGCGCATCTGTTCATCGAGTTGCTTGGCCGACTGCGAGACCGGGCTGAGGTTCGCCAGATCGTCGTCCCACAGTTGGTGTGACTGCACGACCAGGACAATCACTGTCCCGGCTAGCATCGGATAAAGCATCCAGCGTCCCCGTCGTAGGCTCGCGAGCAGCCGACCCGCGCGGAAAAACGGGACATGCTCAATAGGAGGGCTTGCCGGCGGCGGCGTGACGACCGGGACTATCCACCGCGTGACCAAGCCGGCCACGATGACGCCCGTGACGGTCAAGGTCCCCAGTTGTGAGAGGCCGGTAAAACTCGACAGCAGCAGCGTGAGCGCGCCGAACACGGTCGTGAGGACCGCCAGCCGCAGCGTCGGCCAGATCCGCCGCATCGTGTCCGGCAAGCGTTCCCCGGAGGATAAATGAGTAAACACATAGGCCGGATAATCCACTGCTTCGCCGATCAACGTCGCGCCGAAGCCGAGCGTAATGCCATGCACGAATCCGAACAGCAACTGCACCGCCGCCACCCCCACCGCCATCCCGCTCAGGACCGGCAGCAGGCTCGCCAGCGTGAGCGGGACGGATCGATACACGACCGACAACAGCCCGACCACCAATGCGCCCGCGATCAACGAAAGCCGCCAGGAATCGGATTCGATCGTTTCTCTGGCTTCGACCGCAAAGACCGCCGGCCCGCTGAGGAGGTAGCTTGCTCCCGCAGGAGGCGCGGCTTGCTGAAACGCGTCCCGTACCGCCGAGAGCGCGGCTGCCTGAGCGTCGAGGTCGAATCCTGCCGCGCGCGACTCGGCGATCAGGTGCGCGCGCCGGCCGTCCCGCGAAAACCAGACCCCATGTAACATCGCGGGCGGCTCCGCGGGCGCCATCCTTGCCAGAATCGTCAGCAATTCACCGGTAGGATCGGAAGGAAGCCAAGCCTTCGTTACCGCTCCCGCAGGAGACCCCAGGAACCGCAGTCGCTCTTCGAGCGAGGCGCGCAATGCCGCCGGTTCAAAATGTTCCTTGGTGACCCGAGGGCTCAATACATAGCGATGTCGCATGAGCATCTCGCGTTCGACGGTTGCGTCGGCCAGGTCACCGTTCGTGACCAGATTAAAGAGGCCGCCGGCTCGGAGTTTGGCCGCCATGCTGCGACTGATCCGGGCCAGTTCTTCGGCGGGAGCTCCCTCGATCGCAATCAAGAGCAGCCTCGCCGCCACGCCGTCCCGAAGCTGGCTCACCAGCAATTGTTGCAGGCGGTCAGCCGTCTGCGGGAGCAGCGCCGTCATATCGGTCGTCATCGACATTCGGCTCAGCATCAAACCGCTCAACGCCAGTGCCCCGAGCCAGACCGCGACCGCCGCCTTGGACTGTAGGCTCACGACGTGGGCTCGTGGATGGTCATGACCGATCGGTCCCCGCCCGTTTCCGTAATGTCCACCCTTGTGAGACGGCTCTTCCGGCCATGCAAGGCGATCGAGGCCACATAGGCCGCCGCCTGCTGATCGAGCGGCCGCAACGTGAGCGTCCAGTCGCCCTCGGTGCCCTCGATTTTCACGTGATAAAACCGTCGCAGAATCGATGCATCCCCTGCCAAGCTGGCGCGGATGGCTTCGACGAAAGACCAGATCAACGGGTGACTCTTCACGTTGAGCCGTTTAGTGCCGTCCTTGTTCCGCAAGGTCAGCTGGTCGCCCTGGACGACGAGATGGTCCTCATAGGGTGTGAGGACATGTTTTTCGATGTGGTCGGGGCGGGTGTAGGCAAGGGTACCCGTGAGCGTGAGCGGCTTCGTCAACAGTTCAAAGGTCTTGGTCTCCGTAAAACGGTCCTGCCGCGACGTGACCTCGGCCATCATGGCCATGAGCCGCGGGACGTCCATCGGCGACTCGGGCTCGGCTGCGGAGTCATCCGTGGCGTTCAGCCCAAGTGCGAGCGCGATCAGGAACGCTCTCCAGAGCGCTGTCATCCGAGAGTTCATAAAAATTGAACCAGTTATAGGGATAACGCCGGCAGTGATATTCCAGGCGAGCGGCATATCGGCCGATCCATTCTCTCAGCGAATCGGACCGTCGTGTGCGGTCATAGGGAATCGGATCCGCAAAGGTTTCGAAGCGAATGGAATATCGCCGCCCTCCTTCATAAAATCCAAAAAACAACAGGACCGGTACCTGCAACAGTGCGGCGAGCTGAAAGGGCCCTTCCGGAAACAGTGTGGCCTGTCCTAAAAACGGACAGGAAACCGTCCTGTCCCCGCACAATACGCGATCCGCCAGGATGCCCACCAGATGTCCCTGCTCCAACCGCTCCTTGACCATCAACATCGTGTCCGGCGAGCCGGGCGGGATGATGTGATCACGGATATCGGGGCAGAGGCCATGAAGAACGCTATTGAGTTTTGCCGCGGCACCCTCATGCATGACGACGCTGATCGGCAATTTTCGCTCGAACAAACCGAGCGCGCGCAGCACTTCGAAGCTGCCGAGGTGAGAGCCGAACAGGAGGATGCCCTGGCGGCGGGATAAATAGGTTTCAACCGCTGCGAGACCTTCGGTTTGGATCTCGAAATAATGGTGCCGGCCGGCCAATAGGTACACACGATCGTGAATCGTCGAGGCAAAGGCATGGTAGTGGCGAAAGACATCACGCCAGCCGGCTGGCCGCTCCAGCACCCGCTCCAGGAAGCGCCGGGAGATGGCGCTCGTCCCTCGGGAGAAAATCATGAAATACAGGCAGATGGGGTAGAGGAATAGGCGGGCGATGGTGCGACCCGTGCGTAGCGTCAGCCAGGCCAGCAGTCGGACCAGCATGAGGCTGCCGCGCTCGGGACGGGATAACCAGTCTGCTCGGCTCACGGCGTCACAGCGGGTATAGTTGGATCGGCGTAGAGCACGGTGCCGGATGCGATCACTGCCGTGCCTTGCCTGACAGCAAATTTGAATCCGTCGGAAGCCCTCTGCTCGAGAACAATCGCGAACGTCTCGCCCGGGATGAGGGGGGCGTTGAATTTGACGATCGGCCAGGACAAGGCACGGCCGGCCCCAACCTGATGCAGGATTCCGCCCATCACTCGACTCAGAATGAGGACGCCGGGGACCACTGGATTGCCGGGAAAATGCCCGGCGAGCGCAGGGTGATCGCCGGCTATGCGGTCTTCCCA
Source organism: Nitrospiraceae bacterium (assembly GCA_035715525.1). GTDB lineage: Bacteria > Nitrospirota > Nitrospiria > Nitrospirales > Nitrospiraceae > JAHBWI01. The sequence goes on from DASTLA010000252.1 coordinate 4,817, forward strand.
TACCCTTTGCATGGATCACCTCCGCTGGCGTCTGGCTCCTGCGGCCGTAGCGGAGGCAAAGGCCTCGAATGTTTCTCGCGGGAGCTTTCCCATGGCATTTCTCGGCAGCGCGTCGACCAGATACAAAGGACGCGGAAGGAATAAGGGGTCGATGCGCTTGCGCAATTCTGCTCGTATCGTCGCCGCCGGAATCCCGGGGGCGACGACGAAGGCCACGAGCCGCCTCTCCTGCGCCTGTGCGTGGGACGGGCGGTAAAACGCCCCGTCCACGACCCCGTCGATCTGAGTCAGCGTCGCATTCAGAGCAGCAAGCGACGCTCGTTTTCCGGCGATCTTGATCAGGTCTGAGCTGCGGCCGACGAGCGAGAACGATCCGTCGTCGCGTAGATTGATGCGGTCGGCCAGAACGATCGGTGGGCCCACGTGGCCTCCGCTGAGCCAGGCGCTGTCCCCTTCTTGCCACATAGACAGCCCGGGGCAAAGGGTCCAATGTCCCTCCATGCTCGTGCGGCGCGTGCCGATCGCTCCACCTTCCGTGCAGCCATAGACCTCGTAAAGAGGAACTTGCCAGATCCGCTCCGCCGCTTCGGCCACGGTGCGATCCAGCGGCATGGTCGCCGACAGGATGCCGGTCAAGCGGGGCAAGTGCGTGCGACGGGCCACGTAGGCCCGCAAATGGGTCGGAGTAGTCATCAACCAGACCGGATGGCAAGCTTCTTTCATCGCGGCTTCCATGTCCGCCGGCAGGATGGGATGATTGCCATGCATGCTCCATCCGGACCGCAGGGGCAGCATGATCGTGGTCTCCAATCCGTACATGTGCTGGGGCGGCACGGTTCCAAGCGTCGTCAGCGGGCCTTCGCCGAATGGGATCCGCTTTCGCAAGGCATCGGCCCCGCGTACCAGCGATCCCCATGTCTTGCAATGGGCACGAGGCATCCCGGTCGTTCCCGAGGTGAATACGATCGCCGCTACCTGGTCAGCCGGTATCAGCGGTATGTCGGTATGAATGCGGCCATCAACCAATGACTCGGGCATGTGGTACACCCGCCGGCCGGTGGGTCCGTCGGCATGATCGGTCAATACATAGGAATCAGGATAACGTTGGATGAGCTGCGTCAGCGCATGCTCGGCCCGGCTGGTGGGCAGCAGGCTCACCTGTCGGGCGAGGAGCGCAGCGGCAAATCCCAGCAGAAAATGATATCGATCTTTGCAAAGATTGATGGAATACGGCCTGCCCGGCAGGCGCCGAGCGAGTTCATGCGCCGAGCCCAAGAACTCGTCGACCGCAATCGGCCGCCCCCGATGCAAGGCCACGACGTCGCCGGGCTGTTGGTGCGCCAGCAGTGCATGGGCGTCGGGTGTCGGCCGGCGAGGCAGGGGGGCCGATCGCCGGGCATAAAGGACATCGGCGGCTGGCATCGTCGATCGCATCATTTGGTCCGATGCATGGCTACATGAGCGCTCAGAGCGCGAAATGACCCGAAGGCCGACCGATCCTCCGACCGAAGATCAAATCCGTATTTCTTCGATACAGTCAGTGCAATTTCCAGCATGTCGATCGAATCCAATCCCAGTCCTTCGCTGAACAGAGGAGCGGTGGGGTCCACCTCGTCGATGGAGACATCCAGATGCAGAGCCTCCAAGATGAGGGCCATCACTTCATGCTCGAGCGCTTCATCGGCATTCAGCTCTCGTTGCAAGGGGCCGGCCATTTAGCATTCTCCCGCGCGTTCCATCCGTGGCAGAGCCTGATCGGCGGGCGCCGTTGTCCGCTGCAGACCCGCTCCCACGACCGGAAGCGTCTCGTCGTAGAAACATTTGTTGTCCAGCGGCATGCCGCTCTTCACGCCTTCGTCAACCAGCAGGTCCAAATATTCGCTGATGTGCGAGGCGGTATAGCGATTGGTATCGTGAAAGGTGACGACGATGGGAACCGCGTCGTCCACTTTCGGCAGTTCCTCGTTTGTCAGCCGCCGCCCCACCGTCCTGAGTTGTCCGCCAAAGTTCTTGCGACGGAACAGATGCCAACCCAGATTGAGTCCATCATAGGCCTTGATGTCCGTCAGCATCATGTGCAACCCATGGCGGGTGTAACCGGACAACGTCGATGCGTTGAAGCGCCAGTAGGGCGGGCGCACGAACAACACCGGTTTACGCGTGATTCGGCTGATGTCCTCCATCCCGTTGCGCATGGAGCGGTCGAACTCGGCCTGGGACAACCTCGTGTGGCTGATGTGGGACTCGGTCCCGGTATGCAGCCCGAGGACATGACCTTCGGCATGTTGTTTTTGAAGGATGAATTGCCCCCAGCGGGAGCCACCCCCGCTCGCGGTCCGTGTCTGGACGAAGAAAATGGCCTTGATATTTTGTTGGAGCTGATTGCGCGCCAACTGGCGGAGCACGGCCGACGTGTTCGCATGAGGGCCGTCATCGAAGGTCAGCAGGAACCGAGCTTTTCGCGGCGGTTCCGGCAACTCCGCACCGGCTGTCCCCTGGACGCGGGATTCCGATACAAGGAATGAGCCCGCATGAACCACGGATGGACAGGTTCCGCTCATAGTGCCTTCCGTTCCTCACCGGCCGACTTCACCACCTTGCCGGTGCAGGTGTAAGTATTCGTATAGATCCAGGCGATGGGGCCGGATGCTGCCTCATGGTGGACGTCGGTCAGCCGGACCTTGACGTTCAGGTTCTGGGCATCTTCTTTCAAGTTTTCAATACAAGCCTGAGGCGAGCGGCCGCTCGAAATGACCTTCTCGACGTCCCCGGTTTCAAAATTCGGAATCGTGTAGTGCGGACCGCAAGCGGCGAGTAGGGAGATGGCGGCAAACGATAGAATCTTTTTCATGGAATCCTCCTCAAGAAATGGTAAATCCATCATGCGAGTCTCTACGGTGCTGTTTCCTGTTGTAGTGGTTGTGCCGACTCGGATGCACCTGGGTGAAGCCCTAGCAGTGGGTGCGAAGTAGGCGAGTTCGCGGGGCCGCACCACGAGCCGGTTCCGTGGCACGACGGCGGTCTACGTAGGCGCGCGTCAATGCGCAGGCCGCGCCGCTTGCAGTCGCGGCCTGCCGCTACTAGAATGCCTCCACTTCAGCCCACGCACATTCCACCTCACGCAGCGAAGCCTTGCGACGATGGCGGTACGGAAAGCAGACAAACGCACCAAACAGGCTTCGAAAGGCAAGGTCGCGGCATCGGATCTCACCGGTGCCGAGGGAAGCTCGGCCGAGGACTTCGAAAAGCTCGGCGTCTTTTATCTCGGCCGGCCCTTCGACCTGGCGACCAAACAAGCCAAGCCTGGCTGGTTGCTCTACGATTCCAAGGATCTCGTCACCCATGCCCTCTGCGTCGGCATGACCGGCAGCGGCAAGACCGGTTTATGTCTCGCCCTCCTCGAGGAAGCGGCGATCGACAACATCCCCGCGATTCTGATCGATCCGAAGGGCGATCTCGGCAATCTCCTCCTGACATTTCCCCGTTTGAGGGGAGAAGATTTCGAGCCTTGGATCAACGAGGACGATGCGAGAAAGAAGGGAGTCTCGCGGGCGGACTACGCCAAAGGGCAGGCCGAGCTGTGGGCCAAAGGCCTGGCATCCTGGGGACAGGACGGCGCACGGATCCAACGGCTGCGGGAGGCGGCCGACTTCAGCATCTATACACCTGGGAGCGCTGCGGGCTTGCCCATTTCCATCCTGAAATCCTTTGCCGCGCCGAGCGCCCATGTGCTGGACGATGACGAGCTGCTTCGCGACCGGATCGGCACGACCGTGACCGGCCTGCTCGGTCTTCTCGGCATCGAAGCGGACCCGCTCCAAAGTCGTGAACATATTCTGCTTTCGACGATTCTGTCCCATACCTGGAAACAGGGACAGGACGTCGATTTGGCCGCGCTCATCCATGCCATTCAAACTCCCCCGGTGTCGAGAATCGGGGTCCTCGGTGTGGAGTCCTTTTTCCCCTCGAAGGATCGTTTTGCTCTGGCGATGAAACTCAACAACCTCTTGGCAGCCCCCGGATTCCATGCGTGGCTCGAAGGCGAAGCTCTGGATCTTCAGTCGCTCCTCTATACGCCCGCCGGTAAGCCGCGGATCACGATCTTTTCTATTGCCCATCTGAACGATGCGGAGCGGATGTTTTTCGTCACGCTGCTGCTGACGCAAATGGTCGGTTGGATGCGAGACCAATCCGGCACGACGAGCCTTCGGGCGTTGCTGTACATGGACGAAATCTTCGGCTATTTCCCGCCGGTGGCCAATCCGCCGTCGAAGCTGCCGCTCATGACGCTGCTCAAGCAGGCAAGGGCCTTCGGGTTGGGCATCGTCCTGGCAACCCAAAATCCTGTCGACCTGGATTATAAGGGGCTGGCCAATACCGGCACCTGGTTCATCGGTCGGCTGCAGACCGAGCGAGATAAGGCACGAGTCTTGGAGGGGCTGGAAGGCGCGTCCGCAGGGGCGGGGAAGTCATTCGACAAGGGGCGGATGGCACAGATCCTGGCCGGCCTCGGCAATCGGATCTTTCTCATGAACAACGTGCACGAAGACGAACCGGTGGTTTTTGAGACCCGCTGGTGCCTTTCATATCTTCGGGGGCCTCTGACCAGGACGCAAATCAAGCTGCTGATGGACCCAGCCAGAGGCCAATCGTCAAGCGTCAAGCGTCAAATGGAAGAGCCCCGCCAAGCCTCAAGCGGTGAGGCGGGGAGCCAAGCCGACATATCTTCGCGTTTGACGGATGACGGGTCACGGATAACGTCTTCCCGCCCGATAGTGCCGCCCGATGTCCCGCAACAGGTGGTCCCGTTGCGCGGGTCGAAGCCGCAGGGAAGCAAGGTAGTCTATCTCCCGATGTTGCTCGGATGTGCTCAAGTCCGGTTCGTCGACCAAAGAAGCGGCATCGACCAGCAGCAGAGCCTGATGGTCCTCGCTCCGTTTGCCGACGGTGCCGTGCCGGTCGAATGGGATCGGGCCACGCTCGTTGAACTCGACGTCGCGGATCTGGAGCAAACTCCGGCAGCGGGTGCAGCATTCGGCTCGCTGTCTCCGAACGCAGGGAAGGCCAAAAGCTACGTGGAATGGACCAAAGATTTCGGCGGCTGGCTATTTCGGACGCAAAAACTCGAACTGCTGAAAAGCGCCGGCAGCAAGGAAGTGTCCAAGCCGGGCGAATCGGAACGGGATTTCCGTGCCAGGCTCACGCACGTGGGTCGTGAACAGCGCGACAGGGCGGCGGAAGCACTTCGCCAGAAGTATGCTCCGAAAATCGCCTCTCTGCAGGAACGGCTGAGGCGGGCGGAACAAGCCCGTGACAGACAGCAAAGCGAGTCACGTTCGAGCCAGTTTCAGGCTGCGATTTCGGTCGGGGCTTCGATCCTTGGCGCCTTTCTTGGACGTAAGACGATCAGTGCGACGAATATCGGCCGAGCCACGACGGCAATTCGGAGCGCAGGTCGTGTGATGAAGGAGTCGCAGGACGTCAGCCATGCCGAGGAGAACGTCGGCGCGCTCCAAGAACAGCTGACGGAACTCGAGACCCAGTTCAAGCGAGAAAGCGAGGCATTCTCGGCTGCAACGGATCCATTGACCGAACAGCTGGAAACGATCGCCGTCAAACCGACCAAATCGAATATCGCGGTCAGGTTGGTTGCCTTGGCCTGGACGCCGCACTGGCAAGCGCCGGATGGAACCGTGACGCCGGCTTGGACCTGATCGGCTGGGGTCCGGGCGGCGGCGAGAACCTGTCCCCGACCGCTGTCAGCAAAATACTCGCGAGGAATCTAACCGACGCCGTGGCTGCATGAATATCGCGGACTCAACGGTTTGAAGCCGGGTTAGCAATCGCTACCGGATCAATGCTTGGGGCGCTGCATGAGTTTGTCGGTATAGGCGAGCAGAATAGCGGAACCGAGGAACGTCATGTGGATGAAGATCTGCCACTTGATGTGCTCCGTCGAGACATTGGCCACGTTGACGAAAGCTTTCAACAGATGGATGCTCGAAATACCGATCAGCGAGGCGGCCAGTTTGACTTTGATCGTGCCCGGGTCGACATGGCTCAGCCAATCCGGCCGGTCGGGATGCCCTTCGAGATCCAGTTTGCTCACGAAGGTGGCATAGCCGCCGATGACGACCATCGTCAGCAGATTGGCCACCATCGTCACATCGATCAGGCCCAGCACCCCCAACATGAATTGCGTTTCCTCCAGATGCCGGATGTCGACCATCATGTGCCACAGTTCCGAGAGGAACTTGTACGCATACAATAGCTCGGCGACGATCAAGCCGCCGTACAACGGGGCTTGGATCCATCGGCTGGCGAATACGATCGCTTCGAAGGCTAGTTCGACTCGATTGACCGATTGGACAGGCGCGGCGGACTCTATGGGGTCGGGCTGGGACGGATGACTCACGCGAACCTTGTCTCTCCTTCTATCAGGTCGATATCCTAGACGGCAGCTCTTTGTCTGTCAATTCCTACCGAGCCCGGCCGGTCAATGCATGGCTTCGGACGATCCTCCGGGGACGCCGTCTTGCCGTCGCTTGAGCAGCCAGGTCTCGATGACGACTTGAAGATCTTTGGAACGAATGGGTTTGGCGACATAGTCGTCCATGCCCGCCGCCAGACAACGCTCACGGTCCCCTTGCATGGCATTCGCGGTCATCGCAATGATCGGGACGTGGTCGGAGTGAGGAATGCGGGATAATGATTCATTTCCCTTTGTTGATTCCTCTTTCCGCCGCGCCTGTTCCCGCTCCCGAATCCGGCGCGTCGCTTCGAATCCGTCCATGTCCGGCATCTGGCAATCCATGAAGATCAGCGGATAAGCCGACCGTTCGAGGGCAGCCAGGGCTTCGTACCCGTTTACCGCCACTTCGACCCGATAGCCGAGCTTTTCGAGCATCTTGATCGCGACCTTTTGATTCACAGGATTGTCCTCCACCAGCAGCAAGGTCGGTAAGGATGAATTCTGCGCTTCGGCCAGGCTATGTTTGGTGATGAGCGAAGGAAGCGAAGATGTGGAAGACTCCCCGCCGGATCTCCCCTCGCGCAGCGCAAGGCTGAGGCAGTCCATGAGTTGTGACTGCCGAAGCGGCTTGGTGAGGTAGGCATCGACCCCCAGGTGACGAGCAGCTCGTCCGTCACCTCGACGCCCGACCGTCGTGAGGATGACGATCCGTATGGCGGCCGTGGCGGCATCCTGTTTGAGCTGACGCGCCGCCTCCAAGCCGTCCATGTCGTCGAGTTGCAATTCGATCAAGGCGAGATCATACGGTTCTGATCGTGCGGCCCGAGCCATCGCGAGGGCCTCGCCGCCGGTAGAGGCGCAGTGGCACTCGATGCCCTGCATCGTCAGTTGCTGCTCCAGTGCGCGCTGGACGGTGCGGTTCGGATCGACCAGGAGAACCCGGCGGCCACGAAGTACCTCCCATGACGGCGGCGCACTCATTCCGGGCAGTATAGTTTCTGGCAACTCCGCCGTGAACCAGAAGGTGCTGCCTTTCCCCGGGACACTGTCCACGCCGATGGCGCCGCGCATGTGAGTCACCAGCCGTTTGCAGATCGCAAGGCCCAAGCCGGTCCCGCCATATCGTCTCGTCGTAGAACTGTCCGCTTGCGTAAAGGCCTGGAAAAGCCTGGTTTGCTCCTCTGGAGAAATCCCGATGCCGGTGTCGCATACGGCGAAGCGAATGCGGCAGGGACCTTCGCCCGGCTCACGAGTCACATGGAGGAACACCTCTCCCTGCAGCGTGAATTTGATGCTGTTGCCCAGCAGATTCACGAGAACCTGCCGGAGCCGGCCGGGATCTCCGTTGACCGCGGAGGGGACGGCGACATCGATCAAAGCGATCAATTCGAGCCCCTTTGCCTGAGCCTGTTCGGCCAAGAGCTCAAGGGTATCGTCGATGGTGCTCCGGAGATCGAAGGCGATGTGCTCGAAGCGCAGCTTGCCTGCCTCGATTTTGGAGAAGTCCAGAATGTCATTGACGAGGGTCAACAGCGCATCGCTGGAACGGCGGACCGTCTCGGCAAATTCGCGCTGTTCATCCGTCAGCCTCGTATCGAGCAGCAACCCCGTCATGCCGATGATCGCGTTCATGGGCGTGCGGATTTCATGGCTCATGGTTGCCAGGAACTCGGCCTTGAGGCGCGCAGCCGCGAGCGCTTCATCCCGCGTGGCCGCCAATTCGAGATTCTTGCTTTCCAAGTCGCGGGCGGCCTGGGCGAGCGCGGCCTCGGACTGCTTGCGCTGGCTGATGTCCTTCGCGACGCCGAGGAAACCCGTAATGCCGCCTTCAGCATTGTGCAGGGCCGTGACCGTAAGCAGCACGATCAGCCTGGTGCCGTCCCGCCGGATGTAGGTCCACTCCCGTTCGTCATACCCGCCGTGATCGGCGATTCCTGCGAAGACGTCGAAGCCTTGGACAGGCCGTCCCCACAGCATGGTCAACTCAGCGGCACGCCGTTCGATCTCCTCCGGATCGTGCAGGATCATCGGAGACTGCTTGCCGACCATTTCATCCATCGCATAGCCGAGCAAATTGACGGCCCCCCGATTGAAAGTGGTGATGAGGCCGGAGATGTCAGTCGCGATGATGGCCGTGTGTGCCGCGGCGTCCAATATCGCCTCGAGTCGCAAGTTCGCGGACACGAGGGCCCGCTGCAGCTCTTTTCGTGCCGTGACGTCGGTGATGACACGCTGAATCGCGGGCCGATCCTCGAATACGATCGGGGCGGCGGCAACTTCGATATCGATGACCGTCCCATCCAGCTTGATAAAGCGTTCTTCCATCGGGGCGAGCGCGCGACCTGTAGCGGCGATTTCATCGAGACGTGCCTGAAAATGAGCGCGGGAATCCGGAGGGACCAACGAAAAGAATTCTCGCCTCAGCAGCTGCGAGGGAGAGCCGGCCCCGACGAGGGTGAGGCAGGCCCGATTTGCATAGACGATGCGACCGTCGCATGTGACGAGTACCGCATTGGGCGACAGTTCGACCAGCGAGCGATAGCGCGCTTCGCTGGAGCGGACGGCATCTTCCATCTGTTTGGCATTGGTGACGTCCTGCGCGATCCCGGCCAGGCGATAGACCCTTCCTTCCGGATTTTTGATGGGAACGCAGCGGTCCCGAATCCAACGAACATCGCCGTCCGGCCGGACGATCCGGTATTCCTCGTCATAGGGCAACTCTCCCTGGCACGCGGCAGCGAGCTCGACACGTTCGCGATCATCGGGATGCACGCACTGAAGCCACAGTCCGGGATGGGCGTACAGGTCGGCGCAGCGGCGCCCCCAGATCAGCTCGAATGCCGGGCTGATATAGATGAGCTGTCTTTTGTCGGCCGAGACGAGCCAAAATGCCGCGTCGATGTGTTCGGCCAGCTGGCGGAACCGTTCTTCGCTCTGTTGAATTCGATCCGCCGCGGCCGCCTGGGCTTCTTCCAACAGCTTTCGAACGTGAATGTCCAAATGAATGCCTGCGGCGCGCAGCGGCGTGCCCTGTTCGTCGCGACTGATGATTTGTCCGGTGGTGAATACCCATTTCCAGTCGCCATTCTTCGTTTTGAGCCGGTGCTCGATGGAATAGAGGGCTGTCTCTCCTTCCACGTGCGACCGCAGCGCCCTCTTGACCCGCGGGAGATCGTCGGGATGCACCAGGTTTTCCCACGTTCGAATATGGGGGTCCAATTCGTCCAGCCGATACCCCAACATGTCGGCCCATCGTCGGTTGAACAGAACCCGGCCTGTGCCGATCTCCCAGTCCCAGGTCCCCGAATCGGCGCCGGTAAGGGCGATTTCCAACCGGTCGGCTTGGGCCTGCGCCGTCTGCTCCTGGACCGTCAGCAATTGCTCCAGCAGGGCCACTTGTCCCTGGACATTGACAGGAGCAGTCGGTGCCCTGGAACAATTTGACCCTGCCTCGATACTCTCTTCGAGGGGCAACACCCGCTCCGGATCATCGAAAGGCAGCAGAGCGATTTTGACGCACAACGCCAGAGTCTTGAAACATTCGGCAGTTTGTTCGCTCACGGCGTCCCGACTGAATAGGATGACGGCGAACATATCTCCGCTGGGCAGTGGGGCTCCGAAGCCGATCACCGACTGGATTCCGTATCGGCACACGAACTCCTCTTGGGCCGGTACGAACGGGCTCCCCTCCGCCTTCGGCACATGGAATACGTTGTAGGTCGGTTCGGTCCTGTCCAACAAGAGGCTCTTCTCTCCGGCCGTGAATGCCGGAGGAACGAGTCCGAATTGCGCGAAGAGCCGGCTGAACATCGGAAGCGCGTCGAGCGCGCCGGGGCCGTCGATCGGAATCACTCGGAAACGATTCGACCGGGACGGTTCGTTCCAGCCTGAGACCAAGCCCGCGCTCCCCAGAAGAGTTAGGCATTTCAGCGAGGGATTCTCCGGTGTTTTTCCGAGTTGCTTCACGACGAGCGATTGGAGGTCAGGAGACAGGCGGCGATAGGAGTGGGTCTTGAAGAGTCGTACCAGTGCACAGGCGGGGCCGTCGCGGTCGGCTCGGACGAGGGACGTATAGAGATGCTGTACCGTGCGCCGTGCAACCTCTTCGAAACTACCCGCGCCGGCTCCCAGGCGGCGTAGTGCGGCCCCGCAGGCAGTCATGTCCCGGAGCGAAAAGGTCTTGAGACGATACATGGCGCACGGGTATCCGGCAGGGGGTGGGAAGAGCCTGCCGGATACTATTTCGGAGATTACGGATAAAACTTAAGCATTGTAAATGAGGCCGCGGGCTCATGAAAAATGCTTGGAGTAAAAGGCCGCGGCCTGAGACCTCCTGGTGATGTGCAGCTTCGTATATACGTTCGCCAAATAGTTTTTGACGGTCTTATCGCTCAATCCCAATTCTGCTGCTATCTCCTTATTGGTCTTTCCTTGCGCCACCAGCGGAAGCAGGCGCTGTTCCTGGGGGGACAACGGAAGTTTGGTGCGATCGGGGGTGCGGGTCGCCAATCGCCGGAGATAGGCAAACGTATGCTGTGTCACGCGTGGGTCCAGGAAGGATTGCCCACGGGTGATCGTGCGCAACGCTTGCAGCAAGGTCTCCGCCCCTGCATCCCGCAGCACGTACCCTTGTGCCCCCGCGGCAACCGCCGAGAGGACCGTGTCGTCGTCGAGCGAATCCGAGAGAAACAAGAGCCGAGCCTTCGGAAGCTGCACCAGAATTTCCTTCGCGGCTTCGATCCCGCTGCCATCTTCCAGTCGGAGATCCAAGATAATGATGTCCGGTCGCAGCCGGGCGATCGCGGAGATGGCGTCTGCCTTGGAGGTGGCCTCCCCGACGATTGCGAAATCCGGCTCCGGGTCCAAGAGTGCCCGTAATCCGACTCGTACGAGTTCCTGTGGGTTGACGATATAGACCTGTGCTGCCTTGGCCTGCGGCTTGTTCATATTCGTGTTCCACACGTTAATGGGATCTGCTTGCTTCTGTCTCACCAATCTCAATCGCTGATCCGTAGTCGCTTTAGCCGTAGGGCTTTCCGCTCCCTCCGTTCCGACGTGGTACCGGAGCACATCGACGGGCGCATCGATAGTCTCGCGAGGTGGTTGCATGGTTCCCCCTTGCCCAGCCTCGGCCAATCGGTGCGGCCGGGCCAGGCTGTATGAACGATATTCGCCATGCAGGCGGGTGATTCCGCCTGCGATGCGGTCTAGGAAACGCCGACTAGATGTTCCTCCGCTTGTAAGTGATTCAGCCTCCTCGGCCCGACGGTCGCCGCGCCGACATCGACGCGGGACAGGGCCAACACGATGTTCTTTCCGCCAAATCCAAAGCTGTTCACCAGCGCCCGACGCACATGCGCCGGGCGGCCGGCAGTAGCCACGTAATCGAGATCGCACGCAGGATCAGGGGTGCTCAAATTCAATGTGGGCGGAATGAACTGATGCTCCAATACCTTGGCCGTGCCGACGATTTGAAAGGCCCCGCTGGCGGCAAAGGCGTGGCCCAACGCTGCCTTGAAGGAGCTCACAGGGATCCGGTAGGCATGCGAGCCGAGCACGGACTTGATCGTCTGCGTTTCAATGGCGTCCATGTCGATGGTTCCCAGCCCGCAGGCGTTGACGTAATCCACCTCTTCCGGGAACCAATGGGCGTGACCGAGAGCGAGTTGCGCGGCACGCTGTTGATCGCATCCCGTCGCGGCGGGCTTGATCATCGAATGGGCATCGCAGGTGAACCCCCAGCCTTCCAGCTCCGCGTACATCTTCGCGCCGCGTGCCCGGGCGTGATGGTAATCTTCGAGAATGAAACAGCCGGCGCCTTCACCCAACACCATCCCGCAGCGGGACTTGTCGAATGGACGCGGCAAGTTTCGAATGGCGCCCCGCTCGTCCGGGGCAAGTGCCCGTCCCGCGCTCATTGCCGCGTACACGCTCGGATGAAGCGGTGCCTCGCTGCCCCCGGCCACGACGATAGAAGACTGGCCCGTCTTGATCCATTCATAGGCGCGGCCCACGGCGTTGGCCGTTGAAGAGCAGCCGATGGAATAGGTCTCGCACGGGCCGTGCAGTCCTAGGACGATCGCGACTTCGGATGAGATGGCATTGGGAAAGGTCATTCCCATGCTGAACGGATGCACGCGCTCGTACGCCGTCCGGGCGGCGGCGTCATGATATTCGAACGCCTCTTTCATGCCGCCGATCGACGTCCCCATGCTGACGCCGATCGACGTGCGGTCTTCGTCTTCGATTTCGAGGCCCGCGTCTCGTGCGGCCATCATCGCCGAGGCGACGGCAAATTGGGTTGCGCGTCCCATCCGACGGGCTTGCTTTCGATGCAGGAAATCCTCGGGGTCGAAGTCTTGCACTTCCGCAGCGAGACACGCCTGAAACGGCGTGGTATCGAACGAGGTGAGCGGCTTCACGGCGGATTGGCCGCGGCTCAATAGATGCCAGAACAGTTCAACGGTGCTCCCTAACGGCGAGATGACTCCCATCCCTGTGATCACGACTCGACGTGCGGCGGATTGCGCCATAGTGCCCTCCTGTGGCCAAGGCGGTGAGTAATCGGTCAATGGCTGTGCCAAGTGTGCATATGCTCCCGATGGGACTCGGAAAGCGCCGAGTCTGGATAGAAGGCGGCGTAAAACTCCTCGTCGATGTGATGCGTTTGACAGGCGACGACCGATCTGCAGGCATCGGTATGAGCCGGGAAGCGACCATACGTATTCAGCACATATTCCGCGAACGCGATCGTTGCGTCGATGGCCCGATCCGAGTGGCGTGGGACCGGTTGCATGGAGGCGGCCTGCCCCCAGGTTTGCTCCCCGCGCTTCCGGTAGGTGCCTTCCGCTCCGAATTTGCTCGCGACTACTTGTTCCACCGCGTGCCTCATTGAGGGGACGAACGGTGGCGTCGGCCCTTCCCATATCTGCGGCAGGCCGACGGGGTTGGCGCGGACCGGCCGACCGGGAGGAACGACGAAATGGAATCCCAGGCCGGGGTATATGTGCGGCTCCATGCCGAGCAGATGACGGCCGCTGCCGACGCTTTGGATGCCCCCGCCCAGTCCTAGCGCCTGCTGCATGAGAACGATGTGCTGGCACATGATTCCTTGCTCTTGTACGGCGGTCTCGGCGATGCCGGCGTCCAACTCGCGCAGGCTCACCATGCGGCGCCTCGCCGGATCGTCGTGCAGATGTCCGCCGCGGCTTTTGCGAAAGGAGTCGAGCCCGCAGGCGGCATTGCCGTTATCGCTGTCCACGACGAAATATCCCGTATCCTCGCTGAACAGGGTCAGCAATAGGTTGAGATAGAGCGGAACGAGGTTGGTGACGGGGATGAAGAGCGTGGTCCCGGGCCGGTTCGTGTACCAGTGGTTAAACGGCAGCATGAAGGGGGCCTCGCGCGGAATTTCCATCCGAGACTCTTGGAGTTGGATGACGTCGAGGTCCCAGGGGTGCTCGGGGCCGGCGGAGCCGGCTACGAAAAACAGACCATCGTCGTTGGTATAGAACAGCTGCGTGCTGTGGGCCGCGCATGGACTGGGAATGGTCCGGCTGCGGAAGTTCATCAGCGCTTGTCCTTGGCCATCGGTCCGGCCGGGACGAGCGGCAAACTGCATATCGCCGAGATTGCGGCCCGATTGGCCGACGGCGGCGTAGATCAAATAACGTTCCTCCTCACGGGCAAGCGGCAAGGGCTCCTGTCGGCTTTCGTAGGCCAACGGCCCGTCCGGCATCGTCATGCCACGCCCAAAGCGCCGGGTCTTGCGTTGTTGCAAGAGATCCAACAGCGTCAGTGTGGCTTCCATCGTCGCGGGATGTGCAGCAGCGTGCTTCATGGGATTACCTCCTCCAGGGGTCTGCCGGCTTTGTGCGCCGGGCTGATGTTTCCGATCTCCTGGGCGTTGAGCATCACGCGAGGCGTGACGACGGCATGCGCGAACTCTACGAGAGCGGCGGGCAGTCGTCACCTACCCACCGGGGTAGGATGAGTCTGCCCACCAAGGCAGGCTGGTCGCATCCCTGCGGTGCAACCGATCGCTCAACGCTTGTGTCAAGCCGAAACAAATCTCACGCTATCAGCGAAGTGGGAGATCGCCAAGAAAAGAGACAACTCTTGCGTGAAGAGAGTGGTGGACAATACCACGTCGGCGGTGAGGGAGCGGACCGAATCCGGACGATGCAGCAGGAAGTTACTGAGATGGTTGGGTGGGGTGTGACCGCGGGCGATCATCGCTTGGGGGCGAGGTCGGCAGCAGATGATGTTGCTCGCCCTGCTGCCAATATGCGATCGCGCTCCAGCGGTTTTCGACGCCGATCTTCTGAAAAATATTCTTGAGGTGAAATTTCACCGTGTTCAGACTCACCTTGAGAATGACCGAGATTTCCCAGTTCGTCTTGCCGGCGGCGACCCAGCGGAGGATTTCCTCCTCACGCCTGCTTAATTGGGGAGGGACGGCTTGTCGTGCCGGTTGCAAGGGACTGCTGCATCGGAGAAAGCTGAGATGAAAATGAGGCGTCAAAATATCCAACAGGAGGCGCAGCTTGTGGGTCTGTTTGGCGTCGAAATTGCTGAACGCAAAATAGGAACAGAGGCCGTTGATGCCGCGCACGCCGGCCGATAAACAGGTTTTGATGCCGAAATCGAGCTTCAGCGACGTGACTTCCTTGGGTTCATGAAATTCAGGATGATCGGCGCTCGATGTCACCGTTTGGCCGGAAACGAGGAGGTGATGCACCGCAGGATCCGCCGCGAGTCCTTGCCCCATGTACAGCTGGCAGAACTCTCTGGGATAGGTCGAATGACCGAGCGAGGGATCGAGGCCTCGCATGAGATTCACGGCACCGCAACCTGAGAATTCATACGGCACGACACGCTGGACGGCGGAGACGAGTTGCCAAACGTTATCCGGCCGCGCCAGCGAGCGCGCTTCATACATGATCTCCCCGAGTCGCTGAAACTCTTTGGCGGAAAACTCGGGCCGACTCATGCCGTTCCCTCAATGCAACCGGGTGGCGTTCGAAAATCGTTGGATGCTGTATCTCAGGATCTTTGCCGGCTCGATGGGATGTCGGATCCTGGGACACACGCGATGATGCGCGCCGGGATTGTATCCCCCGGAGAAGTCTGACTTCTAGAGCCATTCTTACCTAGTGCACTCACCTAGCATTCGACGCCTCCCAATGACGGCGTCGACGCATGGAAACGCTCGATGCGACTCAGTCGATTGGCGGCTTTATGGCCCAACGCGAATGATCGGGCCCGAGACCAGCCATTTGGCGGGCCCGAGGGAGGCCACATGAGGAAGGTGGCCGACATACCAGAAGACGATGTCTTGTTCTTGGATTCCTTCTGGTTCTTCGGCGTAGGCCAATTCGCCGCGCGCGCCGAACGGCCAGCCCTCGTCCTCCCAGCGCTTGCTGCGGCGCACGGCGACATCCAAATCTGAAAAGGCATCGCGGGTCGTGGATTCCTCGGTCAAAGGGCTATATGCGGTTCCCGGCATGACCCACACGCCGAATCCGGTGGGATAGTCCCGGATAAACCACACCCGATTCGTCGCGGCCAGTTTTGTATCGTCGACTTCGTTCGTATACTTGTGCCAGCCCGGACCCCACCCTTCATCTTTGCCTCCCGCATCGTAGCGGAACACCTGATCGAGGCCATTGCCGTCGATATCGAAATCGAAGCGCCAATAGGGATGATGCGAGTGATCGGTATTACATGAGAGCCCGCGACTATGCACGATCGGGTGAATCTCTCCGTCCTGCGAGATATACCAGGCTTGGTAGATGTGATACTCGCCGATGCGTGCGTAAATCCCGAGCTCCAGCCATGTCGTGGTGCCGTGTCGGTAGGACTGAACGCAGATCTTTTTGCCGTCGCAATCGACGATAGGAACGATATTGGTCCAACTGAGACGGTCTTGAAAGGGGCCGCATCGTCCCGTGGCTTCTCGAGATCCTCCCAACGAGAACGGATTCCACCAATGACGTTCCTTGTCATACTTGACGCGAATGACGGGCATGCTGGCTTTGGCGAGGATCTTTCGCTGATCGTACAGGACGTTTTTGAGCGCCAGGCCCGTGTCGTCCCTCACTTCCCAATCAAGACTCCACGGTTCGAACTCGACGTGCCCCGAGCGCTCCTCTGCAAGGGACAGGCAGGGCGAAGCGAGACCGCTCAGCAATGCCCACAGGATCCATCGAGTCATCCACATGGTACGCACCTTCTAGGGATGAGGGTCTTCTTTTTGTGCTTTCAGGACCTTCTGGTCCGTCATATCGACTACGGCCCAGTATTCCGGATTGCCGCTCAGCCCTCTGGAGAAAGTCACCCAGAATACTCGGTGACCATATCCCGGATCATTCCAGAGCAGGCCGTCCCCCGGCTGCGTCAGGATGCCGTGACCATCCAAATCCCTGACTGCCGCTGCGATCCGTTCATCTTTCCGTGCCAAGTCGACGGCTTCCTTTATTTCGTCCTCTCCTTCCGGAGGAAGATAATCTTTCCGCTGAGTCACGCTCGTGACGTCCGGTCCCTTCATCTCGACATCGACGGCGCTGTTGCGCGAATAGCTGAAGAATGTCAGGCGGACTCTAGCCGGGGTTGCGGCACAGCACCCCAGCGACCGTTTATATCCCGGATCAACTATTTGTCCGCCGATCACCGCGTATCGCGCGCCCAGCAGGCGGCGTACGCTGCTGTTGGCGACAGCCTGCTGGGTCAGTTCGCTCAGCTCGGGCACAGGGGCCGAGACGACGGTGCTATCGATGTCGTGCAGATCGGTTCGATCCTTGGGCTTCATGCGCGCACCGTCTGCCGGATCGTCGAACTCGAGTTTATGGAGGATGGCCGGAGGAGTCGGAAGCGCCGCTTTCTTCACGGCCGTTTCAGCGCTTCGGACTTCAACGTGATGCCGAGGTCCCGAAAACATGCCGCATGCGCTGCTCATAGCGACGCAGCCCCATAGGAGCTGGCCCCACGGGAAGGGTGGTCCGAAAGTAGATCGAGGGCGGCTCATGCCTGCAGACCTTGGATGACATGTCGGCGTAGAACCGAGACGTTCATACGCCAACGAGTTTGCCGGCGACCTTGGCGGCCAGCTTGGCGAGCCCGATCGCTCCGTCGAGCACAAAGGCCAGCTTCTGCCGATCTTCGATATCCAACTCGGCCCTTCGCAAAAGCGTTTCGTATTCGTCGATTTCGCGCTGCTCGAAGCGGATGATCTTCGAAACGGAATCATTGTACGTATCGGCCAGTTTCTTGTAGAGCCGGGATCGGTGCAGAATCAGCTCGCGGGTCAATTCCGGGTCTCCGCCGAAATCCCGGATGCCCTCGCTCAATTCGTTGATCTGCTCGAGGTAGGCGTCCTGAGTGGCGCGGATGTCGCTCGTTTGTCCCACCGCGAACTTCACGCTTGGCCCCAACGCATCGGTCAACTCCTGCATGTCGTCCCTAGCCACGTCGAGTTTTGCGAACAATTTTTGAATGGCGGTGGCGGAGGTTTCCCCCGTCTCGATCGCGTCCTTGATCTGCGTCACCAGTGTGTCGTTGTCCTTCAGAAACGTGGTGATGCCTTCGAAACTGCGCGCGATAGTCATAGCGGGGTCCTCCTGCCCTCGGAGTCGTTACGGCTCACCGTTCCTTCACCCGTTCCAACAGTTCCATGAGGTCGACCGTCAGCGCGCGCGTCCGTTCCATCGTTCGGGTCGGCAGAAATTGATAGGTCAGTGCTTCCTGCAGCGCGTCGTTGACGGTATGCGAGCGCTCCAGCACCTGGGCTAAACGATCGGACCCGCCCGGGACCTGATCCACCACCGCTCCAACGAACTCGGGATCCAGGGAGGCAAACACCGATTTCTTGCTATACCGCTCGATCTGGGTATGGACGGTCGCCAGGTGTGCCCATGAATCTTCGATTCGATTGACCGCTTCGAGTAACGCGCAGATATCGTCCTCGAATTGCTTCATGACGGCCTGTTCGAGTCCTTGATATTCGGACAAGTAAGTTTTGCCGACCAGATACGAGATCGCCCACGCATCGACCCCCTTCTTGCTTCCGATGTTTTGGTGCGAGGCCGCGATCAGCGCGTGTTTGGCTTCGGACGCTTGGAGCATCTTGATGCTCTCGTTCAAGTCGGCAATCGACTGGTGAAGATAGTCGATGCGCTTTTGCTGGTCGAGGTGATATTGATGGATGTTCACCTGCGCCGCGTCGATCTTCTCGCCTTCCCGTGCGATGAGATCGCGCACCTCGTGGCTCTGAATGGCTCGGCAGCCGGTCAGCCCCGTCAGGACTGCGATCGTAACGGCCATGATCGTTTTGGAACTCGCCATGGACAGCTCCCTCGTGTGTGAGCGCGCGCTAACGCAGCTTCTTGGCCTGGTCGGCCAATTCGCGAATCTCGGTGCCGGTCACGGTGACGTCGATGTCCAGGTAACGTTTCACCACGCCGTTGATGCGCCGGAGCGCTGCGAGGTTCGTTTGATAGTCGTCGAACGCGCTGTAGTCGGCGGCCTTATTGTCCTCCTGAAATTTCGCTTCGACGCCCTGATTGATCGCTTCGATCAGGTCCGGAATGCCTTGAACCAGCCGAGTCATGTCCGCATGCCCTCTTTCGAAAACGATGAGGCCGTCCTTACCTTTACGTTCGGGTAAGTCCTTCAATCGCATCGTGTTGATGACTCTCAGCAGCGCCGGCTGATCGGCCATGACCAACTTCACCATCGACACATGGTTCAGTCGCGCCTGCTCTTGCGCCTTGTCCAGCGGCATCCCGGTCTTGGTCAGCGCCTGGACCGCTGTCTCGGGAGCTTCAGGGTCGGTTGTCGCCCACTTGAGCGCGTTATCGAGCGCGGAGAGTTTTCTCGCGTAGCGGTACCAGTACCAATAGCGCGTATCGAGACTCTCGAGCAGCTCGCGGTGAATGTCCATGAGCCGGGCATTCTCCGCATAGGCGGCGTCCTTCTCGATCAGCGCCTGTTTTACCTCGGGCGGTGTCGCGCAACCGATCGGCAGGACGATCACGGCGACGAACATCGAAGTGAGCTTCATGGGAAAGCCTCCTCGTGCGGCACCGGAGGTGCTTCGCAAACAGCGTACCCGCGCTGGGTAAATGCACGGATGGCGCCACAGTAGTGAGATGAGGCCGTTAGTGCAAGGGGAAAATGGCAGCTGTGTCAGATTGGGACAGGCCTGGGGTCGGCCGCCTACGTATCCAATTCAATACGGCTGTATCCGGATCAATACATCGAATGCGATCTGTTCCGAGATTTACATCGCTCCATTCGTCTTCGGCGAGGCGGAGGAAGCATGTCGGAGGGGAATACCGCTCGCATAATAGGCGGCGGCCTGTGAGCGTCTGGTGATGCCGAGCTTGGAGTAGATATTGGCCAAATAATTCTTGACTGTTTTCTCGCTTAAGTTAAGCTCGCGGGCGATTTCTTTATTGGTCTGGCCCTGCGCCAGCAGAGGAAGCATGCGATGTTCCTGCGGCGAGAGCGGATCGAGTACGCGGGCCCGGGAATGTTCCGACAGATGCTTGATCCACTTCAGCGTATGTTGCGTTACCCGCGGATCCAACAGCGGTTCTCCGGCAGCGACCGTCCTAATCGCATTGACCAGTGCGCGGGAGCCGATGTCCTTGAGCACGTAGCCCCGTGCACCGGACACTACCGCGTCCAGCACGGTGTCATGTTCCAGATAGCTCGTCAAGAACAGCACCTGCGTGTCGGGAGAAAGTGCCGAGACTTGCCGGGCCGCGGCGATTCCACTTCCATCCGGCATGCGGATGTCCATCAGCACGATGTCGGGTTTGAGCCGGCCGATCTCCTCCAACGCTGAGGCAATGGTGCCGGCCTCACCGACGACGCACATGCCCTTTGTCAGCGAGAACACGCGCTGCAGGCCTACCCGCACGAGCTCGTGGTCATCCACGAGATAGAGACGAATGGCCGGCGGGTGTTGATTCAGAGAGGCCGGCATGTCATTTCTCCTCCAACGGTACGTACAGCGAGATGATCGTGCCTGTGCCGAGGGCGCTGTGCAACTCATACCGAGCGCCGAGTTTGGCGGCCCTCGCCGCCATGTTGCCGAGTCCCAACCCCTGACGCGGCCGATGCGGATCAAAGCCCATTCCATTGTCGAGTATATCGAAGCGAATCGACGGGCCGGCCAGCCGAACCGTGACCGAGGTTTCGGTGGCCCGTGCATGCCGGACGCTGTTGCTGACCGCTTCACGGACGATGTTCAATAGATCCCCGTGATGCGTAACCGGGATGCGTTCGAGCGCATCCGGCTCGCAGTCGAGGTGAATGAGGCGCTGACGGCCGACAGCGAAGGATCGAATGAGATCCTCCAGGGCGTGGTGAAGCGTCTTGGGCGAATGGTCTTTGGCATGGAGCGATCGGATGAAGCCGCGGACCTCGTGCACGCATTCGTTCAGCCGGTCCAGCCCGCGATCAATTTGCCGGGCC
The DNA here is from genome assembly GCA_035715525.1 of Nitrospiraceae bacterium. Lineage (GTDB taxonomy): Bacteria > Nitrospirota > Nitrospiria > Nitrospirales > Nitrospiraceae > JAHBWI01. The sequence continues at coordinate 25,770 of DASTLA010000252.1, forward strand.
GCTCGCTTGGCAGTTCTGTTCGGTATCAGCAGCTTCGTCGCCTCGAATTCCATCCCGACGGCATACAGCGACTGCAGCAGGCTGTCGTGGAGGTCCTGAGAAATCCTCGTCCGGTCGTCGAAGGCTTGCCGCAGCCGGTGCTCGCTCTGGCGGAGCGCGTCTTCCACCTGTCGCCGCTCGACTTCCCGGGTGATCCACCGAGCCATCAGTAAAAGAAAATCCTCATCGGCGGGACTGAAGGGATTCGAGCGCGGAAGAATATCGACGAAGCACAGCGTTCCTACGGATCGCCCGTTCACCGTGATGGTCGTCCCGAGATAGGCCTCGATACCCAGGTTCAAGCGAGCCATATGGTTGCCGAACGGAGACTGTCCGAGGTTGGGCAGATTCAGGGGGCGCGGTCGGCACAGGGTCTCGGCGCACAGGCTGTCCTTCAGGGGGATGGAGCCGGGGCTGGGCCCCATTCCATCCGGGCCACGGACGACCGCGAATTCGAGCCAGTCTCCATGCACGCGAGTCAGCATCCCGACGGGTAGGCCGAAACGGCGACGTCCGAGGTCAAGGAGCGCGTCGAGTTGATGCTCGTATTCCTGATTGGGAACGGAGGTGATTTCATAGAGAGTGCGAATGGCTTGTTCGCTGGCGGCGAGCGTCTCCTGGGCCGCTTTCTGCTCCGTGATGTCTTCGACCACCGAAAAAAATGATTCGGGCCTGCCTTCGCTGTCCCGAAGCAGCGTGGCGTTCAGTTGGACCCATCGGACGCCGCCGTTCTTATGGACGTATCGTTTCTTCAACGAATAGGTCGACCGTGATCCGTTCACTGCTTCGCCGAACAGTCGGACATTGCTGGCCAGATCGTCGGGATGGGTGAGATCAGTGATGCTGAACCCCAGCAATTCCTGCTGGTCGTATCCCACGATCTCGCAAAACCGCGGGTTGACGCGCAAGAACCGGCCTTGGGGATCGATGTAGCAGATGCCGAGCTGGGTGTTGAGGAAGCTGAGTTGATAACGTTCTTCACTCTGCCGGAGAGCATCTTCCGTCCGCTTCCTGGTACTGATGTCTTCACAGACGACGAGAAGCAACGGCGGCTGATCCTCCCATCGCAACACCCGCGTGCTCTCCTTGACCCACAAGATGCCGCCGTCCTTTTTGACCTTGCGTAGCTCCCACTGGCCGATCTGTTCCGGGGTGCGAAGACAATCTGCGAGGTGGGTTCGGAACCTGGCGCGATCCGCTTCATGAATGATCTGGAACACCGGTAGTCCCACCAGTTCATCCACGGGAAACCCTAAATAGGCGGCACCATAGGGATTCACCGACAGCACCGTGCCGTCCATGCGCAGGGTGAAATGCATGCTCGGGCTTTCTTCGTAGAGCCGACGATAGCGATTCTCCGAGCATCCGGGGGACGAGGACAATACGGACGAGGAGCGTGCGGAGTCGCCTGGGGTGGAGTGATCGAGAGGCTCCGTCGGGGACAGCATCCTGCGGCCTTTTCTTGCCACGTAGACAGAACGACGGCGGATTAACCCGGACAATAGCGGTGAAATGTCCCACAGTCGGCGGACAAAAGTCCAGTCTGGCACGTATGGGGAAGTTCTAGGTGGGGATGCTCGACTTCAGAGCGACAGTGCTACGGAGCTTCCGCCAGCGCCCGACGCAAGGCTGCAAGGGAAGGCCCGTCCAGCCCGGCTGCTCGCAGGTCTTCTTCTGTGGCGGCGGCGATGGCCTCCAGACTGCCGAATCGCTTCAACAGCCGTTTCCGCCTGACCGTCCCGATCCCGGCAATCTCATCCAGCTGCGAAGAAAGGAGAGCCTTGCCGCGCAGCTTGCGATGATAGCTCACGGCAAAGCGGTGCGCTTCGTCGCGCACCCGCTGGACCAGATGGGTGGCAGGCGAGCCCGCTCGCAGCACGATCGGATTCTTTCGACCAGGCAAATAAATGCGTTCGTCCTTCTCTCCCCGCGCTTTCGCAAGCCCGATGATCGGCGTCATGGGCTGCCCCGCCTTTTTCAGCCCTTCCATCGCCGCGCTGAGTTGGCCGAGTCCCCCGTCGATCAAAATGAGGTCGGGACGAGCTAAGTCTTCCATGTGTCCGTACCGCCGCTCCACGGCTTCCTTCATGCTGGCGAAATCATTGGCGCCTTCCACGGTTCTGATGCGGAACTTGCGATAGTCCGATTTCTTGGCGCGGCCGTCCTCCCACACGACGAGGGAAGCCACCGACTGGTTGCCCTGAATGTTGGAAATGTCGAATCCTTCGATCCGGCGAGGAGCATGCTCCAGGCGAAGCAGGCGTTTGAGTTCGGCGGCGGCCTGCTGGTCCAGCGCTTCGTTGCGGAGATGTTCGGCGATGGCCGCCTGCGCGTTCTCCTCCGCCAGTAAGACCAATTGATGCTTGGTTCCTCGTTCCGGAGCGATGATGCGGACGGTATCGCCTCTCTTTTCCGACAGCCATTGTTCCAGCACCGTGGCATCGCTGAGCGGGGCAGGCACCAGGAGTTCTTTGGGCGGCTGCCCTTCCTTGTTGTAAAACTGCTCGATGGCGGCGCGGACGAGTTCTTCGTCCAGGGCGTCCGCCGACTGCGGCCAAAAATAGTCTTTTCGCCCGATCAGCAAGCCCCCTCGCACGAACAAGAGCTGCAGATCCACGGCGGTGCCCTGCCTGGCAAGCCCCATGACGTCCTGATCGCAGTGACTGACTTGAGTAATTCGCTGCTTTTCCAGCGTCCGCTCGATATTGAACAGGCGGTCCCGCAAGCGGGCGGCTTCTTCGTACTCCTCGCGATCGGCTGCCGCCTCCATCGCGTTTCGCAAACTATCGACGAGCTCGCGATCCCGCCCTTCCAGGAACTGACGGACCTGTTTGACGATGTGATGGTATTCCTCTCGGGACTGGTTGCCAATGCAAGGGGCCATGCAGCGTTTGATTTCAAATTCGATGCAGGCCCGATCGGCCGTACCGTCGATGTCGATTTCGCATGTAGCCAAAGGAAATACTTTGCGGATGACCTTCAGCGTGTCACGCAGCGCGCCCGCCGGCGTATAGGGACCGTAATACAGCGCCCCATCTTTCTGTACCCGGCGGACGATCGAGAGCCGGGGAAAATTCTCCTTGATCGGCAGGCGAAGGTACGGGTACTGCTTGTCGTCGCGCAGGACGATATTGAAGCGCGGACGATGACGTTTGATGAGATTGCTCTCGAGGATCAGCGCTTCGAGTTCGGAGCGCGTGACGATCGTCTCCAGATCGGCAATCTCCCCTATGAGCAAGGAGGTTTTCGGGCCGTGGTCCGCGCCTTTCTGAAAATAGGACCGGACGCGGTCGGCCAGGGATGCCGCCTTACCGACGTAAAGAATCTCGTTTTTGTAATTCTTGAATAGATATATCCCAGGCTGTGCCGGGAGATGGGCGAGCTTGGATTGGAGTGCTTCGGTCGTCATGCGTCACAGGTCAATCGACACAGGATACCAAGAACGCTTCCCGCAATTCTTGCCAGTCGGCGTTCGGCGGGTGATGATTAACGCTGCCGCAGGGATCGTACGAAGGGAGGACTCAGCGTGCCCCGGGCCACTTCGGCCACGGGTCCTTTCATGGTCAGGTCGAAATCCGGCGATACGTCGATGCTGAGCATGCCGCCCGGCATTTTGACCGTGACTGGACTGCTGGCAAGGCCCAACCGAACCGCAGCGCTTGCGGCGGCACAGGAGGAGGAACCGGATGCCTGGGTCTCGCCAGCACCTCGCTCCCAGATGAGGATGTGGATTTCCTTCGTGCCGGTCGGCACGGCCAACTGGACGTTGGATCGCTTGGGGAACAGGGGATGATTTTCCAGTTCGGGGCCCAGGAGCCGCAATTCATCTTTATTCCATTCGGAGCCCTCCGGCTTGAAGATCACGCAATGGGGATTGCCGACACTGACTCCGGTGAATCGCAATTCTTGCCCTGCGACCTGTATCGGCTGGTCGATTAGTTCGTCGACCGCCAATGTACAGGGGAGGGCCGCCGGCTGAAACGTCGCCCGCCCCATCTCCACCGTGGCTGAAGCTGCATCGCCATGCCGGTCGACATGCAGCTGAATGGAGACGAGACCGCCTTTGGTTTCCACCATGAAAGTTCTCTTGCGCGTCTTGCCGGTGGCATGCAGGTATCGAGCGAAAATCCGCAGCCCATTTCCCGATTTTTCCGCCTCGCTGCCGTCCGGATTATAGATGCGCAAGCCGAAGTCGGCTTTCTTCGATGGAACGAGCGCGAGAATGCCGTCGCTCCCCACTCCCCAGTTCCGATCGCAGATCGCGCGGACATTCTTCGCGGTCAGTTTGAAGCTCAGCTCCGTCGGATCCATGACGAGATAATCATTGCCCAGCCCATGACCTTTGAAAAAACCGTTCTTCATCGAATCATCCTTGAGAGAGGGTCGTCGGCCCTCAGCCGTCACCCACGGATCGCCAACCGGCAAAGAAGGTACTTCGGAAAACATCGAATCGTCAACCGGCGATTCCCTTGTTGCACCGCGCCGTTGCGTCGGCTTTGGCGTTCAGACGGCCGGCGCGAGGCTCCGTGTTGATAGATCGGGCGATAGGGCTCGGCGATAGACGCCATGCTGGAGGTCGGCGATCGGCGCTTCAGGTATGATGTCCACAGGTCGGCGGGTTCAGACCAACGCCGCTCCCGGAGGCCGTTCTATCAGCTCGATTTCGTAGCCGTCCGGCGCATCGATGAAGATGAACCGGTTCCCGGAACTGGTGCGAGTCGGCCCGTCCGTGATCTTCACGTGCTTTCCGGCGAGGGCCTGTATGGTCTCATCCAGGTTATCCACTTCGAACGCCAGGTGGACCAAGTCCTCTTGGACCTTGACCGGTCCGCTGGGTGGAAAGCTGGCCAGCTCGATCAGTTCTTCGCTATTCGGCACTTTCAGGAATGCGAGATGCGATCCACGAGGGGAGACCTTTCGCTCCATGACTTCCAGTCCAAGCACCTCGGTGTAAAACCGAACGGTTTGATCCATATCGCTGACCCGCATACGGGTATGCAGTAGCTTTTTCACGCGCACCGCCCACCTCCTCGGTTGCCCTGTTGTTCATTCATTATAAGCATCTCTCGTCGTGATGACGAGGACCGAAGCGCCAATTTCTCTTTTAACAATGACCCTCTACGAGTGTTTCCTAGAGAACAAAGGTGACTCGGGGGGCAAGTTCGACAAGCCCTTGTTTACATCGTACAGGCGTCGAATACATGTATTTCTTGTCATAAAAACACTCTGGACTCTTGTCGCGAACTGTGGTAGCGAACTCGCGACAAAGGGAAATTACTAGGTGAAGAAGGCCCCAATCAGTTTGATGTTGCTGTGAGGGCGATGCATGAGCCCTGTTGGAATCAGATGGAACGGGAAGCTTGAAGCCGGTCTCTGGTATGAGCGGTTCATCCAACATCTGCCCGCCAGTCTCCTCAGCCTTGGACCCACGGGTCATATTATCAGTGTCAACTCAACGGCCTTGAAACTCCTCCGATATGCTTCTTCCGAGGACCTTGAGGATCACGTCCATCTTGTCGACCTCTGCGTCGATGTCCAGGCCGGCGAAACGATGCTGCAGCGCCTTTCGGAAATAGGAACCTTGGACGAATACCCCTTGGAGTTGAAATGCGGCGACGGGACGACGAGGGACGTCGCTGTGTCCTGCCAGGGTTTTCATGATGAGCAGGATGGGGTACGCGCCTGGTGTTTGCTGCAGGATATCAGCAGCCAATCGGCATCACGGTCTTTGCTCGTGAAGCTTGATGCCCGATACCAGGCGCTGCTCGAAGCCACGGGAGAAGGGCTCTACGGGATCGATACGGAGGGCCGGTGCCTCTTCCTGAATGATGTAGGGTCGCTGCTCTTAGGCGTGAGCCCCGACGAGCTCAAAGATCGGCCGATGCAGGAATTGATCCGGTATCGCCAGCAGGACCCGGAGGCGGAGGAATCGTATCGTCCCTTCCACCCGGGCGTCACTTGTCCCGCGGAAGGGCAAGTCTGGTGGCGTTACGGCGAAAAGCTGTCCCTCGTTGAATACTCGTCCTATCCGATCGTCGAAGAAGGTGAGTTGACGGGTACAGTCGTCTCTTTTTGCGATTTGACGGCGCGACGCAAAACGATTCAGACCTTCCATGACAGTGTCAGCCTCTTTCGCGGGCTCACCGAACGCAGCCGGCAGGTCTATTGGATCCTGAACGTGCGAACCGACCGGATTGACTACGTGAGCCCCGGTTATGAAGCGATCTGGGGCCGCCGGTGCGCCGAAGTCTACGAATCGCGGTCTCTCTGGATCGAAGCCGTTCATCCAGATGATAGGAATCGTGTCGCAGCGCACCGTGTCCTGGCGGCCGAAAAGGACGGGTATGACATCGAGTATCGAATCGTTCGACCGGACGGTGAGATCCGCTGGATTCACGAGCGCGCATTTCCGCTGCTCGACGGCTCCAGATCGGTATGCCGGGTGGCAGGAATTGCCGAGGATATTACGAAATACAAGCGTGTGACCGACGTGCTGGAGAGCACGCTGGCCCAGATGCGGGCTCTGTCGTCGCACACCGAGCGGACCCGTGAAGAGGAACGCATGCGTATCGGGCAGGAGGTGCATGACGACCTCGGCGGCGTTCTGACCTATCTGAAGCTGGATTTGGGCCGTATGGCTAAATCGTTGTCGCGAGAAACGGGTGATCTATCCGAACAATTGCAGAAGCGAATGACGGCGATGATCGAAGCCATCGATTCGGCGATCGTGACCGTTCAACGGATCGCAATCGAACTGAGGCCGGTCGTGCTCGAGCAGTTCGGTCTGGCATCGGCCCTGATCTGGCAGGCCATGCAGTTCGAGCGACGAACCGGCATCCGCTGCCGATGCCACACGATTCCGCGACTCAACGACATCGACAAGCAGCGGGCGCTGTTGTTGTTCAGAATCATCCAAGAGGCGCTGACGAATATTGCCCGGCACGCTCATGCCAGTATCGTGGACATTACGGGACAAGAACGTGGCGAAGACCTGTCGATCGTCGTACAGGATAATGGCAAAGGCATACCGGACAAGGCAGTGTCCGACCCGGCCTCCTTTGGATTGAGGGGCATGCAGGAGAGAGCAAGGCTGGCCGGAGCGACGTTGACGATCGAAGGTCATCCAGGAGCAGGAACGACGTTGGCCGTCCACTGTCCCATGAAGGCCACGGGCGCAAAGGTTCCTTGACTCCATTACCGTGTTTTCTTGATTCGCATTTTGTCTTTGATCGGCTATGACCAGCTGGCGAAGGCGCGCGATGACTTGCGGGACAACCAGTCAACCCCGGTGGTGTGCCGATGCTGCAGGTGCTCGTCGGTGATGACCATCCGTTATTCAGGAGAGGCGTGAGGGAACTGCTGAGCGAAGCCCTCGCCCCTGTCGAGATCGGGGAAGCCGAATCGGGCCCCGAAATGCTGTCCCTTGCGAATGAGAAACCGTGGGACGTCGCCATCATGGACATTTCGATGCCCGGCAGGTGCGGTCCCGAACTGCTCGAGGATCTCAAAAAGGCGCGTCCGGGGATGCCGGTCCTGGTGATGAGCACACATCCGGCAGATCTGTTTGCGGTGCGGGTATTCCGGGTGGGAGCCAGCGGCTACTTGACCAAGGCTTCCGCCGGTGAAGAGTTGATCGAAGCCGTCAAGGCGGTGCTCGCCGGACGAAAATACATCAATGCCGTTGTTGCCGAGCACCTCGCCGCGACGATCGAGAAGAACTGCAGCCAGACTCCTCACGAACTGCTTTCGGATCGCGAGTTGCAGGTGCTGTGCTTACTGGCCTCCGGCAAGAGCCTTAAAGACATTGCCTCGCAGCTCTGCGTCAGCGCGAACACCATCAGCACCTATCGAGCGAGAATTCTCGAGAAGATGAACATGAGCAGCAATGCTCAGCTGACCAGCTACGCCATCCAGCATTCTTTGATCCAGCCCTTCTCTTCCTGAACTCCGCTTGCCTTGCGACGCTCCTTCCTCGGCGCCGTCGAGCGATTTTGGCGCCCCCGTTTGTCCTTCCTGGTCGACAGGCTGTCATCGAACCTCCCTCGGCAACCAAAGATTTCTCTACAGAACAATCGAGAGGACATGACATCGAATCAGCGGCGCAGGAGCTATATGCGATTGCACCGGACTTTTTGTGACCCATAGGAAGTACGGAAACGCAGGAGCAGTAAAGGAGGTGAGCCGCATGTCAGATACTCCACCGGGTTGGATGGGACGATGAAGCCTCGCATTTAACCAATTCTCGTGAAAGGAGACACCATGAAATCCCTAACTTTAGTTCTTGCCTTAGCAATGGCCATGATGGCCGCACCCGTCTGGGCGGCCAATTCGGGATCCTTCCATGCGATGGCCAAGGTGACGGCCGCCTCCAACCTCAGCAGTGACGAGTTGGATGCAGTGGAGGGAGGGGATGTCCGCCTTGGACCATCCCTTGAGTACAACGTCAATGTAGCGAGCATTTCACAGTTCATGGGGATTGTGCTTCAGCAACAGTATGGAGTAGGCCCCTTTCCTCCTATTGTGGTGAGCACGACCATCGGGGCGACGCCCTATGGTTCCGGCATTGCATTTACCCCTACCTACCACATTCAGCCTCTGACGCTGGTGTGCACCGGCTGTTATAGGCCGTAAGTGCTGCGTAGGCCCAGAGGAGAGGGTCACCTCTCCTCTGGGCTACGATTGCGTTAATCGAGTAAGCCTGCCTGTTGATTGACGAGGGTGAGCGGATGATCGGCGACGGGCCTATGAGATAGGAACATGAAATATGAAACATATCCTCTTGCTCTATCTCATGTGTCTGATGGCGGTGAGCTCTGTGAGAGCCGGGGATTCCGAAATGTTTTTGGCATTGTCCAAGGTTCAGCATGCCACCCTCCTATCAAGTGAGGAATTGTCGGGGGTGGAGGGATCTACCGTGTTTTATGGCACGACTCGGGTGCCGGTGCCTTCCGATAGCATTTCCACGTTCATGACCGAGGTGCTTTTCACTTTCTTGCACGTCGATGGACGTACTCCGTTGGTGACATATACGACCACGCTACCTGTGGTGACTCCCCTTCCCAACGGAGGCGTGAGCGTGGGAGTCGAGTCGCACACGGTGATTTTGGTCAAAACGTTGGTATGCACGGTCTGCACGAAATTCTAGGAAATGACACCAATGGCTCATAAATGGCTCGTGATATGCCTCAGTCTTTTGCTGGCCGGCATGTTCTGCTGTCCAACCTCGGCCTTCTCGGCGAAGACAAAGAAACGTGGTCAGAAGCGCCCGCCGGCTGCCACGCAAAGCGAGGACAAATCCAAGGCGCCCGAAGAAGCGCCCACGGAGCAGAAAAATGGTCAACAACCCGAGGTGACTGCGGAGCAAAGACAGGGACCAGCCCTTGAGCCAAGCGATCCGGAGGACAGGCGACCGGACCAGGAAGTCAAACGCTCGACCGTGATGCCGGAGAAGCCTGCCGCACAAGAGGAAGCACCGGACGAAGACCGGGCCCGGGAAGCTGAGGAAGCCCAGCGGCTGACGGAGTTGTTTCTGCGAAATCAAAGCGTGTTCATTCGGAAGGGTGAGCTGATGGTGGAGCTGAACACGTTCTACAACCGAAACAGTAGGGACGACTTTCAATCCATTCCCGGAGGAGCCATCCTTGTAAAAAATACCACGAAGTTCATCGACAATTCGTTGATCCTTCGCTACGGCTTGCTGACCGATGGCCTCGAATTGGATTTGATCGTCCCGTTTTGGATCCACGCACAAACCAAGCAGGATTTCGGCGTCGCGCTGTCGGAGCAATCCAAAGACGGATTCGGAGACCTTGCCGCGGCGCTTCGGTACGAGCTGTGGTATGAGCGAGGTAATCGGCCGTCGGTGATTCTCGATATTTCCGGAAAATCGAGAACGGGAGGCACCGGCCTGACGGGAACGGGAACATGGAACATGGGCGGTGGCATCACCCTGCTCAAGACCATAGACCCCGTCGTCTTTTTTGGACGCATCGGCTACGTCAACAACTTTGCCAGCCAAACGCGGAATCTCGGCAACATATTTGAGTACCGACTGGGAATGGGCTTTTCGCTCAACGACAAGGTCAGCTTTAACATGCAGTTGACGGGTTCGAACATCCAGCCCAGTTCGATCATGGGCTTGGATTCGAGCGACGTGACAGGGCCGGTTACGCCGACCGTGTTGAGCGTCAAGCGGTTGGAGTTGATGAACCTGTTGTTTACGACAACGATTATCGTGACCCGGCGGTTTTCTGTTGAACCGGTCGTAGGGATCCCATTGACGAGCGAATCATTCGCCTTCATAGGGATACGGGTACCCTACCGATTTTAGGGATCGTGGGTGATGAAAGGCCTACGACTTAGT